>NZ_JAMYVK010000008.1:0-170875 GCF_040323975.1 Mesorhizobium sp. M0019 | reverse complement strand
CTGCAATCTCTTCTCTCCAATAGAATGCAGAAATTACTTCGCAGCCGCAGGGTATGGACTCACATGAAAGTCCGCCGCTCTAGCGTCTTTGGATTGCTGATCGCCACCAGCAGCCCCTGCAAAAAGAAGCCGCCACGCGGCTTTTTTGCCGATCCGTCGGCGTTAAGCTTGCCTTTCGAGCGGAACATCTGCACGCCCATCCAGATCAGGTAAGCGGCGCCGATCAGCCGGACCCATTCGAACCAGTGTCCCATGCCGGCGATCAGTGAGGTCAGCCCGATGCCGACAATGGCGATCATGATGGCCAGCCCGGCCTGGGTGCCGGCGACATTGGCGAGCCCGGCGCGCGAGCCGTGGCGGATGCTGTTGGCAATGATCAGCGTCACCGTCGGCCCCGGCACCAGGATGATGACGATGCAGGCGACGACATAGGTGGCGTAGAGTTCCAGCGACATTTTTTCCCTCCACAGATGCCGCGCGTGCGGCGCGCTGTCGCGATCAATGCATGACGATGAGTTGCGTGCAAGTCGGCGAGGCGCCGACAATGCGGAGCTGATTTCAGCAGGCGCCGGCCTGCCATGGCAGCGTTGCCTCATAGGCGGCAGCCGCCCTCAGCACGGAGAGGTCACCGCGCGGCCGCCCGATCAATTGCATGCCCATTGGCCGGCCCCTGGCGTCGAAGCCCGCCGGTACGTTGACCGCCGGGCAGCCGCCCATCGCGGCGAGCGCTGAGACCTGCATCCAGCGGTGATAGCTGTCCATGGCACGCCCGGCCACTTCCCTTGGCCAGTGGGTGACGACATCGAAGGGAAAGACCTGTGCGGCTGGCAGCGCAATCAGGTCGAAACGCTCGAAGAGCGATAGCAGTATTCGGTGCCAGGACGAGCGCCTCACCGTGGCGGCATGGATCTGCGGCGCGGTGAGGCGCAGTGCATGTTCCACCTCCCAAACGGCCTCCGGCTTCAGCAGACTTCGTTTCAGGAGATCGTCGTAATGCGCCTTGAGTGCACAACCGCTGCTCGCCTGGCGAAGCGTTACAAAGGCTTGCCACAGCGCTTCGAAGTCGAATTCCGGCATCAGCAGCTCGGCCTCGAAGGATACATCCGCGAACCGGCCGAGTGCTGCCTCGCAAAGCTGTAGAATGCCTGCTTCAACCGGCAGATGGCCGTTAAGATCGCCGAGCCAGGCGATGCGCCAGCCGGCCGCCGGTGCTTCCAGCCCTTCGAGGAACGAGCCTGGCTTATCATGCGACAGCGGCGCGCGAGGATGATAGCCGGCCTGAACGTCGAGCAGCAGCGCCATGTCCCGCACGTTACGCCCCATCGGCCCTTCGACGCCCATCTGCGCATGAAACACATCAAGGTCAGGGCCAGCCGGCACCAATCCCTGCGACGGGCGGAAGCCATAGACATTGTTGTAGGCAGCGGGATTGCGCAGGGAACCGCCAAAATCGCTGCCATCGGCAACGGGAACCATGTCGAGCGCCAGCGCGACCGCCGCACCGCCGCTCGAGCCGCCGGCGGTCAGCGCCGGGTCAAATGCGTTGAGCGTCTGTCCGAACACGGTGTTGTAGGTGTTGGAGCCGAGCCCGAATTCGGGAACGTTGGTCTTGCCGATGATGATCGCGCCGGCCTTGCGGACGCGCTCGACGAAGAAGTCGTCTTCCTCAGGCACAAAATCGGCGAAGATCGGCGAGCCGAAGGTGGTTCTCAGGCCGTTTGTCAGCGAAAGATCCTTAATCGCGATCGGCAGGCCGAACAGCGATCCGGTATCTCCTCCTCGCGCCAGATGGGCGTCAGCGCTGTCGGCCTCGCGCAGGATGTCGGCACGCTCACGCAATGAAACGATAGCGTTGACCAGCGGGTTCACCGCCTCGATCCTGTCGAGGCATGCCGCGACCACTTCGCGCACCGAAAGCTGCCGGCGCCTGATCTTCCCGGCAAGCTCCACGGCAGACAGGCGGCAGATGTCGCCGGCGGGCGGCACCGCATGCTTGGTCGTCGGGCGCATCGCTGTCATCCGGCTTCAGCCTGTAGATTTCTGCAGGGCGGCATCGACGTCCCTGGCCAGCGGGATGGCCGGCTGTGCACCGGCTTTCAGGCAGGCCAGCGAACCGGCTGCGGCAGCGCGGGCAAGCGCCTGGTCGAGCGGCAGGCCGGCTGCCAGCCCGGCTGCAAAATAGCCGCAGAACGTGTCGCCGGCAGCGACCGTGTCGAGCGGGGTGATCTTCAGCGCCGGAACCATCAGGAGATCGTCCGGCGTTGCCGCCAGAACGCCGTCCGAGCCAAGCGTGACGACGATGGTGCGGCCGGTTCTCGCGGCATAGTCGCGCATCCGTGCCGGGCGGTCGCGGCCATTCAACGACAGCGCCTCGCCATAGAGGTCGAACTCGGTTTCGTTGGCGACGAGATAGTCGGCCTTGCCGAGGAAGCCGGCCGCGTCGCCATGGAAAGGTGCGGTGTTGAGCACGGTCATCGCGGCGGCTGTCCTTGCCGCGTCGAGTGCTGCCTCGACGGTCTGCAGCGGGATCTCCAGTTGCAGCAGCACGACGTCGCCGTTTTTTACGAAAGCCTTGGAAAGGTCACCCGGCACGACCGAATCATTGGCGCCCGGCACAACGGCGATCACGTTCTCGCCGTCGGCGCCGACCATGATCAACGCGGTACCGGTCGAGGCAAAGGTCTCGCCGACGCCGGACAGGTCGATCTTGCCGTCGCGCAGCAGCGCCAGAGCGTCGCTGGCGAAGCTGTCCTTGCCGACCGCGCCGACCATGCGCACCTTGGCGCCGGCGCGGGCGGCGGCCAGCGCCTGGTTGGCGCCCTTGCCGCCGGGGGCAGTAGCGAAACCGGAGCCGCGCACGGTCTCGCCGGGACCGGGCAAGCGGTCGACACTTGCGATGAGATCGAGATTGATGGAGCCGATGACGACGATCAAGAAGTGCCTCCCGCTAGCGCATACCACTCTAATTGCGCGGGAAGCTACTCCGTAAGATCGCTGCTTGTCACCCTAGCGGTCCTTGCATCGCTCGTGTCGTTCCATTCGTTGGCTATTCAAGAAGAGACCTGTCCCGCCTCCCAGCCGAGGATGGCGCGTTTGCGGGTCAGGCCCCAATGGTAGCCGGTGAGTGCGCCGGACTTGCCGAGAGCCCGGTGGCACGGCACGACGAAGGACATCGGATTGGCACCGACCGCGGCACCGACAGCCCGGCTGGCACTCGGTGCGCCGATGCGCGCGGCGATCGAGGAATAGGTGCAGGCCTGGCCCATCGGAATACGCAGCAAGGCCTCCCAGACACGGACCTGGAAGTCTGTGCCGATCATGACGACGCGCAGCGGCTGGTCGGCGCGCCACAGCGACGGATCGAAGATGCGCGCGGCATAGGGCGCCGTCGCCGCCATGTCCTCGACATAGGTCGCATTCGGCCAGCGGCTGGACATGTCGGCAAAGGCCGCACGCTCGCCGCCGGGATCGTTGAAGGCGAGGCCGGCAAGGCCGCGGTCCGTCACCATGATCAGCGCGATGCCGAAAGGTGAGATATGATAGCCGTAGCGGATGGTGAGCCCTGCGCCGCGGGTCTTGTAATCGCCCGGCGACATCGCTTCGTGGGTGACGAACAGATCGTGCAGCCGGCCTGGGCCGGACATGCCGAGTTCGAACGAGGTTTCAAGCAGCGGCATGCCGGCATCGAGCAGCTTGCGCGCATGATCGAGGGTGACGGCCTGCAGAAAAGCCTTGGGCGACAGGCCGGCCCAGCGGGTGAACAGCTTCTGCAGCCCGGTCGGCGTCTCGCCGACCTCCTCGGCCAGCACTTCCAACGAAGGCTGGTCGCGATAGTCGAGGCTGATCTTTTCGATGGCACGACGGACGATTTCGTAGTCTCCACCTTCAGGCGTGATGTCTTTCTGAAGGATTGCTGTCGTTTTGAGAGGCATTTGGGCGTTCATGGCAGTATCTCCTTGAGTGCGAATATCGTCCTTCGCGGCGCCGATCACCACCCGAAACTTGCTTTCCCGCAGCATGTACCCAGATAGAGTCGGCTTTGAATGGGAAGGACGGTCGTGGCTGGTGAAAAAGTAAACTTGACCGGGGCAAAGGAGACTTTGCTTTTGACACTTTACGGCAAGGCGCTGGAGAGCCGGCTGCCCAATTCGCTGCTCAGGGACTACTTTGCCGACGAGGCGGTGCGCAACATCGATTATGATTTCTCACGGCTCAAGGTCGACAACAATCTCGGCATCGGTCTAGCAATCAGGGCAAAGACGCTGGACGTCTGCGTTCAGGACTTTCTCGCCCGAAATCCTGACGCCATCGTACTGCATCTCGGGTGTGGGCTCGATACGCGCATATTCCGTATCGACCCGCCAGCCGGCGTGGACTGGTTCGACGTCGACTATCCCGAAGTCATCGATCTCAGGCGCAAGCTCTATCCAGTGCGGGATCACTACCATCTGATCGCTTCGTCGGTCACCGAACCTGGATGGCTGAACAAAGTACCTCGGGATCGCCCGGCCATAGTCGTGGCGGAAGGCCTGACTCCCTACCTGGGTGCCGAGGAGGGGCAGCAACTGTTTTCTCGTTTGGTGGGACATCTTTCGAGCGGCGAACTGGTTTTCGATGCCTATAGTCGCCTGGGACTGAAGATCATTCGCCTCAATTCCTCCTTCCGCGCCACCGGCGCCGAGGTCCACTGGAGCATCGAGAACCCGCATGAATTGGAGCGAGCCGTTCCGAAGCTGCGGTTCGTCGAGGACATCCCTGCCTATAAGCCGGAACATGCCGCTCGCATGCGCTGGTTCGCGAAACTGTTCGTTCGCCTTTGGAAATACATTCCAGCATTGCGCAAGATCGGCAGGCTGTTGCGCTATCGGTTCTGAAACGCTGGCTCAGCGCGCCTTGGCGGCTGCCAGAGCGCGCGAAAATGCGGTGGCAAAACTTTCGCGGTCGGCAGGGTTGAGGAAGCCGCCGATCGAGACGGTTTTTCCTTGCGCCTCGACCGCCATTCTGGTGATGCCGATCTCGGCGTGGCGGGCGATCGAAAAGCGCGCCCAGAACGGATTGAAGCGGTGTGCTTCCGATTTGCCTGACGGGGCAGTCTTGCGGATGTCGAGGCTGGTGCGCGACACCGATACCTCCTCGCGAGCCCGGGCGGCACGATAATTGGCGCGGAAGGCGATGTAGACGGCGATCACGTCGAGGCCGAAGAAGCCGAACACCGGCCAGGCGCCGCGCGACAGAAAAAAAGCTCCGGTCACCAGCCAGCCGAACAGCAGGGCGCCCATCAGGATGGCAAAGCCGGTCTTGCCCAGCGACCGGTGCGGTGTCAGCAGCGCCTGGAAAAATGGCTCGTCGGCCTGAAATGAGGCGTTTGTGTCGCTCATTGGGGAATATTATAGGAAGGCAATGACAAGCCCCAAGCCCAAAAACTCTTCTGCGCTAAAAAAAGACCTGTTGCCCGGCCGCCGCGACGGCTCGAACGTCAAGCCGCGTCCGCGGCCGGCGAGATCGCGGGCGCTTTACAGCGCGGCCGAGGTGCATGAGATTTTCCGGCGCTTTTCCGTTCAGCGGCCGGAACCGAGGGGCGAGCTCGAACATATCAACGCCTTCACGCTGTTGGTGGCGGTGGTGCTTTCGGCTCAGGCGACGGACGCCGGCGTCAACAAGGCGACGCGGGCGCTGTTCAAAATCGCCGACACGCCGCAAAAGATGCTGGCGCTAGGCGAGGCCAAGCTCGGCGACCATATCCGCACCATCGGGCTATGGCGCAACAAGGCCAAGAACGTCATCGCGCTGTCGGAGGCGCTGATCCGCGACCATGGCGGCGAGGTGCCTGAGGATCGCGATCAACTGGTCGAGCTGCCGGGTGTCGGCCGCAAGACCGCCAACGTCGTGCTCAACGTGGCATTCGGCCAGCATACGATGGCGGTCGACACGCACATCTTCCGCATCGGTAACAGGCTCGGCCTGGCGCCGGGCAAGAAGCCGGAACAGGTCGAGCAAGGTTTCCTGAAGATCATTCCGGATGAATATATGCGGCACGCGCATCATTGGCTGATCCTGCACGGCCGCTATGTCTGCAAGGCGCGCAAGCCGGATTGCCCGGCCTGCGTCATCGCCGATATCTGCAAGGCCAAGGAAAAGACGACCAGCGTGCCTGCACCGCTGGTCGAGATCGCGCCGCTCGGGCCAGTAGAAGCGGCTACTGAGTCAGTGCCCGGCAAGTGACTCTGAAGTTCCTCGTATGTGGCGCCGTCCACATTCAGGAACTCTCCTCGACGAACACCTCCTCGCGCTTCTTCCTGACCGCGGGGAGAAACACGATGACGAGCACGGCAAGCGCGATGAGGAGCAGGCCGGCGCTGATCGGCCGCGTCACGAAGGTGCTCGGATCGCCGCGCGAGAGGATCATGGCGCGGCGTAGGTTTTCCTCGAGCAGCGGGCCGAGCACGAAGCCGAGCAGCAGCGGCGCAGGTTCGCAGCGCAGCTTGGTCAGGAGGTAGCCAAGCAAGCCGAAGAAGGCGACGGCATAGAGGTCGTAGACGTTGGTGTTGACGCTGTAAACGCCGATCGAGCAGAACGCCATGATGATCGGGAAGAGCACATAGTAGGGGATGGTAAGAAGTTTCACCCAAAGCCCGATCAGCGGCAGGTTCAAGATGATCAGCATCAGATTGCCGATCCACATCGAGGTGATGATACCCCAAAACAGTGCAGGCTGTTCGATGGCGACATTGGGGCCGGGCACGATGCCCTGGATGATCATCGCGCCGATCATCAGCGCCATTACCGGGTTGGCCGGAATGCCGAGCGTCAGCATCGGGATGAAGGAGGTTTGGGCGCCGGCATTGTTGGCCGATTCCGGTCCGGCGACGCCTTCGATGGCGCCCTTGCCGAATTCCCCGGGATTTTTCGAGACACGTTTTTCGACGGTGTAGGAGGCAAAGGCGGCAAGGATCGCGCCGCCTCCCGGCAGGATGCCGAGCGCCGAACCGATGATCGTTCCGCGCACGATGGGAGCCGCCATGCGCCGAAAATCTTCGCGGGTCGGCATAAGGCCGGAGATCTTTCGGATCAGCACGGAACGCTCATGCTCGTTTTCGAGGTTGCGCAGTATCTCGGCGACGCCGAAGACACCGACCGCCACTGCGACGAAATTCAGCCCGTCGGCATATTCGCGGATGCCGAGCGTGAAGCGGGGCGTACCAGTGTAAATATCGGTGCCGACAAGTCCCAGCCGCAGGCCGAGCACGACCATGGCCAGTGCCTTGACGATCGAGCCGTGGGCGAGCGCGACGGACGAGACCAGGCCGACGATCATCAGCGAAAAATACTCGGGCGCGCCGAATCTCAGCGCTATCGCAGTCAGCGGTGGGGCGAAGATGGCGACGAGGAAGGTCGACACCGTGCCGGCAAAGAACGAGCCTATCGCCGCGGTCGCCAGGGCTGCTCCGGCGCGGCCGTTCCTGGCCATCTGATAGCCATCGATTGCGGTGACGGCCGACGAGGATTCGCCGGGCATGTTGATGAGAATGGCGGTGGTCGAGCCGCCATACTGCGCGCCGTAATAGATACCGGCGAGCATGATGAGAGAGGAAACCGGGTCGCCGATCTGGAAGGTGATCGGCAACAGCATGGCGATGGTTGCGGTGGCACCGATGCCGGGCAGGACGCCAATCAGCGTGCCGAGAAGGACGCCGATCAGGCAGAAACCGAGGTTTGCCAAAGATGTGGCTGTCGAAAAGCCGAGTGCGAGGTTGTTGAGGAGTTCCATTTCATCTCCTCACAACGACAGTGGCAACCACGGGCCGAAACGCCGAAACGGCAGGCCGAGTGCGTAGCTGAAGACGACGAATGCGAACAGCGTCAGGCCGGCTGACAGCACGAGTGCAGTCAGCGGCTTCATACGGCCGCTACCGAAAGATGCGATCAGCGCCGTCAGGAAGATCGACGGGATGAAGCCGAGGCCGCGCACCGTCAGGCCGAAGAAGATCGGAGCAGGCAGGATGAACAGCATGCCGCGCCACGCAATGTAACCGATCGGCTCGCTCTCGAAACGCACCGCTTGGACGAGGATGGCGGCGCCAAGCAAGATCAGCACAATTGCCAGCACCAGCGGGAAATAGCCCGGCCCCATGCGAAAGGCGGTGCCGATTTCGAGGCCCAGCGACTGCAGCGCGAAAAAGGCGCCAATAAAGATCAACAGCGCGGCGCATATGCCGTTGGTTCTGTCGATTGCGAAAGGTTTCATGGCGTCCTCCCGGCCCGCCTCACGGGCGTGCCGATGCCGGTGTAAAAACGGGGCGCTGGCGGCGCCCCGTTAAAAACCTTTAGTCGGCGTACTGGCCGGCCGCTTCGATGATCGGCTTCCAGCGCGCAATCTCACTTTCCAGCTTGGCCTTGAGCGCGGCCGGCGTGGCATCGGCCTCGGGCGACGGCTTGGTGCCGAGTTCGGCAAATCGGGCGATGACGTTCTGGTCCTTCAGCGCCACCTGCAGAGATTTCGACAGGCGTTCGGTGATCTCGGCCGGCGTGCCCTTGGGTGCATAGATGCCGTGCCAGATGCCGACCTGCACCTGGGGAAGACCGGCCTCTATCGTCGTCGGCACGTCCGGCAGCACGTCTAGCCGTTGCGGCGAGGTTACGGCATAAGCCTTGATCGTGCCGCCCTGGATCTGCTTGGTGGTATTGGTCGTCTGGTCGCACATGATGTCGACCTGGCCGCCGAGAAGATCGGTCATGGCCGGGCCGGTGCCCTTATAGGGTACGGTGACCAGCGGCGTGCCGATGGCGCTCATAAACAGCATGCCGCACAGATGCGAGGCGGCACCGATCCCGGCATTGGCAACGGTGATGCTGTCCTTGTTGGCCTTGGCGTAGTCGACCAGCCCCTTCAGATCGGTCGGCTCGAGGTTCTTGCGGCCGACGATGGTCATCGGCACCTCGGTGACGAGGCCGACATATTCGAATGCGTTCAGCGTGTCGTAGGCGAGCTTTCTGTAGAGCGTAGCACTTGTCGCCATGCCGATGTGATGGAGGAGCAGCGTGTAGCCGTCAGGCTCGGCATTTGCGACGCGGCCCGCGCCAGTGTGCCGCCGGCGCCGCCGACATTCTCGACGATGACCTGCTGGCCGAGGTCCTTCGACATGGCTTCCGCGACAAGACGCGTGACGGTGTCAGTAGGGCCGCCGGCCGAAAACGGCACGACAATGGTGATGGTGCGTTCGGGGTAGGTCTGCGCGCCAGCGGCCGGTGGGTAAAGCATGGCGGCCGCAGCGACAGCCAGCGCGGCGACGAATTTTCTCATCGTGATTCCTCCCATGATACGAATTACCAACCGCTGCGTGGAGTTCCTCTCAAAACTGACTGTAGATGGAGCAATAACTAGCGCAACCCGACAAATGACAATCGGGCTCAAACGGCAAACTGCACGTCTATCCGCGCAAATGAGTGGAAAGGTTGGGCCGTGCGATGCCCTTCCTCCAACCTATGCTAGTAGCCATAGCCGCGCGCCATCGCCGCCGCGAACACCGGGATCAAGAGGAAGATGAAGGCCGCGGTGCGGACATAGGTGCGAACGGACGCTAGCTCCGCCGCAGGCACCTGGAAGCCGGAACTGGCGCTCGCCTGCCTGTTCCAGGACAGGAATCGGGCGGTCGGGATAATCGACAACAGGCCGACAATTGCGAAAGCGGCCATCTTTGCCCAGAACATCCAATTGTAAACGTAGAATTCCCAGCCTTTCAGACCATAGACGACGCGGCCGATGCCGGCGACGATGATCAGCACGGCAATGATGCCGTAGTGGCGATCGATGCCGACAAGCCGCTTCAGCGTCGCGGCGGACAAGTCGCTGCGGATCAGGACGAACTCGGCGCCGATGATGCCTGCCAGCGAAAACACCAGCAGATGATGGAAGATGGCAAGCACAAGGTCGGTGGTGTCCATGCTGTTCCCCTCTGTCGGACGGCAGCGCCGAAACCGAACGCACGTGAACCAATACTGGCGAAAAATAACACTGCTTGGCAGGATTCACATCAGCCTGGAAGATAATCTACACAGCCTTGGCTCTTGTTTTACGCAACGGATTTTGATTCCCCGTCTCATGCATGTCGCTGTCCTAACCGTTGGATGACCTGCATTAGGCACCGGCAACACAACCGAGACATGACCATGGCCAGTCCGCATACAATTGTCGCCCCAGTGATTGAGACCTCTCGCACGGTCCTGCGGCCGCACCGGCTGGACGATTTCGACGCCTATGTCGCAATGTGGGCCGATCCCGTCGTCACCCGTTTTATCGGCGGCAAGCCGCGCACGCGGGAGGAAAGCTGGATGCGTTTCCTGCGCCATGCCGGCCTGTGGTCGCTTCTGGGCTACGGCTTCTGGGCGATCGAGGAAAAGGCGACCGGCCGCTTCATCGGCGAGGCCGGCTTTCACGATCTGAAACGCGACATGACGCCGTCGATCGAGGGCATTCCGGAGGCCGGCTGGGCTCTGGTTTCGGGCGTGCATGGCCAGGGGTTGGCCAGCGAAGTCGTCGCACGGGTGCTTGCCTGGGGCGATGAGGCATTTGCAGCCGCGAAGACCGTCTGCATCATCGATCCGGAAAACACCGGCTCGCTGAACGTCGCGGCAAAATGCGGTTATGGCGAAGTGCTGCGAACCGTCTACCAAGGCAAGCCGACCATCCTGCTGGAGCGGCAACCCTGACGGATCCTGTTTGGCACTGCCTGCCACGTCGTCTTCGGGCGTCCGGTCCGCCAGCCTGAAAATCGCGCAGGCCGATTGTGCCGCATGCGGCGTGTTCTGTCTTTGACAGGAGGACGCAAACTCTGCATGAATTTTATCGAGCGGGTCTGAAGTCAGGCCACGTTTCTGGCAGGCAGCGGAGGAGGTGTCGCGATTTGGAGGAATCCCATGCTGAACAGACGCCGATTCTTGATGAGCACCGCGGCAGCAGGTGCTGCCGGACTCGCGCAATCGCATTTTATCCCCGCCTTCGCGCAGGACGCGCCGCAGCTGCAGATTTTCGTGCCGGCGGCGCCAGGCGGCGGCTGGGACCAGACGGCGCGCGCCATGGACCAGGTGCTGCGCAGTGAAAAACTGATCTCTGGCTCGCAGATCACCAATGTCGGCGGCGCCGGCGGTACTGTCGGCCTGCCGCAATTCGTCAATCAGTGGAAGGGCAAGGGCAATGCGCTGATGGTGGCTGGCATGGTCATGGTCGGCGCGATCATCGCCAACAAGGCGGCTAACAACCTTACCGAGGTCACGCCAATCGCCCGCCTTACTGGCGAGTTCGAGGCGCTTGTGGTGCCGGCCGCCTCGCCGTTCAAGACGGCCGCGGACTTTGTCGCTGCTCTCAAGGCTGACCCGACGCAGGTTCCGGTTGCTGGCGGTTCGGCCGGCGGCTCGGACCATATATTGTTCGGCCTCATCGCCAAGACCGTTGGTGTTCCGGCCACCAATCTTTCCTATGTGCCGTTCGCCGGCGGCGGCGAGGCGCTTTCGGCGCTGCTCGGCAACCAGGTCGCGGCCGGCATCTCCGGCTATGGCGAGTTCGCCGAACAGGTCAAGGCGGGTGCGCTGCGGCTGCTGGCCATCTCCGCGGACAAACGCCAGGAGGGGATCGATGCGCCGACGATGAAGGAAGCCGGCATAGATGTCGAGCTGTTCAACTGGCGTGGCGTCTTCGCACCGCCCGGCGTCTCGGACGCCGACAAGGCAGCAATGATCAAGCTGATCGAGACCATGGCCAAGAGCGACGCCTGGGCCACCGAATGCAAGAACCGCAACTGGACGCAGATCCTGCTCACCGGTGACGATTATGCGAAATTCGTCGCAGAAGACACGGCCCGCATCGGGACGATCCTCAAGGACCTCGGCCTAGCGTGATGCTCTCGGCAAGGGGCGGCAGCCTGCGCCAACCCTTGCCGACTTTCGCCAGCCGCATGGACATACGCGGCGCCGGAGGTGAAACTACGCCGAGATCGGCCGAGTGAGACCGGTCCAAGGAGAACCGGCCCCAAGGGACCGACATTGGGAGGACGATGATGAGCACCAGCGACCAGCCGGCGCCGCCGCGCCTTGCAGTACCCGAACTGCTGATCGGCGTCGGGCTCCTCGCCTGTGCCGGTGCGGTTGCCTGGCAGACGCTGGCAATCCCGGTGTCGCCGCTCTATTCCAAGGTCGGTCCGACCGTCTTTCCCTACATCACCATGACCGGGATGGTGATCCTGTCGCTGCTGCTCATCATTGCCGCCTTGCGGGGCGGCTGGCAGCCGGAGGACGAAAAGGAGACGCCGACCGACTGGAAGGCGATGGGCATCGCCGCCCTCGGACTGATCGCCAACCTGGTGCTGATCCAGCCGCTCGGCTTTACCGCGGCATCTGTCATCATGTTCGTTCTCATCTGCCACGGTTTCGGCAGCCGGCGTCCGCTGCGTGACGTGCTGCTCGGGCTGATCCTGGCGCTGGCCGCCTATTTCGGCTTTGCCAGGGCGCTTGGCGTCAATATCGGTGCCGGCTTCATCGAAAACCAGCTGAACGCGACCGTCGATTCGATCGTTGCCATGCTGAGGGGCTGACGCCATGGAAACGCTTGGCCATCTCGCGCACGGATTTTCGGTCGCCTTCTCGCCGATCAATCTCATATGGTGCCTGGTCGGCACCACGCTGGGGACTGCCATCGGCGTGCTGCCCGGCCTCGGGCCGGCACTGACCATCGCGCTGCTGTTGCCGATCACCTATCAGGTGGCGCCGGAGGCATCCTTCATCCTGTTTGCCGGCATCTACTACGGCGCCATGTATGGCGGCTCGACGACATCGATCCTGCTCAACACGCCTGGCGAAAGCGCCACCATCGTCACCGCGCTGGAAGGCAACCGGATGGCCCGCTCCGGCCGTGGCGGTGCGGCCCTGGCGACCTCGGCGATCGGCTCCTTCGTCGCCGGCACGCTGGGCACGATCGGCGTTGCCTTCCTGGCGCCGATCGTCGTCAAATTCGCGCTGGCCTTCGGCCCGGCCGAATATTTCTCGCTGATGGTGCTGGCCTTCATCACGGTTTCGGCGGTGCTCGGCTCGTCGTCGGTGCGCGGCCTGACCAGTCTGTTCGTCGGCTTCGTCGTCGGCATGATTGGCGTCGACCTGCAGACGGGGCAGCCGCGCTTCACCTTCGGCATGAGCGAATTGTTGGACGGCGTCGACGTCATCGTCGTCGCCGTTGGCCTGTTCGCCGTTGGCGAGACGCTTTAAATGGCCTCGCGCCGCTATGCCGGCAAGGACGACATCGTGCCGTTGAAAGGGTCGCTCTACATGACCGCGGCTGAATGGTCGCGCTCGTGGAGGCCATGGCTGCGCGGCTCCCTGATCGGCTTCCCGATCGGCGCCATGCCGGCCGGCGGCGCCGAAATCCCGACCTTCCTCTCCTATGCCATCGAGAAGAAACTCTCCAGACACAAGGAGGAGTTCGGCACGGTCGGCGCCATCGAGGGCGTTGCCGGGCCGGAAGCGGCCAACAATGCATCCGCGGCCGGCGTGCTGGTGCCGATGCTGACGCTCGGCCTGCCGACCTCGGCGACGGCCGCGATCATGCTGTCGGCGTTCCAGAGCTACGGTATCAATCCGGGGCCGCTGCTGCTGACGACGCAGGCCGACCTGGTGTGGGGGCTGATCGCCAGCCTGTTCATCGCCAATGTCATCCTCGTCGTCCTCAACCTGCCGCTGATCGGGCTCTGGGTGCGATTGCTGAAGATCCCGGCGCCGCAGCTCTATGCCGGCATCCTGGTGTTCGCCACGGTCGGCACCTACGGCATCTCGCAATCGCCGATCGACCTCGTCATCCTCTATCTGCTCGGTGCCGCCGGTTTCCTGATGCGGCGTTTCGATTTTCCGACCGCGCCCGTCATCATCGGCATGATTCTCGGGCCGCTTGCCGAAACGCAGTTCCGCCGCGCGATGACCATCTCCAACGGCGATTGGACGGTGTTCTACAAGCATCCGCTGTCGCTGACGCTGCTGACGCTGGCCTTCATCGGGCTGGTTGGACCGCATATCTGGGCCTACATCGAGCACAGACGCATGCGTGGACCGGAGCACGTGCCGGGCGATGCCTGAGCTGTTCGTGACGTCATGACAGACCTGCTTTCCGGCATCCGCATCCTTGACCTGACCAATGTGCTGGCCGGCCCCTATTGCGCCTACCAGCTGGCGTTGCTCGGGGCCGACGTCATCAAGGTCGAGACGCCGCAAGGCGGTGATCTGGCGCGCCAGCTCGGCGCCTCGCCGGAGCTCAACCGGGCGGGCATGGGCGCTTCGTTCCTGGCGCAGAATGCCGGCAAACGCTCGGTGGCGCTCGATCTCAAGCAGGAGGCCGGCCGCGAACGCTTCCTCGATCTGGTCGCTTCGGCCGACGCGCTGGTCGAGAATTTCCGCCCCGGCGTAATGGACCGGCTGGGGCTTGGCCATGCCAGGCTGAAGGAGGTCCGGCCAAGCCTTGTCTATTGTGCGATATCGGGCTTCGGCCAGACCGGGCCGATGCGCGACAATCCAGCCTACGACCAGATCATCCAGGGTCTTTCCGGCATCATGAGCATCACCGGTACACCGGAAACGGCGCCGCTGCGTGTCGGCTATCCCGTCGCCGATACGCTTGGCGGGCTGGTCGGGGCGTTCGCCATTACCGCCGCATTGGTCAAGCAGAAGACGACAGGCGAGGGCGCGTTCCTGGACGTGTCGATGCTCGAATGCACGCTTTCTGCGCTCGGCTGGCCGGTGTCGAACTATCTGACGGCGGACGTCGAGCCGCAGCCGATGGGCAATGAAAACATGACGGCCGCACCGTCTGGCGCGTTTCGCACCGGCGACGGCTTGCTCAACATCGCCGCCAACAAGCAGGAGCAGTTCGTCGCGCTCTGCCGATTGATCGGCCGGCCGGAGCTGGCCTCGGATGTCCGCTTTGCCGAGCGAGAAACGCGCAAGCAGAACCGCATTGCATTGAAAGCGCTGATCGAGGATGCCTTGGCGAGCGGCTCGGCCGCCGCCTGGGAGGAGACGTTCAATCGCGCCGGCGTGCCGGCAGGCCGGGTGCTGACGATCCCGCAGATACTGCAGGAGCGACAGGTGATCGAGCGCGGCATGACGGCGCGCTTCCCGGCTGTGTCCGGGATGGACCAGCCGCTGACCGTGGTGCGCGGCGGCTTCATGGTCGATGGCGAGGCACCTTTGCCGAGCAGGCCGCCGCCGGGGCTCGGCGAGCATATGGACGAGGTTTTTGCCGGCCTGCCGCCGCGTGCCAGGAAAAGAGCGAAGGCATGAGCGGAGCGCAAAACAAGACTGGTCGCGCACGCGGCGAGGAATGGTGGCAGACTGGCATCATCGAGATGCGCCCCGGCGTCATCCGGCTGCGCGGCTATGAAATCCAGGATCTGATCGGCCGCGTCAGCTTTCCGGCAATGATCTGGCTGATGCTGCGCGGCGAACTGCCAAGCGAGGAGCAGGCGGCGCTGCTTGGCATCGCGCTGGGTGCTGCCGTCGACCATGGGCCGCAGGCGCCGTCGATCGCCATCGCCCGTATGGCGATCACCTGCGGCGTCGGCATCAACAGCGCCATGGCATCAGCCGTCAACGTGCTTGGCGATGTGCATGGCGGCGCCGGCGAACAGGCGCTTTCCTTCTACGGAGACATCGCTGCCGAACTGGACGCCGGCATGCCGCTTGCGGACGCCGTGTCGGCGCGGCTCGATCGTTTCCTTGCCGGGGAAAACGGTTATGTGCCCGGGCTCGGCCATCGTTTCCATCCGGTCGACCCGCGGGCGCCCCGCCTCATCGAGCTAACCCGCGACTTTGCCGCGCGCGGCATCGTCAGCGGGCGCTTCGCCGATATCGCCGAGGCGATCGAGGCCGAGGTGGCGCGGCGCAAGGGCAAAAAAATCCCGCTCAATATCGACGGCGCCACGGCCGTCATCTACGGCGAGCTCGGTTTTCCGCCGCCGCTGACGCGCGGCCTTTTCGTGCTGTCGCGCTCGGTCGGCATCCTCGCACATGCGTGGGAACAGTCGCAGGAAAGCGACCGCAACAAGGGGCCGCTGCCGCGCGAATGGCTGTGGGCCTATACCGGCACGCCGGCGCGGCCTCTGCCCGAGGAAGACGATGGCAGTCATTGAGGCATCGGTTCAAGAGACGGCGGCGGCGGGCGCTGGAACCAATTCCATCCCGACACAGTCGGGGCAGGCCTCCATCTTCTATTGAGCGGGATCTTTTCCGAACGCCGGACTCTGCTTTTTGGGATTATGCTCCAGCTCGGCAATCCTGATGTTTCTCACCAGCGTCGAAAGATCCGGCTCGTCGATGAGCAACGCCGCGTCGGCTGGTGCCAGCCATGCCCGCTGCCGCCTCCTGGCTTCCTGCCAGTCGGCAAGTTCCTCGGTTACTTCCAGCAAATAGACGACGACGTCGACACGGACGAAGCGGTTTGCCAGCCGCTTCCAGTAGCAATAGGTGCCGGCCGGTTGTTTCAGTGTCTTGCCGAGAACGCCGGCTTCTTCCTGTGCTTCGACAGTGGCCGCCTTGCGGCCGCTCTTGCCCTTCATCGGCCAGCCCTTCGGCACGATGAAGCGCCTCGTCGTTCGCGATGTGACCAGCATCACCTCGACATCGCTATGCTCGTTCAGCCGAAAGGGAATCGCCGCGACCTGGCGAACCCCGTCGCCCTTCCTTGCCTTGCGTACGACCTTCTTCTTGCTGGCTGCCATTCGATAATCCAGTCGAATCGGTGCCCAGACGGCAAGGGCAGCGTTGCAAACTCGCCCGCTTTCAATGCGGCGCAAGCGGAGCGGTTTCCACAATATATAAGTCGGCTAAATAAATGGAAAGGGCCGGTCGTCAGCGGCAGGTGCTGACAAAGCCGCTCCCCGACGGCAGCAACTGGCAAGTTGGCCTCATCTGCGGCACCTCCTGCCGTTGCGGTGTTGGGATTTGGCGATCCTGGGCACGGTACTGCTGTTGCTGCTGCTGGTATTGCTGCCGCCGCAGCCTGTTCTCCAACATCTGCAACTGGTCCTGCTGGATCAACACGTTGCGGTCGGCGGGACTGACGACCTGTGCCGATGCAGCAGGATTTACGCCCGACAGCATCGCCGCGGTCAGCATTGCCGACCCTAAAAACGTCAATAGACGAAGCCGTGACATCCATTCATTCCCGCACAAAACCGATCTTTCCTTAATATAGGGCTTTTGTCCGGCGACACCATGGCCGCCGCTGATTTGAAGCGGATTGGAAGAGGCATTTCGGCTTCGGATGCTCGTCGCGTCAATCGATTTCGCGCAGCCGGTATCCAACGCCGGTCTCGGTGGTGATATAGCGGGGCTGGTCGGGCGTTTTTTCGATCTTTTGCCTGATCTGCCGGACGTAGACTCTGAGATATTGAACGTCGGTGGAATCGCCCCAGACCTGCTTCAGCAGGAACTGGTGGGTGAGAACCTTGCCGGCGTGCTGCACCAAGGTGCGAAGAATGTCGTATTCCTTCGGCGAGAGCTTTATCTCCTTGTCCTCGACCTTGACGACGCGCTTCACCAGATCGACGGAGAGGTCGCCGGTTTGGAACACCGGTCTCTCACCCTGCTGCTGAAACTTGTGGCGAAGCGCTACGCGGATGCGTGCGACAAGCTCGTTCATACCGAACGGCTTGGTGACATAGTCGTCGGCGCCGAGTTCGAGGGCGGACACGATGCCGGCCTCATCAGTGCGGCTGGAAAGAATAACCACGGGAATGTCCAGGCCATCATCCCGCCATTTGCGCAGCAAATCATGGCCGCTCATGCCGGGGAGGCCGAGATCGAGCAGCACAAGGTCCGGCTTTTCCGTCTCGATGAGTTCAATCGCCGCCCTGGCGTTCGGCGCCTCGCTGATCGCATAGCCTTGGCTGCCAAGCCCGACGCGAAGCAGTTTCCGGATCGGCGGTTCGTCGTCGACCACCAATATCCTGACGTCCAGGCTCGTCATGCCAGATCGTCCATATTTTGATGGCCCGTCTCGGGTTCGCCGAGATTGGGCAGTTCCGCCGGCACCAGTTGCATCTTGATCGTGAAAACCGCCCCCGAGCGGTCGGACCTGTTTGCCGCCAAGAGCGTCCCGCCCATCGCTTCGATGAAGCCGCGGCAAATCGACAGGCCGAGCCCCGTGCCGGCACGCACCTGGTCACCCTTGCGCACACGGTAGAAAGTGTCGAAAACGCGCTCTAGATCCGCTGGCGGAATGCCTGGTCCCTCATCCATGATCTGCAGGATGACGAAGCCGTTGTCGGCCCAGGCTTGCAGGCGGATCGTCGAACCTGGCGGCGCGTATTTTGCAGCATTGTCGAGGAGGTTGAACAGCACCTGTTCGAACAGAACGGGGTCGACCCGCAACATCGGCAGATCCGATGGAATGTCGATCTCGGTCTTATGCTCGCCGACGAATTTGCGGGCCCGATACAGAGCTGAACCGACAATGTCGCCGAGATAGTGAAACGCATAGTTCGGCTCCATCGTGCCGGATTCGATCTTGGTCATATCGAGCAGATTGGCAATGAAGCGGTTAAGCCTCTCCGCTTCATCGAGCACGGTCGACAGCAGTTCCGTCCGGTCCTGCTCGGGAAGTGCGGCCTCGAAGTCCCTGAGTGTTCCGGCCGCGCCCATGATGGCGGCAAGTGGCGTCTTCAAATCGTGGGAAATGGAGGTGAGCAAGGCCGAGCGCAGACGGTCTGCCTCGGCCGCGAGCTTGGCCCGGTCAACATCGGCGACGAGCTGGATGCGCTCGATGGCGACCGCCGCCTGGTCGGCGAGCGCATCGAGCAGACGCTGCTGCTCGGGTGTCAGCAGCGGACCTTGCTTGTCGTTGTCGAGGCCGACAACGCCCACCGCCGTGCGTCCGGTCCGCAAGGGCAGATAGAGGCGCTTTGCTCCGGGCAGCGTGTCGGCGCCGCGCCCGGCGGCGCGGTTATGCTCCCAGGCCCAGCGGGCTGCTGCGATGTCGGCCTCGGCCAGCGTGTCGTCGGGTGGGTAGCCGGCTTTGACCGCAATTGTGCCGTTCTCCGGCAGAAGCAGCACCACGCGCAGCTTCAGCATCGAGGCGATCTGGAAGGCAGTCGCCCAGAGAACGTCATCAAGCGTCCCAGCGCCGGCGAGCTTCTTTGAGAAGAGATAAATATCTTCTGTGGCGCGTGCCCGCGAGCGCGCAGCGACCGCCTGACGCTGCACGCGCGCTGTTAGATTGCTGGCAATGACCGCAACAACCAGGAAGACAGCCAGCGCAACGATGCTCTCCGGATCCTCGATCGTCAGCGTGTAGCGTGGTTCCAGGAAGAAATAGTTGAAGGCAATGGCGCTGATGAGGCAGGCATACAAAGCCGGCCAGAGACCGCCGGTCACCGCCGACGTCAGGACCCCAATGAGAAAGATGATCGCCAGATTGCGGACGTCGAGAAACTGGTCGAGAAGAACGGCGAAGGCGAGCGAGCCAACAACATAGGCCGTGGCCCTGAGATAAGGCCAGATCTCGAACTGCCACTGCTCGTCCGCCGCCTTGACGGTCCTCGACGTCGCCTCGGCGTTGCGTTCGTTTCCCGAAATGACATGGACGCTGATGTCGCCGGCATTGCGGATGAGATCGTAAGTGAGCGAGCCTTCGATCAATTCCCGCCAGCGCGATCGGGTCGGCCTGCCGATCACGATATGGGTGAAGTTGTTCGCCGTCGCATGCCGAACGATGTCTTGCGCGACGTTCTGACCCGGAATGGTCGTCACCTCGGCACCGAGCTGCTCGGCAAGGCGCAGCTGCGTCGCCAGCCGATCCTTGTCCTCCTCGGGCATGGCCGCTGAATGAGGGGTATCGACATGAAGCGCCGTCCAAGGGGCGCGGAGCCGGTCGGCCAACCTCCGCGCATAGCGTACACGGGCCGCCCCGCCCGGACGCGCATCGACGCAGACGAGAACCCTTTCCCCCGCCGCCCAAGGCCCGGGTATCGCGTGGGCCTGCATGTGGGTCAGCAACTGCTCGTCGACCCGCTGGGCAGTGCGGCGGAGCGCCAATTCCCGGAGCGCCGTCAGATTGCCCGGCGAGAAATAGTTCTCGATGGCGCGCTGGGCGGTGCTGGGGATGTAGACCTTGCCTTCCTCAAGCCGTTTGATCAGATCGTCGGGGGTGAGGTCGATGATCTCGATGTCGTCGGCCTGGTCGATTATGGAGTCGGGGACAGTTTCCCGCACCCTGACGCGGGTGATCTGCGCCACGACATCGTTCAGGCTCTCGACGTGCTGGATATTCAGCGTCGTGTAGACATCGATGCCGTGCGTCAGGATTTCCTGGACGTCGAGATAGCGCTTGGGGTGACGGTTGCCGGCGACGTTGGTGTGGGCGAGTTCGTCGACCAGAACTAGCGCCGGGTGCCGGGCGAGGATGGCGTCGAGATTCATCTCCTCAAGGATCCGCCCCTTGTAATCGATCTCAAGGCGAGGAATGACCTCGTAGCCTTCGACCAGCGTCTGGGTTTCCTTGCGGCCGTGCGTCTCGACGATGCCGATCACCACGTCGACCCCGTCGGCCAGCCTGGCGCGGCCCGACATCAGCATCTCGTAGGTCTTGCCGACACCGGGGGCGGCGCCGAGAAATATCCTCAGGCGACCGCGCTCCTCCCGCTCGGCATGCTCGAGCAGCGCGTCGGGAGAGGGCCTGGTTTCGGCGGTGCGGCTGTCGTCTGGCATAAGGGTCAATCATGAACGGCGCCGGCTTCGGTGTCGATCCCGGCGCCGGTCCTTCACTGTTTCATCGCATCGTCCAGCGCAAGGTTGAGGGCCAGCACATTGACCACCGCCTCGCCGATGAATCCCAATTCGCGATCTTCGACATGGCTGTCGACAAGCGATTTGATCCTGGATTCATCGACGCCCCTGGCCTTGGCCACCCTGGCAACCTGAAAATAGGCCGCATCGGGGCTGATATGCGGATCGAGGCCGCTGCCGGACGTGGTGACCAGATTCATCGGTACCGGCTGGCTCGGGTTTTCGGCTCTCAGCTTTTCGGCGTCGCTCTTGATCCTGTCGATGAGCTTCGGGTTGGTCGGGCCGAGATTCGAGCCGCCCGAGGCGGCGGCATTGTAGCCGTCGCCGGCAGCCGACGGGCGGCCATGGAAGTAGCGGTCGCTTTCGAAAGCCTGGCCGATCAGCTCGGAACCGACGAGCTTGCCGTCCTTCTCGATCAGGCTGCCATTGGCCTGGCGCGAAAACAGCGCCTGGGCAATGCCGGTCATGCCGATCGGATAGACCAAACCCGTCAGAATGGTGAAGAAGACGATCATGACGATCGCGGGCCTGATTTGATTGAGCATCGACGAGGTTCCTTAGGCGAGACCGAGAGCGGTGATGGCCATGTCGATCATCTTGATGCCGACGAAGGGCACTACGACGCCGCCAAGGCCATAGACAATGAGATTGCGGCTGAGCAGCGCACCGGCGCCGACCGCGCGGTATTTGACGCCCCTCAGCGACAGCGGGATCAGCGCAATGATGATCAGCGCGTTGAAGATGATGGCCGAGAGGATAGCGCTCTGCGGCGTCGCCAGATGCATGACATTGAGCGCTTGCAGCGGCCCGGCGGTCTGGCCCGGGGCGATGTAGAAGACGGCGAATATTGCCGGGATGATGGCAAAATACTTGGCCACGTCGTTGGCGATGGAGAAGGTGGTCAGCGAGCCACGCGTCATCAGCAGCGCCTTGCCGATTTCGACGATCTCGATCAGCTTGGTCGGATCGCTGTCGAGATCGACCATGTTGCCGGCCTCGCGCGCCGCGACCGTGCCGGTGTTCATGGCAACGCCGACATCGGCCTGCGCAAGGGCCGGCGCATCGTTGGTGCCATCGCCGCACATCGCGACCAGTTTGCCTTTGGCCTGCTCGTCGCGGATCAGCTTCAACTTGTCCTCGGGCGTCGCCTGGGCAAGGAAGTCGTCGACGCCGGCTTCCGCCGCGATCGCCGCCGCGGTCATCGGATTATCGCCGGTGATCATCACCGTGCGGATGCCCATGCGGCGCAATTCGGCAAAGCGTTCTGCGATGCCGCCCTTGACGATGTCCTTCAGATGGACGACGCCGAGCAGGCGCCCGTCGCGCTCGACCGCGAGTGGAGTGCCACCCGATTTGGCGATCTCGTCGGCGATCGCCTGAAGGTCGCGGACGGTGTCGCTGCCGGGGCGCGTACTGCCTGTGGCAACGGTCGAGAGGTTGACGTGGGCAAGTACCGCATCGACTGCGCCCTTGCGGACCGAGGAGCCTTCCAGATCGACACCGCTCATGCGGGTTTGCGCGGTGAAGGGCACGAAAGTCGCGTGCAGGCTTGCCATGTCGCGGGCGCGGATGGCGTATTTTTCCTTCGCCAGGACGACGATCGAGCGGCCTTCCGGCGTTTCGTCGGCAAGCGAGGCAAGCTGAGCCGCGTCGGCCAGTTCCTGTTCGGTGACGCCCTTGACCGGACGAAATGCCGTCGCCTGACGGTTGCCCAGCGTGATGGTTCCGGTCTTGTCGAGCAGCAGCGTGTCGACATCGCCGGCCGCCTCGACGGCGCGGCCCGACATGGCGAGCACGTTGAAGCGCACCAGGCGGTCCATGCCGGCAATGCCGATAGCCGACAGCAGGGCGCCAATTGTGGTCGGGATCAGGGTAACGAACAGGGCGACCAGCACGGTCACCGAGATATAGCCGCCCGAATACGAGGCGAAGCTCGGGATCGTCGCCGTCGCCAGCACGAAGATCAGCGTCATGCCGACGAGCAGGATGTTGAGCGCGATCTCGTTGGGTGTCTTCTGGCGCTCGGCGCCCTCGACCAGCGAGATCATGCGGTCGAGGAACGTATGACCGGCAGCCGCAGTGATGCGCACGCGGATCCAGTCGGACAAGACCTGCGTGCCGCCGGTCACCGCCGAACGATCGCCTCCGGATTCGCGGATGACCGGTGCGGATTCGCCGGTGATGGCCGCCTCGTTGACCGACGCCACGCCTTCGACCACCTCGCCGTCCGAGGGGATGATGTCGCCGGCTTCGACAAGCACGATGTCGCCGACCTTCAGGCTGGTGCCGGGCACCAGTTTGAACTTGCTGCGGTCGCCACCGTTCAACAGCTTGGCCTGCGTCTCGGTTCGCGCCCGACGCAGCGAGTCAGCTTGCGCCTTGCCGCGGCCTTCGGCCACCGCTTCGGCGAAATTGGCGAAGAGCACGGTGAACCA
Organism: Mesorhizobium sp. M0019; assembly: GCF_040323975.1. Classification (NCBI taxonomy): domain Bacteria; kingdom Pseudomonadati; phylum Pseudomonadota; class Alphaproteobacteria; order Hyphomicrobiales; family Phyllobacteriaceae; genus Mesorhizobium; species Mesorhizobium sp. M0019. The sequence continues at coordinate 147,626 of NZ_JAMYVK010000008.1, read as the reverse complement.
CAGCCAGATGATGATCTGCAGCGTGAAGCCAAGATCGCCGCCGCTGGTAACGAGATCCTTGACGAACAGCACGGTGGTGAGCGCCGAGACGACGGCGACGACGAACATCACCGGGTTTCGCATCAAGGTGCGCGGGTTCAGTTTTCTGAAGGAACCGCCGATAGCGGGCCACAGAATGCGGGTATCCATGATGCTCACGGATTTCGACGGGCTCATTTGGTAGCTCCAGTGTCGATGTTGTTGACCGGTCGATCGTGTGCCGAACGAAGGTGCGGCGGCCCGTAAGCCAGCAGCCAGATCATGATCAAGGCTGCCGCAATAGCGAGGAATGTGGACAGCGTCGGGAAAGGAGGGGGTGTTTTCTCCCCCTCCGGCTCGGGGCGATGCCGGACCTTTCGAGGTATGATCTTGAACCAGGGCATGGCCGTTTCAGAATGTCTGACCGTTGATCATCGCCAGGTGCTCGACGATCGGTCCGACCGCCAGGGCCGGGAAGAAGGTCAGGCCGCCGACGATCAGGATGACACCGGCCAGCAGCCCGACGAACAGCGGACCGTCGGTCGGGAAGGTGCCGGCGGAGGCAGGGACGGTCTTCTTCGCAACCAGCGAGCCAGCAATCGCCAACGCCGGAATAATGACCAGGAACCGGCCCATCAGCATGCCGATGCCGAGCGTTACGTTGTACCAGGGCGTGTTGCCGCTGAGGCCGCCAAAGGCGGAGCCATTGTTCGCCGCGGCCGAGGTGTAGGCATAGAGAACCTCGGAGAAGCCGTGCGGGCCGGCATTGGCGATGGAAGCAACGCCGGTCGGCAGCACCACCGCGATAGCGGTGAAGATCAGCATTGCAAGCGGCAGGCAGAGCACGGCCAGCATAGCCATCTTGACCTCCTTGGCCTCGATCTTCTTGCCGAGATATTCGGGCGTGCGTCCGACCATCAGCCCGGCGACGAAAACGGCAATGACGATGAACATCAGGATACCGTAGAAGCCGGCGCCGACGCCGCCGACAATGACCTCGCCGAGCTGCATGTTGATGATGGGGATCATGCCGCCGAGTGCGGTGAAGCTGTCATGCATGGCGTTGACCGCGCCGCAGGATGCGGCCGTCGTGATGACGGCAAACAGTGCCGACAGGGCGATGCCGAAGCGGCTCTCCTTGCCCTCCATGTTGCCGCCGTCGACGCCCAGCGCATGGACGAGCGGATTGCCGGCGGCTTCCGCCCAGTAGCAGACGGCAACGCCGGCGATGAACAGCACGCCCATAGCCGACAGAATTGCCCAGCCCTGGCGCTGGTTGCCTACCATGCGGCCGAAGACATTGGTCAACGCCGCGCCGAGGGCGAAGATCGTCACCATCTGGATCAGGTTGGAGATTGCATCGGGATTTTCGAAGGGATGCGCTGCATTGGCGTTGAAGAAACCGCCGCCATTGGTGCCGAGCATCTTGACGGCAACCTGGGAAGCGACCGGCCCGACCGCGATAGTCTGTTGCGCGCCTTCGAGCGTCGTCGCGTTGACGTAGGCAGCGAGCGTCTGCGGCATGCCGAGATAGACATAGACCAGAGTCAACACGATGCAAAAGGGCAAAAGCAGGTAGAGCGTGCCGCGGGTCATATCGACCCAGAAATTGCCGATCGATTTGCCTGAGGCCCTGGCAAAGCCGCGGATCAGTGCGACCGCAATGGCGATCCCGGTCGCCGCCGACAGAAAATTCTGCACGGTCAAGCCGGCCATCTGCACGAGATAGGACATCGTGCTTTCGCCGCCGTAGTTCTGCCAGTTGGTGTTGGTCATGAAGCTGGCGGCGGTGTTGAAGGCCAGCCCAGGTTCGACGGCGGTCATGCCGGCCGGATTGTAGGGCAGGCCGCCTTGCAGCCGTTGCAGCGAATAGAGCACCAGGAAGCCGGCCAGGTTAAAGAACAGCAGGGCCGCCGCATAGGAGGTCCAGTGCTGCTCCTCGCGCTCGCTGGTCCCTGATATGCGGTAGAGCCCGCGCTCGAGCGGGGCCAGAATTGACGACAGGAATGTGCGCTCGCCGCTGAAAACGCGATGCATGTAGCCGCCGAGCGGCTTGGCCAGCAGAACGACGATCCCGCAATAGACGAGGATCTGCAGCCATCCGTTGATTGTCATGGGGTTGGCTCCTTGCCAGCGGAGATCAGAAGCGTTCCGGGCGAACGAGGGCGTATGTCAGGTAGGCGAGAAGAAACAAGGTCACGGCGCCGCCGAGGATATAGTCGAAAAGCATGTTACGATCCCCTAAACTTACAGCTTGTCGCAAGCTTTGATGTAGCCGAAGCATAGAGCAAAGAACGCGATTCCAATCGCGACAACAACTATGTCCACCGCGCGTTTTCCTTATGTTGTATTTGTTTGTTTACTTTAACAAACTATCCAAACCCGTCGCCGCATCATATCGGCGGCTGGATACACCGCTCCTGTGAATATGGATCAAAGTGCCATAAAGGTTCGAGACGGGACGCGGAGCAAAGAAATCAAAATCCCATAAGGATTTCGCCGCCTCGGCGCTGGCCACAGCTTCAGGAGGGAGGTGCGCACCGGCGCGCGAAGCTGCCGGGGCTCAGTCCGCGCGGGTGTAGATCACCGCGTAGTCGTCCGCATAGGCCCGCTTCCAGCCCAGTTCGTCGAAGAACGGAATGCGGCTGTCGTCGGCGGTCAACAATGCCCAGCCTATCGTATATTTGTCGAGTTGGGCTTTCAGGATCGGCTTGCCCCGGCTGTGCCCCGTCTGCTCATCCGTTTCCGTAAAGCCATTCAGGAAGAGCTGATCCGCCCGGCCGTCGATAAACGTCTTGACGCCGTGGAAAATCAGCGTGCCGCCGAAATCGTAGGAGTTCAGCAGATTGCCCGACAGATTATGGGTTTGGGCAAAGGCCAGTGCGTCCCTCGCCGAGGTCTTCTGGCTCGGCGCGACCGGATAGGTCGTGAAGGCGGCAGCCGCCAAAACCAGCAAAACGGCAAGTCCAGCACAAATCCTGGAAAATTGCCGTGCGAAAAATTGTTCAAGTCCGTCGCGCTTTTCCGCCGCCCATTTCTCGGCTGAAAGCACTGGATATTGTTGCGCGACCTCGACGGCAAGGACCACCGGCACGAGAAGAAAGAACAGGTACATGAACCGTATGTGGGTGAGATAGACGTGCAACGTGAAGACAAGGAACAGCGCCTTGGCCCAGCCAATGCGCAATCTCGACACGAGCAGCCCGAAAAACGCCACCAGCAGGGCCACCTCCTGGGGGGTGTGCCGCGAGGCGTCGAAGGGTTGCCACTCCGCAATGTAAGGCACCGCCTCATTGCCATAGGCCACGGTGAATGTGGCGAGTATGGCCTTGACGCCATAGGGATTGAGCAGGCTGACCAGCGGGCAAAGCAGCCCGAAAGCGATCCACTTGGCCAGCAGCCGGGGGTTCGACAAGCGCGTGCGCATGACGAGATCGAGGCCGGCGAAGGCGGCGATGACGAAACCGAAGGTGAAGGTGGCATGGAGATTGGCCCACAGGCATAGCAGCGCCAGCAGCCATAAGGGCGGTGCTTTCTCGTTGCGTGCGGCCTGGAAAAGACCGGCGGTCCAGACGACGATGATGGGCAAGGTAAAGATGTGCGGCCGGGCGACATAGATTGGCCCGATCAAGAGCGCGAGAACCAGCGTCAGTCCTATCGCCAGCGTCGGCTTCAACCACGCGCCGAGATACCACGACGTCAAGAAGACCGTCAGCGCGATTACTGCAGTCGCCAGCAGCACCACGCCGTTCCAGCCGCCGGCTTCAAAGGCAATTGCAAGGAGAACCTGGCTAAGCCATTCCTTGGCGATCCATGGCTGGCCGGCAAAAGTGTAGGAATAGATGTCGACGGTAGGGAATGTGCAGCTTGCCAGCATATCCATGCCGACCTTGATGTGCCACCAGCTATCAGGATCCTGCAGGAGGGAGGTGGCAAAGGCGAGGAGCGCCGCCGCCATCACGACCGCCGCCAGCAGGCAAAACACCAGCCTCACACGCCGTATGTCGTCTATCGATGGCCTCGCCTCACCAGATATCCCGCGCATATGGCATCCCTGAGCCGCGATAGCGGAAGGGATAGGCCGAATTTGTTAGAAAACCGATAAGCTGCAGGATTGCGGCCACAACCCTGTGCCGCGCGTCCAATCGGCTCGGCGGCTTAGCCCTCGGCCTTGAAGTTCTTGGCTTCCTTCTCGACCTTCGGGTTGTCCTTGCCGTGCTTGCGCATCAGATCCTTCGCCTGCTTCGGCGAAACGTCGGTGGTTTCGGCCAGACGCAGAGCCTCCTTTTCGTCCGCATCGCGCGTCTTGCGGTCGGCCATTGTGGTTTTCTTGTCAGCCATTACGACGCTCTTATGCTTTCGGCGATTTCGTTCAGCACCTTGCGGTCGGTGCCGTGGCGCTTGATCAGCGTGCGTGCCTGATCCGGGGTGATGCCCGCTTCCTCGGCGAAGTGACGTACCTCGTAGTCTTCGCCGCCCGCCATTCGTGAGCGGTCGCGACTGTCGGTCTTGGTTTTGTCGTCGGCCATGGCAGCTCTCCTCATCTCGACGAGAGCATAACGGGCAAGATTTCAGCGAGTTCCTTCGAGCGTGTCGCCCAATTACCGCCTTCGGGCATGACCCGGCATGCGCGGCGGTTTGCTCAAAGCAGGGGCTTGGCGTCAGGCCGGCCTTCGCGCACAAATAGGCTGGCCTCTTTGGCGGCGCTGCCAACCGCCCGCCACTGCTCCTGGGCGCAGCCTGGTATTCGTTCCGGATTGCTAATGGGAGCGATGGTCGAACACGACGCCCATGGTCCTACCAACGGCCGTCATGACGATAAGCTCGACCAGATCGTCGTCACTGTTGCCGCAGGCCGGGGCCGTCCTGCGAACGATGTCCAGCATCGCCCTCGTCGATATGGTGTCGCCGGCACCGAACCGTGAAAGCGCAGATGAAACAAGCTCTTGGGCCGTCAAGTCGGCGACGGTCACCCTCTGCACCACGTTCATTGGCTTCCTCCCACCATGAACCCTCTCCCGGGAGAATGATACGCCGAACGTCGCGTTTCGCCAGCGAAATGGTGGTCCTACCAGCGCCTGGGCAGCGACCGAAATCGTCGGTTTTGCGGGAGGCAATCCGGGCGCGAGGCGGCAGCGCTTTTGTGCCATGCGACTTCGCCATAGACCCAATCCCGGCGGCCGGGATCGGTCTCAATTTTATTTACTGGCAGTCTGATGCTTGGCAGTGTGGTCTGCTCGGTTGCGGCCGAAGCCAGCGCAGCAAGAACCACGGTGCGGGCAGGACCGGGACGGTTCGTCGTTTCACGGAAAAGCCGAACCGGTCTGTCTTTTTGTTTGACGCAATTCCGGACGGAAAACCGTTCACACGTTTTCCTGGAATTGCTTGTCTTGTGACTCTAGGCGGCCAGGTCGCTCGGAAGCTTGCCGCCATTCTCGGCCAGCTTTTTCATCAGTGCGTCATGCAGCCACAGATTCATCGTTACAGTGTCGTTCATATCGCCGGTGTAGTTCAGCTCGTGGGCAAGCTCCTTGCGGGCGCCGAGGCTGCTGTCGATATTCAGAGCCTTCATCAGGTCGACGATCGAATTCTTCCAGTTGAGTTTCTGCCCCTTCGCGGCCACCGCCTTGTCGAGAATGGCAGCGATGTCCGGGGCAGAGGACGGCGCGGCCGGCGCGGCCGGAGCCGGGGTTGCAGCCGGGGCGGATCGGGTAGGCGCCGTCGGCTGGGTGGCCGTGCTCGAAGCAGGCGCGGGAGACGGTTGCGCCGGCGGCGCTTCGGCCGCAACCGCGTTTCCGAAAATCGCACCTTTGATACTGTCGAAAATGCCCATTGCTATCTCCTGTGTTGGCTCGACGGTGTGTTGCCTTGACGGTCGGTGGGGCGACCGTTGCCGAATGCCGCATTGAGCGCCCTGGTTGTACCGGACCACGAACGCAACGCAGGGGCAACTTAAAACTGGCTAAAAGGTAAAGGCTTGGTTGCATTGGGGAATCGGCTCAGTGATCCGGCCCGAGAGTAGAATAGGTCGGATCGCGGCCCGACAAATCGTCACGCGCTATGGGCGAGGGAACGGTCAGCAGCCAGTTTTGCTGACGCAGACCAGAAAAATCATCTAGATTCGTGTTCGCAATTCGCTGAGAGGAACGAAGCCATGACAGCAGTCGTCGCATCCGACAGGCTCGAACGTTCGCTGGTTTGGGCAGAGGACGATCCGTCGGTCAAATGGGCCGGCGCTTTCGCGGTTTACGGCGGGCACGGCACCACCCAGTCCTCGGTCATTGTCTACGAGATCGAGCCCGGCAAGCGGCTCGGCTGGCACAGCGACGCCACCGAAGAGACGCAATACATCATCGCCGGCACCGGCGAGCTGCACATCGAGGGCGGCAGCACCCACCCGGTCGGGCCCGGCAGCGTCCTGGTACTTCCGACGCCGGTCAGGCACGACCTCGTCAACACCGGCACCGAAACCCTGCGCGCCGTCGCTTTCTTTGCGGCGGCGATGTTCACGCAGACATTCGACGACGTCATGCTGCCGCCGAAATCCCATGTCCTCGGCACACCCAATCGTGCGGGCTGAATGCGTGCCGGCGAGAATCACCAGGCCTGCGGATTGCGGACTCGGAGCTGAGATGAGCGCGCGCGCGGCCGGCAACCGGTTCGGCGTCGTTACGCGCCTGCGTCACGGGCGGACCGGCTGATGGCGCCCGTCAAGGTCGACCCCGCCAAGGTGCGCGAGTTCAGGGATGCCGAAAGCTTCCATGCCTGGCTTGGCGAGCATCACGACAGCGAGGACGAAGTCTGGATCAAGATCCATAAGCTCGATTCGGGACTGCCGTCGATCACTCCGAAGCAAGCCATCGACGTGGCGTTGTGCTGGGGCTGGATCGATGCGGTGCGCAAGGCCTTGGACGGCAAAAGCTACCTGCAGCGCTACACCCCGCGCGGCAAGAAGAGCACCTGGAGCCAGATCAATGTCGACAATGTCGCCCGGCTGATCGAGGAGGGCCGGATGGCCGAGCACGGGCTGAGGCAGGTCGATGCGGCCAAGGCCGACGGCCGCTGGGCGCGCGCCTACAAGAGCGGCAAGGAGATGAAGATCCCCGACGACCTCCAGGCGGCAATAGACACCGAGCCCAGGGCGAAAGAGATGCTGGCAAAGCTCAGCGGGCAAAACCGCTTCGCGCTAGCCTTCCGCACCCACAACATGAAAACCGAAGCCGGACGCAAGAAGAAGATCGCGGCGTTCGTGGAGATGCTGAAGCGCGGCGAGACCATCTATCCGCAGGGCAGAAAGTGACATCTGACGAGGCGTGCCGGCGCTGCGTCTTGTACTTGTTCCTACCGGCGAGCCCCGAACGCGGCCGGATCGCTGCTCAAGCCCACCTTCGATCCTGGCGATGTCGCAGACGATTGTTTTCGGCGAGCGTCGCCTGCCATTCCGACACCATCTCTCATTCGTTTAATCGATGCACGAACAAAGCTCCGTCCCCACAGTCGCAATAAGTATATTAGCAGGCGCTGTTATGAGGTTTTTGCCCATTCAGGAGCCGACTGGCACGTGGGCCGTGCTTGATGCGACCGTGGATGTGCCTGCGGATTTCGCTGGCAGTTGCCTTATCGGCTTGCCGCGGGAGCGGGCGGAGTGGCTCGCAGCAAGAGCCAATCGAGATGCTGCAAAAGGCACTTCGATTGCCGGTTGTCAGCTGCCGGACCGGCACAAGCTGCGGTTCTTAGACTTAGACCGTTAGGAGAGATTTCGATGATGCACGAACAGGTAATGGAAGCTGCGTTGGCAGCCAGAAATCAGGAAGTGGATATTTGTGGTGTCTTCGACATCACCAACAAAACCGATGCGCCAATTGGCTCTCGCCGATTGGGCGAGGCTATCCACTTTGTCGCCAATGCACCTATCGTTGGCTATGATGTTCACGCCGCAGTCATCAGATATGGCCCACTTGGAACCCCCAGCCTCAGAGCAACAGATTGCGCACAGCTGTGGGAGAAGTTTGGCGAGGCCTTGCTGCAACACTGACGGGCAGACCTTTGGCGCGTATGGCACCACGATCGTGCAGGACACTTCGCTAGCGAGAACGACATGGAGCCTAGCCGGTAATGTTGCAATTAAATTAGCGTGAGTGCATATTTTTTGCTGGCTGGACTCGCAACCGGCCAAGCCCGGCGGCCGGCCGCCAACGGGCTGTCGGGCTGGCGACAAATGGTGCCGCAGGCCCGACGGTCCCTTGGCAAGATCGCCGGAACCACAGCATGATGCGGCGGCAAAAACGGGTTTGGGAGAATGACATGCCTAAGGTTTCGGAACTCTTTTTCAAGACAGCCATCATCTTTCTTATTCTGGGAATTGCAGCTGGCCTGCAGATGGCAATTTCAGGCGATCACGGCGCGTTTCCGGCTCACGCGCACATCAACCTGCTGGGCTGGGTCACCAGTGCAATATTCGGCGGCTATTATGCGCTGAACCCGGCGAAGGCTGCCCGCAGGAGCGCGATGATCCACTACGGCGTCTACAATCTCGGCTTGGTCGTGATGCTGCCGGCGCTTTACCTGATGCTGCAGGGAAATCCGGCGCTCGAGCCGATCGTCGCCACCGGCTCAATGATCGTCGCTGTCGCCGTGCTTATCTTTGCCTTCGTGGTTTTCTCCGCCGAAACAGAGCGCTCAGTCTCGGGGATACAAGCGGTCCCGCGCTAGACGGGGCGGCGATGGTGCCGAGTCGACCAAGCCCGCGCTTCTGGTGAAGCGCGGGCCGATTGGTTGTAGGCTGATCTGAGGTAAGGGTGCGGCGAAGATGAAAGCCGCTCCGTAGCCTTCGCGCCCCCTCTGCCTGCCCCAAGATACCTGCACCGCAGCGGCAGTAGCCGTCCAGTGTCCCTTTAGGCTGGCGAACCGGTGAGATTCAACTGGCGGAGAGAGCGGGATTCGAACCCGCGTTACGGTTTCCCGTAAACACACTTTCCAGGCGTGCGCCTTCAACCACTCGGCCACCTCTCCGTCCTTTTAGCATTTTCGACGCGGCCGGTTTCGCCGCGCGGGTTGGGGAGATGCATCTCCTTTGGGATTCCGGCCGGAATTCCGGCCGTGGGCGCCGTCAACCAGCGGATACCCTTTCCCCGCACCCGAGCCGTCAAAGCAACAGGCGCGGGGCTCATCTAGTCGATCCGGTGCCGAATGCCAAGACATAACGGCAGTCTATTCGCTTTGCCGGATAGGGATGCTCAGCCCATGTTATCGGAGCACCCGTTGGGAGCCTATCGAAACGATCCGCGGAGGTGTGCTTGCCGTCCGGCGCGCCACCGGTTCCGGCGAACCGGCGGTCGCGGGTTCAACTTCACGTGTCGCGATTGCGGATAAAGCGCGCAGGTCCTATTTAACAGTCCGACACGACATTCTGATAAACTCCTGGGGAGGAAGGGTCCGGATGTTCCGCTTCGTCTTTCGTTTCGCTGCAATGGTCGCGCTTTCGGTTTCGGTCATCATGGCCGTGCTCGATGCGACCCGCTCGGTGGCGGCTTCGGCGCTGGTGATGACCCCGCTCAACGCCAGCTGGCTCGCTGTCTCGCCGGATACGCGCAGCGCCTTCGAAAGCTTCGTCCGCGATAAGATCAACCCGCTGCTGTGGGACGGTGCCATCGCCTGGGTGCTCAGTCAGCCCGGCTTTGCCGTGTTCGCGGTGCTGGCGTTCATTCTTTATGCCATCGGTTACAGGCGGCAGCGCCCCAGCGGGCGGTTCGCCGCAACCTGACATTTCCAGCCTGACCCGGTGTTCCCGTACCAGGAAGGCTCAACCAAGAAGAAAAGGAAGCCACACATGTTTCTCAGCGACATGCTGAACAAGAAGCTCAACCTGCCGAAACCCTCCGAGGCGTTGCCCGGCCGCGACCGGCCGATCCCGACGGCATCGAAGCACTTTGTCTCGAACAGGCCGCTCAAGGGTCCTTATCCCGAAGGGATGGAAACGGCGATGTTCGGGCTGGGCTGCTTCTGGGGCGCCGAGCGCCTGTTCTGGCAAGTCGAGGGCGTCTGGGTCACGGCGGCCGGCTATGCCGGCGGCGTCACGCCCAACCCGACCTATCAGGAAACCTGCACGGGGCTCACCGGCCATGCCGAAGTCGTGCTCGTCGTCTACGACCCCAAGATCGTGTCCTATGCCGAGCTCTTGAAGCTGTTCTGGGAAAGCCACGACCCGACGCAAGGCATGCGCCAGGGCAATGATGTCGGCACCACCTACCGCTCGGCGATCTATACGTTCAACGACGCGCAGTACCAGGCGGCGCTCGCCTCGCGCGATGCCTACGAGGGTTCGCTGCGCGGCGCCGGACGCGGCAAGATCACCACGGAGATCGCGCCGGCGCCGGAATTCTACTTCGCCGAGGAAGACCACCAGCAATATCTGGCGAAGAACCCCTACGGCTATTGCGGCCTGCAGGGAACCGGCGTCTCCTGCGCCATTCCGGCCGCCGTCTCCGCCTGATTTTATGCCCCTGACGCAAGGAATATGCTGTGGCGCCGCGATGCGGCGCCATGCTTTTCCAAAGGGTCAAAATTCCACGTGAATTTTGTTTCGGGCCGTGCCAGATTGACCCGAAGCGGGAGGAAGACACTCCTGCCCGACGCCGTATGCCTGCCGGAGAACCGGGCCGGCATGCGGTGCATAATGGACAAATAACCGACAGGGGTGTGGATCACATGAAACGTATCGTTCTCGGCCTTATGGCCGCAGCTGCAATGGTTCTTCCGGCCTTCGCCGCGGACATTCAACCCGCGATCCTCTATGATCTCGGCGGCAAGTTCGACAAATCGTTCAACGAGGCGTCGTTCAACGGCGCTGAAAAGTTCAAGACCGAGACCGGCATCCCCTATGTGGAATTCGAGGTCAGCAACGCCACCCAGCGCGAGCAGGCGCTACGCCGTTTCGCCGAGGACGGTCGCAACCCCATCGTCATGGCGGGCTTCTCGTGGGCTGACGCGCTTGACAAGATCGCCACCGAGTTCCCCGACACCAAATTCGCCATCATCGACATGGTCGTCGACAAGCCCAATGTCCGCTCGCTGGTCTATAAGGAGCAGGAAGGCTCCTACCTCGTCGGCGTGATGGCGGCGATGGCTTCCAAGACCAAGAAGGTCGGCTTCGTCGGCGGCATGGACATTCCGCTGATCCGCAGGTTCGGCTGCGGCTATGTCGGCGGCGCAAAGGCGGCCGGCGCCACCGACGTCATCCAGAACATGACCGGCGATACGCCGGCAGCCTGGAACGATCCGGCCAAGGGCGGCGAGATCGCCAAGACGCAGATCGACCAGGGCGCCGACGTGGTCTACGCGGCGGCAGGCGGCACCGGTGTCGGCGTGCTGCAGGCAGCGGCCGACGCCGGCAAGCTCGGCATCGGCGTCGATTCCAACCAGAACGGCCTGCAGCCCGGCAAGGTGCTGACCTCCATGGTCAAGCGCGTCGACGTTGCCGTCTACAACACCTTCATGGATGCCAAGGACGGCAAATTCACGGCCGGCGTTAACGATCTCGGCCTCAAGGAAGGCGGCGTCGACTACGCCATGGACGACAACAACAAGGCGCTTGTCGACGATGCAATGAAGGCGGCGGTCGAAAAAGCCAAGGCCGACATCATCGCCGGCACCATCAAGGTGCACGACTATATGTCGGACAATGCCTGCCCGTATTGATCGATTGCCGTTATTGATCGACTGGTACTGCTGAACTGACGAGCCGCCGGGTGAAAGCCCGGCGGTTTTGTCTTGTCGGCCCGCCTCACCAGTGCGGCGGCTTTGTCACCGGCACGTCGGGTGCGGCCTGTTCCTCCAGCGCCAGGAAGCGCTCGGTCAGCGCGTCGAGCTTGCGCTGCATGCGCTCGATCACCTTCCACTGCTCGGCGATCTGGCCGGACAGTTCCTCGATGGTCTTCTCCTGCTCGGCGGCGCGGATTTCCAGCGTCGTCAGCCGGTCCTCGGGCATGGTCATTTGAAATCCTCGATCAGGCGATTGTGCAGGCTGCGGCCACGTTGGAAATTGACAAGCATGGCGGGATTTGTCGAGAGTGAACCCTGCTCCGGCCAATTGGTACGGACCCAATTGGCACAGACTGGGCGTCATGCTAGGCGTTTGACCAAGCGGTAAAAAAATAACAGTGGGAACAGGCTGCATGGCGCAAGCCGCAATCGAGCTGATCGGCATCGACAAGAGCTTTGGCGCCGTGCGCGCCAACCGCGACATCAATCTGGAGATTATGCGCGGCACTATCCATGGCATCGTCGGCGAAAACGGCGCCGGCAAGTCGACGCTGATGTCGATCCTCTATGGTTTCTACCAGGCCGATTCCGGCGAGATCCGTGTCGGCGGCCAGCCGGCATCGATCAAGACGCCGAACGATGCGATCGCGCTCGGCATCGGCATGGTGCATCAGCATTTCATGCTGGTCGACAATTTCTCGGTGCTGGAAAACGTCATTCTCGGCGCCGAAAGCGATGCGCTGCTGAAGAAGAGCATCGCCAAGGCGCGTTCCGAGCTGGAGCGGCTCGAGCGCGAATACGGGCTCGAAGTCGATCCCGACGCCATCATCGAGGAGTTGCCGGTCGGCCTGCAGCAACGCGTCGAAATCCTCAAGGCGCTCTATCGCGGCGCCGAGATCCTGATCCTCGACGAGCCGACAGGCGTGCTGACGCCGGCCGAGGCCGACCATCTGTTCCGCATCCTCAGGCAGCTGAAGGAGCAGGGCAAGACGATCGTGCTGATCACCCACAAGCTGCGCGAGATCATGGCGATCACCGACACCGTCTCGGTGATGCGCCAGGGCACGATGGTGGCGACCAGGGAGACCAAGAAGACCACGGTCGAGGAACTGGCCGAGCTGATGGTCGGCCGGCGCGTGCTGCTGCGCGTCGAGAAGGGCGAGGCGAAGGCCGGCGGCGTCAAGCTCGCGGTCAAGAACCTGACGGTCAAGGATTCCCGCGGCGTCACCATGGTCGACGACGTCTCCTTCGACGTCCATGCCGGCGAGATCGTCGGCATTGCCGGCGTCGCCGGCAACGGGCAGTCCGAATTGCTCGAGGCGATTTCCGGCATCAGGCATGCCGTTTCGGGCTCGGTCATGCTCGACTGCAAGCCGATCGACCTCACCGGCGCCGCCGACCCTGGCGAGCTGCGCGAGCGCGGCCTTGCCCATGTGCCGGAGGACCGCCATCATGTCGGGCTGGTGCTGGCCTTCGAGGAGAACGAGAATTCGATCCTCGGTTATCAGGACGACGAGCGCTATCTGAAGGGGCCGTTCCTTGACATCGATGCCATCCGTAACGATGCCCGGGACAAGATCGTCAAATATGACATCCGCCCGGCGGACTGCCGCCTCAAGACCGCCAATTTCTCCGGCGGCAACCAGCAGAAGATCGTGCTGGCGCGGGAAATGGAACAAGATCCCGGCGTGTTGATCGTCGGCCAGCCGACACGCGGCGTCGATGTCGGCGCCATCGAATTCATCCACAAGCGCCTCATCGCCATGCGCGACCAGGGCAAGGCGGTGCTGGTGGTTTCGGTCGAGCTCGACGAGATCCGCTCGCTGTCCGACCGCATCCTGGTGATGTTTGCCGGCCGCATCGTCGGCGAACGCGGCCCCGACGCGACCGAGGGCGAGCTCGGCCTGCTGATGGCCGGCGTCGAGCAGCGCGAGGCGGCGGAATGAGCACTCCCTATGCCAAGCTGCCGGCCTGGGCCGATTACGTGCTGATCCCGCTGATCAACCTGTTCGTCGCCTTCGTCGTTGCCGGCTTCGTCGTCATATTGGTTGGCGAGAACCCACTGCGCGCAGCCGTCGTCCTGGTCGAGGGTGCCTTCGGCCGCGGCCAAGGCATTGCGTTCACGCTTTTCTATGCCACCACCTTCATCTTCAGCGGGCTTTCGGTGGCGGTTGCGGCGCATTGCGGCCTATTCAACATCGGTGGCGAGGGCCAGGGCTATATCGCCGGTCTCGGCATTGGCATTGTTTGCCTGGCCTTCGACAGCGTGCTGCCTTGGTGGCTGACCTTCCCGATCGCCATTATCGCCGCCGCGGCGATGGGCGCGCTGTGGGCGCTGATCCCGGCCTATCTGCAGGCCAAGCGCGGCTCGCACATCGTCATCACCACCATCATGTTCAATTTCATCGCCGCCAGCGTCATGGTCCGTGCGCTGGTCGGGTACTTGAAGCCCCCCGCCTCGATGGCACCGCAGACGCGCACCTTCCTCGAAGGCGCGCAACTGCCGAAGCTCAACTGGGTCATCGAGTTGTTCGGCGCCAAAATCCGTTCGGCGCCATTCAACGTCAGTTCCCTGCTGGCGCTAGCCATGGCCTTCCTGGTGTGGGTGCTGATCTGGCGCACCAAGCTCGGCTACGAGATGCGCACCTATGGCCACAGCCCGAAAGCGGCGCGCTATGCCGGCATTTCGGAGATCCGCATCATCATTATCGCGATGATGATCTCGGGCGCGCTAGCCGGCATGATGGCGCTCAACCCGACGATGGGCGACCAGCACAATGTCGCACTCGAATTCGTTTCGGGCGCCGGTTTCGTCGGCATCGCGGTGGCGCTGATGGGCCGCCTGCATCCGGTCGGCATCGTCATGGCGGCAATATTGTTCGGCATGCTCTACCAGGGCGGCGCCGAACTCGCCTTCGAGATGCCGGCGATCAGCCGCGACATGATCGTCATCATCCAGGGCCTGGTCATCCTGTTCGCCGGTGCGCTCGAGCATATGTTCCGGCCCTATGTCCAGGCGCTGTTCGCCTCGCTCAGCCCGAGATCGGTCGGCATGGAAGCGGTCAAGGGGAAGGGCGCCTGAGATGGATTTCTTCAACGCCATCGTGCAGGTCCTGGACTCGACCATCCGCCTGTCGGTGCCCTTGCTGCTCGCCTGCCTCGCCGGCCTCTATTCGGAGCGCGCCGGCGTCTTCGACATCGGGCTCGAGGGCAAGATGCTGGTCGGCGCCTTCGCCGGTGCGGCCGCCGCCTCGGTCTTCCACTCGGCCTATCTCGGCCTCGGCATGGCCATCCTCATTTCGGTTGCCTTCGCGCTGATCCACGGCTTTGCCTCGATCACCCATCGCGGCAACCAGATCGTCTCGGGTGTCGCGATCAATTTCATTGCCGCCGGATCGACGATCATGCTCGGCCAAGCCTGGTTCCAGCAAGGCGGGCGCACGCCGGCGCTGGCCGCCGGCGAGCGGTTCGAGGCAATCACCTGGCCGGGCGCGGAGGCGTTCAGGAGCGTGCCGATCCTCGGGCCGATCTATTCGGAACTCATCTCCGGCCATTCCGTGCTGGTCTATCTCGCCTTCCTGGCCGTGCCGTTCACCTGGTGGGTGCTGTTTCGCACCCGCTTCGGCTTGCGCCTGCGCGCCGTCGGCGAGAACCCCGCCGCCGTCGACACCGCCGGCATATCAGTCGCCTGGCTGCGCTACCGGGCGCTGATCTGCACCGGCGTGCTCACCGGCATTGCCGGCGCCTATCTGTCGATGGTGCAGAATGGCGGCTTCGTGAAGGACATGACCGCCGGCAAGGGCTACATCGCGCTGGCCGCGCTGATCTTCGCCAAATGGAAACCGGTCAACGCCATGTTCGCCTGCCTGCTGTTCGGCTTCCTCGACGCGGCGTCGATCCGCCTGCAAGGCACGCCACTGCCAATGATCGGCAAGGTGCCGGTGCAATTCATGCAGGCGCTGCCCTATGTGCTGACCGTCATCCTGCTTGCCGGCTTCATCGGCAAGGCAATCCCGCCGCGCGCCGGCGGCGTGCCGTATGTCAAGGAACGCTGATCTATCATGGCTCAAGATCTGTTCGAAGCGGCGAAAGCCGCCATGGCCAAGGCCTATGCGCCCTATTCGAAATTTCCGGTCGGCGCGGCGTTGCGCACCGAGGACGGCCGTGTCTTCACCGGCGCCAATGTCGAGATCGCGTCCTATCCGGAGGGCTGGTGCGCCGAAACCACCGCGCTCGGCCACTACGTCATGGGCGGCGGCGGCAAGATCACGGAAATCGCCGTGATCGCCGAACGCGTGGCAAAATGCTCGCCCTGCGGCGGCTGCCGGCAGCGGCTGGCGGAATTCTGCCGGCCGGAGACGAAATTCTATCTCTGCGATGATAGCGGCGTGGTTGAGACCGTGACCATGGGCGAGTTGCTGCCATACGGGTTTGAAGGCGATGTGCTGAAATGAAGGAAGCGCTCGATCACCTCGTCGAAAGGCTGGACGGGCTGGCGCCGACCACCGCCTTGGTGCTGGGGTCAGGGCTTGGCGGGCTTGTCGACCAGGTCGAGGATGCGGTGCGCATCTCCTACGCCGACTTGCCGGGGTTTCCCCGAAGCGGAGTCAGCGGCCATGCCGGCGAGGTGGTGGCGGGGCTCTTTGCCGGCACGCCGGTGCTGATGCTGTCCGGCCGGGCGCATTATTACGAGCACGGCAACGCGGCGGCGATGCGGCCGGCACTCGAGGTGCTCGCCGGCCTCGGCATCTCCAGGCTGATCCTCACCAACGCCGCCGGTTCGGTCGATCCCGGGATGGGCCCGGGCTCGGTGATGCTGATCACCGATCACATCAATTTCTCGGGCTCCAACCCGCTGATCGGCGAACCGAGCGACCGCCGTTTCGTCGGCCTGACCGAAGCCTACGACGCCGCTCTCCGCTCCGCCATCGAGCAGGCGGCGAAGGCCACCGGTACCACGCTGCACAAGGGCGTCTATATGTGGTTCTCCGGCCCATGCTTCGAGACGCCCGCCGAGATCCGCATGGCGCGCGTCATGGGCGCCAACGCGGTCGGCATGTCGACGGTGCCGGAGGTCATTCTCGCCCGCTTCCTTGGGCTGCGCGTCGCCGCGTGTTCGGTCGTGACCAACCTTGCCGCCGGCATGACCGGAGCCGAGCTGTCGCACCAGGAGACCAAGGACATGGCGCCGGTCGGCGGCGCGCGGCTGGCGACCATTCTGCAGCGTGTTTTTCAGGACGGGCTTCCGGAGCACAAGGTCGACGCCTGATGCTTCCACAGGAAATCATCCGCCGCAAGCGCGATGGCCAGAAGCTCTCGGCTGAGGAGACAGCGTTCTTCATCGAGGGTCTGACCGCCGGCACAGTCACCGACGCGCAGGTCGGCGCCTTTGCCATGGCGGTGTTCTTCAACGGCATGAGCCGCGACGAGGCGGTGGCGCTGACTATGGCGATGCGCGATTCCGGCGATGTGCTCGACTGGTCGGATCTGCCCGGCCCGGTCACCGACAAGCATTCGACGGGCGGCGTCGGCGACAACGTCTCCTTGATGCTGGCGCCGATCGTCGCTGCCTGCGGCGCCTATGTGCCGATGATTTCCGGCAGGGGTCTCGGCCATACCGGCGGCACGCTGGACAAGATGGATGCCATCCCCGGCTATATCAGCCAGCCGGATGTTGCGCGCTTCCGCAAGACCGTGCTCGAAACCGGCTGCGCCATCATCGGCCAGACCGCCGATCTGGCACCCGCCGACGCCAGGCTCTACGCGATCCGCGATGTGACGGGAACGGTGGAATCGGTGCCGCTGATCACCGCCTCGATCCTGTCGAAGAAGCTGGCGGCCGGCCTTGGTTCGCTGGTGCTCGATGTCAAGGTCGGCAACGGCGCCTTCATGGAGAAATCGCGCGACGCAACCGCACTGGCCAACAGCCTGGTCGACGTCGCCAATGGCGCCGGCCTTAAGGCCTCGGCGCTGGTCACCGGCATGAACGAGCCGCTGGCGTCCGCCGCCGGCAATGCGGTCGAGGTGCGCAACGCCGTCGATTTTCTCACCGGCCGCTTTCGCGACCGGCGGCTGGAGGACGTGACGCTGGCGCTGGCCGCCGAGATGCTGCAATCGGCAGGCCTGGTGTCGTCCAACCAGGACGGCCTGCGCCGCGCCGCCGAAACGCTGGCCGGCGGCCGCGCCGCTGCCGTCTTCGCGCGCATGGTGGCGGCACTGGGTGGTCCCGTCGACTTTGTCGACAATCCGGAAAAATATTTGCCGAAAGCGGCAACGGAATTCGCGGTCAAGGCGAGCGCGAACGGCTTTGTCACCGGCATCGCGACCCGCGAGATCGGGCTTGCCGTGGTCGGGCTTGGCGGCGGGCGGACGCGGCCCGACGACAGGATCGATCACGCCGTCGGCATCACCAGGCTGTTGCCGGTCGGTGCTGAAGTGCGGGCCGGCGAAGCGCTGGCGCTGGTCCATGCCCGTAATACCGGGGATGCCGAAGCGGCCGCGGCCGCCGTGCTTTCGGCCTATATGATCGGCACTTCCAGACCGGCCACGGAGAAAACCGTCATCCGGCGGATCCTGCCGCGCGGGTAGAGCCATTCCGATGGTATCGGATGGGCTCTATCGTTCTTTGGACCACGATCTTGTCCGAAAACCGGTCCCCACTTTTCGCTGGCGCGGACCTGCGGTTCGGGATCACGTTCTACTGAACCAGCAGCAGCTTGCCGTCTTCGACCTGGTATTTTTCGAGCCGCTGCAGAAAGCTCATGCCGATCAGGTTGGTGTGCAGCGCCCTGTCGTCGAGCACGACGGCCTCGACGCCCTCGACGGTGATCTTGCCGATCTGCAGGCGATCAATCGTCACCACGGCGGCCTTGATCGCACCATTGGCGGTGTTGACCTGATGGCTGAAGTCCGTCGAATTGAGCGAGATGCCGATCCTGCGCGCAGTCGAGGTGTTGATGGCGACGAGCGTGGCACCGGTATCGATCATGCCGTCGATCTGGCGGCCGTTCAACTTGAAGACCGACATGAAATGCCCGCGCGAGTCCGCGGTGACGACGACCTTGCGGCCGAGCGGCTGCGGCGTTGTGGGCCTGTCCGGGACGGCGGCGAGATTCAGGTCGGTTTGTGTGTCGGCCGGCCTGGCTCCGATGGCGGATTTCAACAGCCGCTCGATTACCTGTGAATTGGACTGATACACGATCGGCAGCGATGCCGACGTTCCGGCAAACACGCCAAGGATGAGGAGCTTGCGCAGCATGGACCGGCCTTTGTGGTTGCCGATCCTTAGTCCGACATGGTGATTGCCGCTTTAACGAGTGCGGAAACCAGCCGTTTGCGTAAACAATCGGTAAACGGATCTATTTGGTGCCGTACATGCGGTCGCCGGCATCGCCGAGACCCGGCATGATGTAGCCCTTTTCGTTGAGCTGGCGGTCGATGGAAGCGGTGAAGACCGGAACATCGGGATGCGCCTGGGTAAACCGCTCGAGGCCCTCTGGTGCCGCCAGCAGGCAGAGGAAGCGGATGTTGGTGGCACCGCGGCCTTTCAGCTTGTCGATCGCCGCGATCGCCGAATTGGCGGTCGCCAGCATCGGGTCGACGACGATCACCAGCCGGTCGGCGAGGTCGCCCGGCGCCTTGAAGAAATACTCGACCGCTTCCAGCGTCTCATGGTCGCGATAGAGGCCGATATGGGCGACACGCGCCGCCGGCACCAGATCGAGCAGGCCTTCGAGCAAGCCGTTGCCGGCGCGCAGCACCGAGGCGAAGACCAGTTTCTTGCCCTCCAGCGTCGGCGCCTCCATCGTCTCGATCGGCGTCTCGATCGTAGTCGTCGTCAGTTCCAGGTTGCGGGTGACCTCGTAGCCGAGCAGCAGCGAGATCTCGCGCAGCAGCCGCCGGAAGCCGGCCGTCGAAGTTTCCTTCTTGCGCATGATGGTCAGCTTGTGCTGGACAAGCGGATGGTCGACGACGGTAACGCCCTTCATGGTGTTCTCCAACTGCGCAGGTGAATAGTGAATGGTGAATAGTGAATAGTGAACTGGTTTGCGAGTCCTTGGTTGCGCGGAAAACTCGCGGTTGACGAACCGAAGCGCCGGGTGAACCATTCACCATTCACCATTCACCATTCACCATTCACCATTCACCATTCACCATTCACCTGCCCTTGGCGCCGAGCCTGCCCAGCAGCACCGCCCTGGTCTTCCTGTCGACGAAGGCTGCCTCGATGGCCGTCCTGGTGACGGCGGTGAGCGCCTTGTCGTCCATCGCAAAATGCTCGGCAGCGATGTCGTATTCGCGTTTCAGCGAGGTCCAGAAATAGGGCGGGTCATCGGAGTTGAGCGTCACCTTGCAGCCCGCTGCCCGCAAGGCGGGGAAGGGATGGTCGGCGAAGCTGTCGAAGATTTTCAGGGCGATGTTGGAGCCAGGGCAGCATTCGAGCACGACGCCTTCGTCGGCGATGCGCCGCACAAGCTCGGGGTTCTCGATGGCGCGCACGCCATGGCCGATGCGAGACGGGCGGATGTGGTCGAGTGCCGCCTCGACGCTCTCCCAGCCCATCAATTCGCCGGCATGGACGGTGATGCCGAGGCCGGCCTCGCGGGCGATCTCGAAGGCCCTGACATAATCTTCCAGGTCGCCTATCCGCTCGTCGCCGGCGACGCCGAAACCGGTGACCAGCGGATGCCCGCAGCGCGCGGCGAAACGCGCCGCTCGCTCGATCGATTCGACACCGAAATTGCGCACGCCGGTGACGATCATGCGGCCTTCGATGCCGGTCTTCGCCTTGGCGCGGGCCATGCCTTCGCCGAGCGCGTCGGTATAGGCCTTCGGCGACAGCCCGGCCTTGCTGGCATGGTCGGGCGAGGTGAAAACCTCGGAATAGATGGCGCCGTCGCGGGCGAGGCTGGTCAGGTAATGATCGGCCAGCCGCGCATAGTCTTCTTCGGTGCGGAACAGGTCCGACGAGAAGTCGTAGGCGGCGAGGAAAGAGGTGAAGTCGTGCCAGACGAAGGAGCCGTCCTGGATGTAGGGCGAGGCATCCTTGCCGTATTTCTCAGCCTGGCGGAGGACGAGTTCAGGCGCCGCTGCCCCTTCGATGTGGCAGTGCAGTTCTGCTTTCAAAGGCATTCAATTATCCCGTCAGGCTTTTTCTTATGACGCAGGTTCCTCTCGGAAAACCGTGTGACACTTTTCCGGAACCTGCTTCGAAGCGCGGCCGAACACCGCGCCTTAAACAATAGCGCCCGCACCATCGATCGGCTATGGTCCCGCCGATTTTATGGCGGATCAAAACGATGTCGGTTGAAAGAACCACGGCTGCGGGCGGCATGGAAACCTCCTATGGTTTCAGGCGGGTAGGGCCAGGCGACAAGCAGTCCCTGGTCAATGATGTTTTCCACAAGGTGGCGAACCGCTACGACCTGATGAACGACCTGATGTCGGCCGGGTTGCATCGGTTGTGGAAGGACGCCATGGTCGCCTGGCTCAATCCACCGAAGCGGCCGGGCTGGAGCGTTCTCGACGTTGCCGGCGGCACCGGCGATGTCGCCTTCCGCATCGTCGAGGCGAGCGGCAGGCACGCTCATGCAACGGTTCTCGATATCAACGGCTCGATGCTCGCCGTCGGCCGCGACCGGGCCGAGAAAAAGGGCCTGTCGGCAAATACCGATTTCGTCGAGGCCAATGCCGAGGAACTGCCTTTTGCCAACGCTACTTTCGATGCCTACACCATTGCTTTCGGCATCCGCAACGTGCCGCGCATCGATGTGGCGCTTGCCGAAGCCTATCGCGTGCTGAAGCCTGGCGGGCGCTTTCTCTGCCTTGAATTTTCCGAGGTAGAGATGCCGCTGCTCGACAAGGTCTATGAGGCATGGTCGTTCAACGCCATTCCGCGGATCGGCAAGGCGGTGACCGGCGATGGCGAGCCCTATTCCTATTTAGTCGAATCGATCCGCAAATTTCCCAATCAGGTGAATTTCGCAGCGATGATCTCCCGCGCCGGCTTCGACCGCGCCTCGTTTCGCAATTATTCCGGTGGCATCGCCGCGCTCCACTCGGGCTGGAAGCTTTGAGGCTGGCCCGTATCTTTCGTAATCAATGTGCTCTTCGCCGGTCCAGGAAATCGGCGGGGCAAAGCCAGCCATGAGCAGCATCGGCGCTGGTTTCAGGCTCGTGCGGGCCGGCTGGGTACTGGTCCGCGAAGGCGTCATCGCGGCTTTGCCCGGCGACGAGCTCTTCGGCCTGCCGAAATTCGGCTGGCGCATGGCCCGGCTATTCACCCGCCGTCGCGCGCTTGCCTACGAGCGCGGCGACCGGCTAGCCAAGGCGGTCGTGCGGCTCGGCCCATCCTACGTCAAGCTCGGCCAGTTCCTGGCGACACGGCCGGACGTCGTCGGCAATGACATAGCGCTCGATCTCGCCATGCTGCAGGACAAGATGCAGACGTTTGCGAAGGCCGAGGCCGTTGCAGCGATAGAAGCCTCGCTCGGACGCAAGATCGATGAGCTCTATGTCAGTTTCGGCGAGGCCGTCGCCGCCGCCTCGATCGCCCAGGTTCATACCGCCGAAGCCCTGCAGGACGGCGTCATTACCCGGGTAGCAGTAAAGGTCATCCGGCCGGGCGTGCGCCGCCGGTTCTTTCGCGATCTCGAGAGCTATTTCCTCGCCGCCCGGCTGCAGGAAAAATACATCCCGTCGTCGCGCCGGCTGCGGCCGGTCGAGGTGACCGAGACACTGGCCCAGACGACCAAAATCGAAATGGACCTGAGGCTGGAGGCGGCGGCTTTTTCGGAGCTCGGCGAGAATACCAAGGACGATCCCGGCTTCCGTGTGCCGTCGGTCGACTGGGAGCGCACCGGTCGTGACGTGCTGACCATGGAATGGGTCGACGGCATCAAGATGAACGATATTGCCGGCCTAGCCGCCGCCGGCCACGACCTGAAGGCGATTGCCGCCAACCTCGTTCAGTCGTTTCTGCGCCATACGCTGCGTGACGGTTTCTTCCACGCCGACATGCACCCGGGCAACCTGTTTATCGAAGCCGACGGCACCATCGTCGCCGTCGATCTCGGCATTGCCGGCCGGCTCGGCAGGAAGGAGCGCCGGTTCCTCGCCGAAATCCTCTACGGCTTCATCACGCGCGATTACCAGCGCGTCGCCGAAGTTCATTTCGAGGCCGGCTACGTGCCGCGCCAGCACAATGTCGCGGCTTTCGCCCAGGCGATCCGGGCGATCGGCGAACCGATCCACGGCCAGCCGGCCGAGACCATCTCGATGGCCAAGCTGTTGACGCTGCTGTTCGAGGTGACCGACCTCTTCGACATGGCGACGCGGTCCGAACTGGTGCTGCTGCAGAAGACCATGGTCGTTGTCGAAGGCGTCGCCCGCACCCTCGACCCGGCCTTCAACATGTGGAAGACGTCGGAGCCGGTGGTCAGCGGCTGGATTGCCCGCAATCTCGGCCCGCGCGCCCTGCTGGCCGATGCGCGCGACGGTGCCAACGCGCTGCTGGCGCTGGCCCGTCAGGCACCGGACCTCGCCGCCCGTACCGAGCGGCTGTCGCGTGAGATCGACCTGATGGCCGAAAACGGCCTGCGCTTCGACGAGGGGACGGCGGACGCGATCGGCAAAGCCGAGGCGCGCCACACCCGCTCCGGCCGGCTGGCGCTGTGGGTGATCGCGCTGACGCTGGTGTATATCGCCTGGCGTATATTCTAGCGCTTGTTGCAAAGTGATTGCATTGCTATCATTGCACTCAGCAATTCCGGGCAAGGTGCAATCAGATGGCCAGCATCACGATCCGCAACCTTGATGACGAGGTCAAGGACCTGCTGCGCCGACTGGCGGCGGAGAATGGCCGGTCGATGGAAGACCAAGCGCGGGTGATGATCCGCGCAGCGGTCGAAGGTCAGTTCGGTTCGGCCGGTCGCATCGACCAGATCGAGAAAACACTGCGCGAACTGACGAGTTCGCAGAGTCCAGCAACGCCGGTGGTCGCCGTCTCCAGCCCGCGAGGCATCCTCTCCGGCAAGCGCATCCTGCTGATCATCGGCGGCGGCATCGCCGCCTACAAGGCGCTCGACCTGATCCGCCGGCTGCGCGAGCGCGGTGCGGCAGTGCGGGTGGTGATGACCGCGGCGGCGCAGGAGTTCGTCACTACGCTGTCGGCCGGGGCGCTGTCCGCCGACCATGTTTTCACCGAACTGTTCGATCGGCAGGACGAGCACGACATCGGCCATATCAGGCTGTCGCGCGAGGCCGACCTTTTGGTCGTGGCGCCGGCCACCGCCGACCTGATGGCAAAGCTCGCCAATGGCCACGCCAACGACCTTGCCTCGACCGTGCTCATCGCCACCGACAAGCGAGTTTTGATGGCGCCGGCGATGAACCCGAAAATGTGGGCGCATCCGGCGGTCCGCCGCAACCGTGCGACGCTGAGCAAGGACGGCGTCGCATTCGTCGGCCCGGCGAAAGGCGAGATGGCCGAAAGCAACGAGGTGGGCGAGGGCCGCATGGCCGAGCCGCTGGAGATCGTCGCCGCGATCGAGGCACTGCTCGACAGCCGGCCAAAGCCGCTGGCGGGCAGGAAGATCATTGTCACCTCCGGGCCGACGCATGAACCGATCGATCCTGTGCGCTACATCGCCAACCGCTCGTCGGGCAAGCAGGGCCACGCCATCGCGGCGGCGCTGGCCAGGCTCGGCGCCGACGTGCGTCTCGTCTCCGGCCCGGTCGGCATTGCCGATCCGGCCGGCGTCGCCACGCTGCACGTCGAAACGGCCGTCGAGATGAAGGACGCCGTCGAGCAGTTGCTGCCGGCCGACGCGGCGGTGTTCGTCGCGGCTGTCGCCGACTGGCGCACTCAAAGTTCGGCCGGGGAAAAGATCAAGAAGACGGCGGGCGAGGGGCCGCCGGCGCTGCAGATGGTGGAAAATCCCGATATTCTTGCCGGTGTCGGACATCACAAAAAGCGGCCGATGCTGGTGGTCGGTTTCGCCGCGGAGACGCAGGATCTGGTCAGGAATGCCGAGGCCAAGCTTGCAAAAAAGGGTGCCGATCTTATCGTCGCCAATGATGTCTCGCATGAAGATGGTTCTCCGGGCGTGATGGGCGGCGACCGCAACAAGGTGCGGATCGTCTCAAAGGCCGGCGTCGAGGAATGGCCGGAGATGAGCAAGGACGAGGTGGCGACGCGGCTCGCGGCACTAATCGCCGACCGGCTGAAGCCGATCGTGGTCTAGTCAATCTCCCCCACGGAGATTGACAGCTTCGCCGGCTTCGTGTCGGTCGCCCCCGAAATCCGCAAGGCGGCGAGGCATCCCAGGATGCCGAGCGGTATGAAGGCGAGGAACAGCCAGGCGGCGACGTTCGCCGCGGCCTCGCGGTTCAGGCCTTCGGAAAAGCCGCTGGCGTTGGCGACGATGCCGGTCAGTGCCGCACCCACGGCATAGCCGATGCGCTGCATGGTCGGCACAGCGGCCGAGGCGATCGTCTGCTCGCCTTCCTTGGCCGATGCCACGATGACACGCGTGACGAACGGCCAGGCTATGCCGAAGCCGCCGCCTTGCAACAAAGCACAAAACAGGATCAGCGGGATCGAGCCGGCCGGCACCGTATAGGCGAAACCGGCGACGCCCGTGGCGATCATCAGCGCCCCGCCGACGATGATCAGCCGCTCGCGCTCCGGTGGCGCATTGGCGACGAGGATCGACAGGATCGACCAGGCGATCGATTCGGCGGCGATGATGTAGCCGGTGGTCAGGATCGGAATGCCGTGCAGGCTGGTCAGAAGCAGTGGTCCGTAGACCGCGAACGAGCAGGTCGCCACCGAAAACGCAGCGACCATGGTCATGCCCGCGCCGACCGGCGAGCGCCATGAGAACAGCCGCGACGGGAACAGGCGCGAGCGCGGCTTCAGTGCATCGATATGGATGAACAGCGCCAGGCCGATCAGGCCGAGGGTGAGCAGCAGCGACGAGCGCAGCAGGGCGATGTCGACGCCAGCGGTGGCGATCAGCACGACGCTGACGGCGAGGCAGCCAAGTGCCGCAAAGGGGAAGGGCGGCGCCGAGCCGCCCGTCGCCTGCGGCCTCGTTGCTTCAGGCGTATCGAGCACGAGGAAGCTTGCCAGCGCCATGGCCGTGCCGCCGAGGGTAAAGACGCCGAAGGCCCAGCGCCAGGACGAGAATTCGGTCATGACCGCGCCGAGCACCGGCCCGCTGAAGGCGGCGACACCCCAGATCGCCGACATGACGCCGAAAGCTGCGGCCAGATCGCGCGGGCAAACAGCCGCTCGACCGAGACGAAGGCCAGCGACACCAGCGCGCCGCCACCGAGCCCTTCGATCAGGCGGCCGCAGAGGAACAGCGGCATCGAAGGCGCGGTGGCGCAGACCAGCGCGCCGGCGGCATAGAGCATTGCGGCGACCATCATGTTGGTACGCAGCGCGACATAGCTCACCAGCCGTCCGGCGGCCGCACCGGCAACGATGGCGCCGAGCTCGTAGATCGCCAGCGACCAGCCGACCAGTTGCACGCCGGCGAGTTCGCCGACCATGGCCGGCATGACCGTTGCTACCATGGTTTCGTTGGTGGCGTGCAGCAGGATGCCGAGGCCGATGAAGCAGATGCGCGCCAGGTCGCCGCTCGCCCACAGCGCGCGCCAATCGACCCCGTTTGTGCTTGTTTTGGTCATCCAGTCCCCCGAGCTTCCCTAGACGCTGGTCTAAAATATTGGAGCGCTCTTCGTCTCCAAATGGGCACGCGGCGCTTCGGGGACGGCTTGTAAAACCTCAACCGCAGTTGAGTTCAAGCGGTTTCCGGTGTGCTGAGATGATGATGTAGGCCGGAAGCCAGGGTGATCGTGCATCTCGGCTCCACGATCAACCCGCTCTGCGGCGCAACTGATACTGGCTGACGCCGATTGCGATGTTCACGCCGTTCTACCAATCGATTTAGCAGCACCTCAACCGACGCATATCCCAGATACTGGTTGCCAGCTTCCGCAAATATGGTTAATATATTAGCAAGAAGAAATATTCCCGCTTACAGTCGTACTGGAGCACGACAATGGGCGCTGCCGATTTGCGCAGGCCAAGTATTGCGGCGATTCTGTGCGCCGCAGAGGGCCCTTCATCCGAAAGAGTCTTGTCACCCGAAAGAGTCTTGTCACCCGAAAGAGTCTTGGGAGGCCCGGCGGCTTAAAGCCGTTGCTGGCGGCCTCATAACTTCCGCATCCCCCACAGCATAATCGATCGAACCGAATCGAGGGCTTTGTTGCGCCCTCATGCTGCCGACCAGTGCCAGAGATGGCCTGCGCAGCACACTCTAGCTCTGGCAAAATCGGAGGAAAACATGATTATTGGATGTAGATGTAGTGGTTTAAAGGTGGCCGCGGCTGCGGCTTTCATGGGTGGGGCACTGTTGCTTGGAACAGGCGGAGCGCTAGCGCAGACCTGTCCCGGCGTATCGCAGACACAGTGCACGGACTTCTGCGGCACCGCTGGCGTGGCCTCCTGTACAAAGACGGGGTCGGTTCCGGACTGCGTGTGCAATGAGACCACGAAGGATGTGAATGGCAATGCGTTCGGCACGGCAACGCAGGATACGGCTGAAGGCCAAGGCAACATTGGCAACAAGACCGAGACGGCCTGCGAGGGTAATCCCGGCCACTGCAAGTAGTAATATCCGAAATTTTCGAATAAACATCTATGTATTTGGCTGTTGACGGGTTTATTCTATAGGTTCGTAGAATTCCTCTGCGGCACTGCCAAGTGCAGATTAAAGAGCTGGAAGGGACTACCTTTCCCTTCCGGCTCAGAGGTGGTCAGAACATGATGCGCAGCGTTTTGTTCGTTACGGTAATCCTCGGCGCGGCGGTAACGCCCGGGAGTTCCATGGGACCGACACCATCGGTGACTTCCGGCCAGGTTTTGTCGGCCTTCAATCAGCTCTCAGCTCTCCTCGAGCCGTCCTCCATCCGGCCCGATACCCCCGCCTATCGCACGCAAGCCGTGGAGCGCGGCGATATCGTCACAACGGTGCAGGCGGCTGGCACGCTGAACGCGCTAGTTATGGTGGAAGTCGGTTCTCAGCTCTCGGGTCGGGTGAAGGAACTCTATGTCGACTTCAACTCCAAGGTCACCAAAGGCCAGGTGATAGCCCGGGTTGAGCCGGAGATTTACGAAGCGAGAGTAGCGCAAGCCCTTGCCGAACGGGAGATGGCGCAAACGCAGGTTTCGGTACATCGGGCGCAGATCGAGCGGGCCAGGGCAGAGATGGAGACCGCCGAGGCCAGATATGATTCTGCAGCCGCACAGACTACACGCGCCGAAATCGCGCTCGATGGTGCGGCGCAGGAAGTGAACCGCAAACGTTCCCTGGCTAAGCAGAAGATCATCGCGGTGGGAGAATGGGAGCGGGAGAATACCGCGCACAATTCTGCCAAGGCGCAGGCGACTGCCGCCCAGGCCGAGGAACTGTCGCAATCGGCAGTCGTTCGAGCCGCCAAGGCGACCCTCAACATGGCAGAAGCGGAGCTCGCCAACACGCTTGCCCAGGTGAAGCAGAAGGAAGCGGTGCTTCAGCAGGCCCAAATTGATCTTGACCGCACCTATGTACGCGCGCCGGTCACCGGCACAGTGGTCAATCGCGCCGTCAGTGGCGGTCAGACCCTGGCGGCTAGCCTGCAGACCCCGATACTGTTCACCATAGCTCAAGACCTGACTGAGATGCAGGTGGAAGCTTCCGTGGTGGAAGCCGACATTAGCCGTTTTGCGCTCGGGCAGCCGGTTACTTTCACTGCCGATGCCTATCCCGACCGAATTTTCACCGGCACGGTAAAACAGATACGCAAGGCACCGCAGGTCGTTCAAAACGTCGTCACATACATAGTGGTGGTCGGTACGCAAAATTCCGATGAGCTGCTGTTGCCCGGCATGACCGCCAATCTGAGCGTGGTAATGGCCAAGCGACAGGGGGTCTTGAAAGTGCCCAATGCGGCCCTGCGTTTTCGGCCGCCGAGTGATACCGGGGACGAGGCGCGATCAACCGCGCCGGCCATTGCCAAAACGGGCGTAGAGGCGGGAAGCCCGGGCGAGGTATTTGTATTTGGGCCAGACCGCGAGCCGAAGCTTGTCTCGCTCCGGCTTGGAATCACCGACGGTCGTGCAACAGAGGTGCTGGCAGGCGACCTGACTGAGGGGCAGCAGGTCATTACGGGGCTTGCTACTGCTCCGCGTCGGGACGATGACGCGTCTTCCGTCCTGGTCAAGTTCCGGTTGTGGTGAGGTATTCATGGCTCTGATTGACGTCGACCGGCTGCGCCATTGCTACCGTGTTGGCGGAGAGCCGGTGTGGGCGCTCGAAGGGGTGAGCATGACGATTCAACGAGGCGAATTCGTCGCGGTGATCGGATCTTCAGGATCGGGCAAGTCTACCTTCATGAACATTCTGGGCTGCCTCGACAGTCCGAGTGAAGGCCGTTATCGGCTGAACGGGGTAGACGTCGGTGGACTCCATCACGATGAGCTCGCTGCGATCCGCAATCGCAACATCGGTTTCGTGTTTCAGTCGTTCAATCTGCTGCCGCGGGCCAGCGCACTAGAAAATGTGGAACTGCCGCTTGTCTATCGCCGCACGTGGACTGGTGAGCGGCGGCGCGCAGCGCTGGCAATGCTGGCCAAGGTAGGGCTCGCCGATCGGGCCAGACATACTCCTGCCGAACTCTCGGGCGGACAACAGCAGCGCGTTGCCATTGCCCGCGCCCTGGTGACGGAGCCTTTACTTTTACTGGCCGATGAACCCACTGGTGCGCTCGACAGCCAGACAGGGCTGGAGATCATGGCAATTTTCCGCCGACTCAATGGAGAGGGCCTGACGATTGTGCTGGTCACCCATGAGGCTGAGATAGCTGCCCATACGGATCGCATTGTAGCCTTTCGAGACGGCCGGGTTCTGTCAGACACCCCTGTCATACAGCAGGTCCGACCTTTGGATGACACTCGCCGTCTAGCGCTGGCGTACAACAATGTCCGGTAGCACAAGAACCGCCCTGCGATCATTACGCTCCCATCATATGCGCAGCGCGCTCACCATGTTGGGCATCATCATCGGTGTGGCCGCTGTCGTTGTGATGATCGCGATCGGGGTTGGTGCGCGCGAACGGATCACCGCGCAGATCCGCAGCCTCGGCGCCAATCTCATCAGCGTCAGTCCGGGCAGTGCGAAGATGGGCAGCGTCCGGCTTGGGGCCGGTGGCGCGCCGCGGCTGAGTGAAGAGGACGCGGCGGCGATCGGAATGGAAATCCCCGGCGTCGTGGTGGCGGCGCCACTCCTCTACGCCCGCGAGCAGTTCACGATCGGCTCCGCCAATTGGCAAGGCGTGCTTCGCGGCGTGACGCCGGAATATTTCTCAGCGCGCGAGTGGAGGGTTATTGCCGGGCAGGAGATGACCCCGGAGGACAACAACCGCGTCGCCAACGTGGTGCTCCTCGGAACGACGATGCGGGAGAAGTTGTTCGGAAAAGCCGATCCGCTGGGCGCCGCGATCCGCATCCGCGACGTGCCGTTCACGGTGATCGGACTGCTGGAGCGGAAGGGCCAGAGCGTGTGGGGCGATGATCAGGACGATGTGGCACTTGTGCCGCTGAGGACGGCGCGACGTCAGTTCATTGGCACGAGCCGTGCCAATCCGACCTTCGTACACAACATCACCGTCAAGTTCGCCGATTGGACCTCGGCCGAGGACACGATGGCAGCGATCCGCCAACTCCTGTGGCAGCGTCACCGGTTGCGGACGGGTCAGGAAGACAGCTTCATGGTGAGCAACCTCGCCGAAGCTGCGAATGCCGAAGGTTCGACCACACGCGTGGTGTCGCTGCTGCTTTCGGCGGTGGCCTCAATTTCGCTGGTCGTGGGCGGGATCGGCATCATGAACATCATGCTGGCGACGGTGACGGAGCGGGTCCGCGAGATCGGACTGCGGCTTGCGGTGGGCGCGCGACGGCGAGATATCCTTGCCCAGTTTCTCGTTGAGGCAGCAACGCTTGCCCTGCTCGGGGGTATTCTAGGTGCTGGTATTGGGATTGTTGCTGCAATCGCCGTTGGGTCTATCGCTCAATGGCCGGTGATCATCGATCTCAGCGCCGTCCTGCTGGCTATCGGCTTTGCCGCGGCTGTAGGCGTCTTTTTCGGCTACTATCCCGCCCGCAAGGCCGCAAGCCTACAGCCGATCGAAGCGCTGCGCGCAGAATGAGTTTGGCGCCACCGCGCGATCATCGGTCAATTTCGAAGCCGCATGGCGCCCAATCAAAAGGCTGCCACGCGCCGGCGACTACGCGGCGCGGAACCGTCCTATCCCGGCGCATGATGAAAGGCCACGGGCCGTATTTGCCAGAGGCCGCTATTTGAACGAATGGATCAGGTCCAGCGAAGTGACGGCGACCGCCAGGTTGACGCCGGTCTGTGCCTGGACACTGAGCGGCTGCAGCGAAAAGGCGCTGTCGAGGCCGCCGACCAGGAGATTGGCGCCGCCACCGGTGACCACGCTGGCCTCGGCGTTCACGCCATAATAGCTGCCGGCAAGGTCGCCTTCATCGTGGTTGCGGGTCGCCGCCAGAACCGCCCATACCAGCTGGCCCTGATGCGTCCGGCCGACATCGACGCCGAGCTTGGAAATCACCCCGGTATAGACTTCGGAGGGGCCGCCACGATGCGGACGAAAGACACAGGAAACACCCTTGTTGGAGGTGACGAGATAGGCTGTGCCGCCGTCGATGGTGCAGTCGAGCACGCCGAGCTGGAGCTTGCTGGCGCTGGCGGGAGCGGCAACGACGGTCGTGGCGAGAGCAGCGGCACAAGCGAGTTTCTTGATCATGGCAGGGTCCTTTCGAAATTGCCTTGTACAAACGGCTGAGCACGCCGAGCGTTCCGCCGAAAACTTGGCGCCAGCAAGGCGAAGCTAAACGCAGGGTTGTCGGAGTGCGGAAACGGAGGCCCGATTAACCGGCCGCTGAGCCGGCACTGGTGCGGGCCAGGCCGTCCTTGGCCGGCTGGTAGGTCGGATTGAGGTGCACGGCTTCGCGGTAGGATTTCGCGGCCCTGACCTTGTCGCCGCGCCGCTCGTAGATCAACGCCTGGTTGGACCAGGCCTCGGCATTCTTGCCGTCGAGCTTGATGGCCATGTTGAAGTCGGCGAAGGCATTGTCCTCGTCGTTCATGGCAAGGTAGGAGAGGCCGCGCCCATTGTAAGGCTCGGAGGCATCCGGCGCCAGCGAAATGGCGGTCGAGAAATCCTCGATGGCAAAGGCGTGCTGGCCCTGACTCTGGTAGATCAGGCCGCGATTGTGATAGGCGCGCGCATCGGTCGTGTCGAGCTGGATGGCCTTCTGGAAATCGTTGAAGGCTTCCTGGACCCGGCCCGCCCTGCGGTAGAGATTGCCGCGGCCGATATAGGCGGCGTCATAGTTGGAATTGATCTGGATCGAGCGGTTGTAGTCGGCGAGCGCGCTGGCCTGATCGCCGAGGAAGCGCTGGATGAGCGCCCGGTTCGAATAGGCCTGGTAAAAATTCGGATTGAGCTGGATGGCGGTGTTGAAGTCCTTCAGCGCCGCCTGGTACTGGCCGCCGCGGCCATAGGCCGAGCCGCGCACATTGTAGGCTTCCGGATCCTGGGGGTTGCGCTGGATCACCGCCGACAGCGAGGAGATGTTCTCGCTCGAGGCTTGCGCCTTGTCGATGTTGTTGAACTCGCCGGTCGGAACGCTCTGGCAGCTGGCAAGCGCCATCCCGGAAAGCAGGGCTGCCGTCAGGGCGAGGCCGCGCCACGCGGTTCTGCGCTCTACGGTGATTGCGTCCATGTCTGCCCTGTCCTTACTGCGCCGTCTGGTCCGTTCCCCCTCCGAACCGGCATCTCTCCCAACCGGTCCTCCCGGACCGGGTCGAACTCACAACAAAAAGGTGGCGGCGATTCCGCATCGCGCCACCTTGGATATCCTTGGAAAAGGACGAAAAATTGACGTCAGAACCGCGGCGGACGCGGAGCACCGGCACCGGCAGCACCGGCCGCAACCGGACGCGGCGTCATCGGCAGCAGGCCTTCGCGCTGGGCGCGCTTACGGGCCAGCTTGCGGGCGCGGCGCACGGCTTCCGCCTTTTCACGGGCGCGCTTCTCGGAGGGCTTCTCGTAATGTCCGCGCATCTTCATTTCGCGGAAGATGCCTTCGCGCTGCATCTTTTTCTTGAGCGCGCGAAGCGCCTGATCAACATTGTTGTCGCGGACGAGTACCTGCACGTGCAATCCTGTCTTTCGGGTTTGAAATCAACAGGCAAGCGGCCATAGCCGCAAGCCTCCGCGGCGCGTTACACCACGAATTGGGGCGGCTGATAGCAGAATCAAGGGGCGCTGTCCACAGCCGATTGAGAGGCGGTGCCGATCCCGAAACGAAAAACCCGCCTCGGCGGGGGTCGTTGGTGTGAATCAGCACCATATCGAGTTTAGTAGCATAGCTGCCGGCACAAAGCAAGAACAAAATTCGCCTCGGGCCAGATAGGCGCCGCTACGCGGTGGCCAGGTGGAGCTGCTCGAAACCCTCGAAGAACTCGCCGTAGTCGCAGGTTATCTCCTCGCCGGCGGCGATGTCGCGGGTTGCGGTGGCCCCGCCATATTGCGAAAAGTCGGTGTTCGGCTTGTCGGCGTGGTTCATGAAGCGGCCATTGTCGACCTCATAGACCATGAAGCCCGGCCGGTCCGGACTGGGATAGGCATATCTGTCGAGCAATTCCTTGAGGTGCGGCGGCGCCGTCTCGTATCTTTCCATCGGGATCAGCCGGTCGAAGTCCGGATCGAGCCGCCAGATCTGCGCCCCTTTCCGGATCGGCTCGGCGGCGAACACGCCGACGCCTTCGATTGCGCTTGCAGCGATATAGGTCCTGATCAGCAGCATGTTTCCAACCCGTTTTCGAGGCGAAGACGGAATCGTCAAATCGCCGGAAAAAGCAAGACCGGTTTTTCCGGCATTGCGGCTGGCGGGCCCACGCCAACCGCGAAACGCTTCACGTCCGGGTGATCGAGACACCGCCGTCGGCGAACAGTGCCGTGCCGGTGGTGAAGCTCGATGCATCGGAAGCCAGGTAAAGCGCCGAGCGGGCGATCTCGTCAGGCTCGGCGACGCGCTTCAAGGCATGCAGGTTTTCGACGAAGGCCCGCGATTCAGGTGTCTTGAATGTCGCCGAAGGCGTGTCGGTGCCGCCCGGCAGCAGCGCGTTGACTCGAATCCCCTTGGCGCCAAATTCGGCGGCCAGCACCTGCGTCAATCCGATCAGTCCGGCCTTGCTCGCGGCATAGCTGGTCATGCCGGGCATGCCGACCGTGTAGCCGACGAAGGTGGAGGTGAAGATCAACGAGCCGCCGCCGCGTTCGACCATCGCCGGCACCTGGTATTTCGCGCCGAGAAAGGCGCTGGTCAGATTGGTATCGAGCGTCTCGCGCCAGCCCTCCAGCGACAGCTCCGAAACCGGCCCCATCCTACCGACCGAGCCGGCATTGTTGAAGGCGATGTCGAGCCCGCCGAATTTCTCGACCGCCAGGTCGACCAGGGCTTTTGCGTAGGCTTCGTCACGGACATCGCCGGCAAGGGCGACGGCCGTGCCGTCGGCGTCTTCGATTTCGGCAACCAGCGCATCGAGTTCCGCCTGGCGGCGGGCGGCGACGACGAGCCTGGCGCCTTGCTCGGCAAAGAGCTTTGCCGTGGCGCGGCCGATGCCGGAACTGGCGCCGGTGACGATGGCAACTTTGTTGGCAAGTGCGAGCATTTTTTCTGCATCCTTTTTTCGCGCCGGCTCTGGCCGGCAATCGGGATGCTTGGTCGCAAATCGGGGCGGCGTGAACCACCCGATACACGCGCTGCCCTCGACAGCGCTTCTTGACGTCCGCTTGCCACCAGGCTACGGACCGTCATCCAAAACTCGCGGGTGGACGCGCCACCCATTCCAATGACCCCCAAGACATAATGAGCAAGTTGTTGGCCCCCGGCTTCGAGGGCGACAGCGAGTTGACGTTCGCTCTTCAATCGGCATTTGGCAAAGGCTTTCCGTTAGAAAACCTCCGGCCGCTGCTGACGTCCGGCAACCTTCATACACAGCCCGCCGCCGTCTTTTTGACGGCGGAAGCCGGTTCCAAAATTAGCTACAAGATGAATTGCGTCGTCGCGGAGATCGCCGATCTGCTCGACAGCGAATCTTCGGGCATCCGGTTCGACGCGATCGAGGCGCTTCTAGGGTGCACGACCCCTGCGGACGGCGCCATCCTCGGCCGCGTGATGCTGCGGCTGGATGACGGACATGCCGGCGTTCGGTGGAGAGTCGTCCAGTTCATCTGCTTTGCAGAGCGCTGGCAGCTAAGGCTTGCGGTGGAAAATGCTGCCGCGCTTCGCCCGGACTCGGCTTTCACGACACTGGTCAATGCTTATGGTCACTATATCATGCCGAGTGCCAAGGACCTGCCACGGTTGCTCGCGAATCCGGATGCGGTGTTGCGGCGCTTTGCTGCGGCAGTGGCTATCAGGCCGCGCGAGGTGATCGTCGAGCGCTTCGTGGCCATGGCGGAGCAGTCGGACGATGCGGAAATTCGTCAAATCGCTGCCGATTGCCGCAAAGGTTATTTGCGGGCGACCTATGCGATTGGGCCGTCCATCCTGAAGCGTGCTCCGGCTGACCCGTCAAAAGGCGGAGCTCAGAACAGCGACCGTTGAAAGCACGGCGCAAACCGGCAAGCGCCGTCGCAAACAGGGGCAAGGCGACTATTGCCTAAGTAGCCAGCCGAGCCGATCGAGCGAAAATGCGTAGCTGACGGCGATCAGCATGGCGACGGCTATGCCGGCTGTCGTGTAACCGGCCAGGTGGAATCCGGCAGCGCCGCCGAACAGGATGACGAGTTCGAGCACCAGCCGCAAACCGCCCGGCACCGGAACCGGCGCCCGCCCCGAGCGGCTCGGATCGTTCGGCACCGCGAAGATTCCCCAGAGCGCGGCGGCAACGAACGGCAATGCCACGGCAAGGATCCAGCGCCACATGCCCGCTGAGAGGCTCCAGCCCGCCATGCCGAGGCCGAGCAAAGCGGCGAGCTCCAGCAAGAAGCGCAATGTCAGATTCCACCAGACGTTACCCACCGCCATAATCCTCCGATCGTCAGGCGACGGATAGCGGTGGAAGGCAATTGCATCAACCTGCCCGGATGCGGCTTTTTCGCCACGGCGCAAAACGGCAAGCGCCGTCGCAAACAGTGCAAGGCTGGCAGCACGGTTTCGCTAGTGATACAAGCTCGCGCGCCGGGGCTGGCTGATCTGCCCGGCCGCCATTTGCGAGGCCTGCGACGTTGAAGAAATACTCGGTATTCGCCATCGCCCGCGAGGCCATGCGCGGCCATAAGGGTTGGGAGGAACAGTGGTCCTCGCCGGAGCCGAAGAAGGAGTACGACGTCATCATCGTCGGCGCCGGCGGCCACGGCCTGGCCACCGCCTATTATCTCGCCACCGTGCACGGCATCACCAATGTTGCGGTATTGGAAAAAGGCTGGCTCGGCGGCGGCAATACCGGGCGCAACACCACCATCATCCGCTCGAACTATCTCTACG
Organism: Mesorhizobium sp. M0019; assembly: GCF_040323975.1. Classification (NCBI taxonomy): domain Bacteria; kingdom Pseudomonadati; phylum Pseudomonadota; class Alphaproteobacteria; order Hyphomicrobiales; family Phyllobacteriaceae; genus Mesorhizobium; species Mesorhizobium sp. M0019. The sequence goes on along the minus strand of NZ_JAMYVK010000008.1, from coordinate 111,214 downwards.
ACGAGAGCGCCGGCATCTACGACCATGCGCTGAAGCTGTGGGACGGGCTCAGCCAGGAGCTCAACTACAACGTCATGTATTCGCCGCGCGGCGTCATGATGCTCGCCCACAACATCCACGACATCCAGGTGCTGAAACGCCACGTCCATGCCAACCGGCTGAACGGCATCGACAATGAATGGCTGACGCCGGAGCAGGCCAAGGAATTCTGCCCGCCGCTCAACATTTCGCCCGGTGCGCGCTATCCGGTGATGGGCGCCTCCCTGCAGCGCCGCGGCGGCACGGCGCGTCACGATGCGGTTGCCTGGGGCTATGCGCGCGGCGCCTCGGCGCGCGGCGTCCACATCATCCAGAATTGCGAGGTCACCGGCGTCAAACGGGCGCCGAACGGCGCGGTCACCGGCGTCGAGACGACGCGCGGCTTCATCGGCGCCAGGAAGGTCGGCGTGGTTGCCGCCGGGCACTCATCGGTGATCATGAACATGGCCGGCGTGCGCATGCCGCTGGAAAGCTATCCGCTGCAGGCGCTGGTGTCGGAGCCGGTCAAGCCGGTGGTGCCTTGCGTGGTGATGTCGAACACCGTGCATGCCTATATCTCGCAATCCGACAAGGGCGAGCTCGTCATCGGCGCCGGCACCGACCAGTATGTCTCCTATTCGCAGACCGGCGGGCTGCACATTTTGCAGCATACGCTGGACGCCATCTGCGAGATGTTCCCGATCTTCACGCGCATGAAGATGCTGCGCTCATGGGGCGGCATCGTCGATGTGACGCCGGACCGTTCGCCGATCCTGGCCAAGACGCCGGTGCCCGGCCTCTATGTCAATTGCGGCTGGGGCACAGGCGGCTTCAAGGCGACGCCGGGTTCGGGCCATGTCTTTGCCCATACGATCGCCAGGGACGATCCGCACCCGATCAACGCGCCCTTCACCATCGAGCGCTTCCGCACCGGCCGCCTCATCGACGAGGCGGCGGCGGCGGCGGTGGCGCACTGATGATGACCGAGATGGCCGTCGCCATGCCGCTGATGCTCGCCGGCGAGCAAGGCCTGTTCCATATCCCCACGCCAGAGGAGGTGCGCCTGCAGCCCATCAGCCGCGCCGGCAATGAAGCGGATTGGCCGTTTTCCGTCGACGAGGGTGTACTCGCCTGCGCCTGGAGCGCCGGTCAGAGAGTGGTCACCTTTATGGAGAACCGGCCAGCCGATCTCGAGGAAGGCGAAAAATTCGAGCGGCGCTACGTCATCGTGACGACCGAACCGATGACGCTTTCGGTCGGCAATATGGCGTATCGCGACCTTTTCCGCCCGGTAGCCAGCATCGAGGAGCGCATCCGGCTGGTGGCGCCCTTCGTGACGATGGGCCAGAGGCTTTGCGACCAACCTGCCGGCGCTCGCGTCGGCCACGGCGAACTGTAGGACCAACCATGCTTCTCATCCGCTGCCCCTATTGCGAGGAAGAGCGTCCGGAGCTCGAATTCCGCAACGCCGGCGAGGCGCATATCGCGCGATCCCCAAACATCGCCGGCGAGAGCGACGACGATTTTGAAAAGTTCTTTTTCATCCGCTCCAATCCCAAGGGGATCATCTATGAGCGCTGGCGGCACATGCATGGCTGTGCGCGGTTCTTCAATGCCGTGCGCGACACCGTCAGCGACAGGTTCCTGATGACTTACAAGGCCGGCGAACCGAAGCCCACCAAGCTGCCGGGAGCCGCCAAATGAGCGCCACGTTCCGCATTGCCGGCGCCGGGCGGCTCAAACAGGCAAAGATAGCTGGCTTCAGCTTCGACGGCCGCCCCTATACCGGCATCGAGGGCGATACGTTGGCCTCGGCGCTGCTTGCAAACGGCGTCCATCTCGTCGGCCGCTCGTTCAAGTACCACCGGCCGCGCGGTTTTCTGTCGGCCGGCGCCGAAGAGCCGAACGCGCTGGTCGAGATCAAGCGCGACGCGGCACGCAAGACGCCGAACGTGCGTGCCCCGGTGCAGGAACTCTATGACGGATTGACCGCACAGTCGCAGAACCGCTGGCCGTCGCTCGCTTTCGACATCGGTGCCGTCAGCAGTATTGCCTCGCCGATGCTTTCGGCCGGCTTCTACTACAAGACCTTCATGTGGCCGAAGGCCGCGTGGAAAAACCTCTACGAGCCCAAGATCCGCGCCGCCGCCGGTCTCGGCGTCGCTCCTGACCAGCCGGATCCCGACCACTATTCGGCGCGCTTCGCCCATTGCGAGGTGCTGGTGCTTGGCGGCGGTGCCGCGGGCATCGCCGCGGCATTGGCCGCGGCCGAGACCGGCGCGCGCGTTATCCTTGCCGACGAGCAGGCGGAATTCGGCGGCAGTCTGCGCTTCGAGAGCGGTGCCCGGATCGACGGCCAGGACGGTTTTGCCTGGGCGCAATCGGCTCTCGCCAAGTTGAGCGCGATGGACAATGTCCGCGTGCTGCCGCGTACCACGGCCTTCGGCTATTACGCGCAGAATTTCGTCGGCCTGGTCGAGCGCGTCAGCGACCATCTGCAGAACCCCGGCCGCGACCTGCCGCGCGAGCGGCTGTGGCAGATTCGCGCCAAACGCGTGGTGCTGGCGACCGGCGCCATCGAGCGCCACATGGTGTTTGCCGACAACGACCGGCCGGGCATCATGCTGGCGTCGGCGGCGCGCACCTATCTCAACCATTACGGCGTCGCCGTCGGCAGGAATGTCGGCGTCTATACGGCGAACGATTCCGCCTATGCGGCGGCGATCGACCTGAAAAAGGCCGGCATCAACATAGCGGCGATCGTCGACCTGCGCGACAACCCGACCGGGCCGGCGATCGACGAGGCGAGGGCGCTCGGCATCGAGGTCAATTTCGGCCGCGCGGTGATCCGCGCCGGCGGCAAATTGCGGGTGTCGTCGATGACTGTGCAGCCGAAGAATGGCGGCGGCGAGCGCACCATCCCGGTTGACGCGATTCTGATGTCGGCCGGCTGGACGCCATCGGTGCATCTGTTCTCGCAATCGCGCGGCAAGGTCGCCTTCAATGACGAGACCAAGCGCTTCGTGCCCGGAATTTATGCGCAGGACTGCGTCTCGGTCGGCGCCTGCAACGGTACCGACGGGCTGTCGGCGACGATCGACGAGGCCTATGCAGCGGGCGCCAAGGCGGCCAAGGACGCCGGCAGCAGACCGGCCAAGGGCACCAAGCCGAAGGTCGACGCCGGCGAGAGCTGGTCGCGCGGCATGCTGGGTGCAGCACCCGGTGCCGGATCGGATACGACGGTCAAGGCCTTTGTCGACTTCCAGAACGACGTCACCGCCAAGGACATCCGCCAGGCAGTGCATGAGGGCATGCGCTCGATCGAGCACGTCAAGCGCTTCACCACCAATGGCATGGCGACCGACCAGGGCAAGACCTCCAACATGCACGGCCTGGCGATTGCCGCCGAGACGTTGGGCAAGCCGATCCCGCAGGTCGGGCTGACGACGTTCCGCGCGCCCTATACGCCGGTGACATTCGGCTCGATCGTCGGGCACGCGCGAGGTCCGCTGTTCGACCCGACCCGCAAGACGGCGATCCATCCCTGGGCCGAGCGCCAGGGCGCTGTATTCGAGGATGTCGGCCAATGGAAGCGCGCCTGGTATTTCCCGAAGCCGGGCGAGGACATACATGCCGCCGTCGATCGTGAGTGCGTCACGGTGCGCAAGACAGCCGGCCTGTTCGACGCCTCGACGCTGGGCAAGATCGAGGTGGTCGGGCCGGATGCGGCCAAATTCATGGAACTGCTCTACACCAATCCATGGGAGAAGCTCGAGCCCGGCCGCTGCCGTTACGGCATCATGCTGCGCGAGGACGGCTTCATCTATGACGACGGTGTCGTCGGCAGGCTTGCACCCGACCGTTTCCATGTGACGACGACGACCGGCGGCGCGCCGCGCGTCATGAACCATATGGAAGACTATCTCCAGACCGAGTTCCCGCATCTCCACGTCTGGCTGACCTCGATCACCGAGCAGTGGGCGGTGATTGCCGTGCAGGGACCCAAGTCTCGCGACATCATTGCGCCGCTGGTCGAGGGCATCGACATGTCGGATGAGGCGCTGCCGCACATGTCGGTGCGCGAAGGCCGGATCTGCGGCGTGCCGACAAGGCTGTTTCGCATGTCGTTCAGCGGTGAGCGCGGCTTCGAGGTCAACGTGCCGGCCGATTATGGCGAGGCGGTCTGGGAAGCGCTATGGGCCGAGGGCCAGAAGCACGGAGCCTGTGCCTACGGCACCGAGTCCATGCATGTGCTGCGCGCTGAAAAGGGCTACATCATCGTCGGCCAGGATACCGACGGCACGGTGACGCCGGACGACGCCGGGCTCGACTGGGCGGTCGGCAAGAAGAAGACCGACTTCGTCGGCATTCGCGGCATGGCGCGGCCGGATCTGGTCGCCAAGGGCCGCAAGCAGCTTGTCGGCCTGAAGACCAGGGATCCCAAGGTGGTGCTGGAGGAGGGCGCGCAGATCGTCGCGGACCCGAAGCAGGCAATCCCGATGAAGATTGGCCATGTCACCTCGAGCTATTGGTCGCAAAATTGCGGCCGCTCGATCGCGCTGGGGCTGGTCGCCGGCGGCCGCGATCACACGGGCGAGACGCTCTATGTGCCGATGCCGAACGGGGTGATCGAGGTGGAGGTCACCGGCATGGTGTTCTTCGACGAGAAGGGGGAGCGCCTCAATGGCTAAGGCCGCTTTGAAAACCGACGCCGCCGGACCCTCAGTCGAACGCCGTCCGGCTCTCGCCGGCCAGTCGCTTTCCGCCGCCGGCGTTACACTTGCCGTGCTGCCGCCGGCCGAGCGCATATCGCTGCGCGCGCCGGAAGCCTCGATTGCGGCTCTTTCGAAAGCGCTCGGCGTCGTCCTGCCGCAAAGGCCGAAAACCTCGGCGGCAAAGGCCGGACGCACGGCCTTGTGGCTCGGGCCGGACGAATGGCTGGTCATCGACGAGAGCGGAAAAGATCCGCTCGCCGACTGCGCCAGCATTTCCGTACTGCATTCGGCGGTCGGCATCTCGCACCGCAACGTCGCCATATCGGTTACCGGTCCGGCTGCCGCGGCGACGATCAATGCCGGCTGCCCGCAGGATCTGTCGCTCGACGCCTTTCCGGTCGGGGCGGCGTCGCGTACCATTCTCGGCAAGGTCGAAATCGTGCTGTTGCGCACGGCGGTCGACGCGTTCCGCGTCGAATGCTGGCGTTCCTTTTCCGATTATGTCTTTACTTTTCTGTCGGAGGCAGCGCGCGACGCGGCAGCATAGGCATGTTCGCCGCGCCCGACCGTTCTGCGACAGCGAGCCGAGGGAGAATGCAAATGCCGCCGAACTCCGCGCCGAAGTCGCCGGTCAAGACGCCGGCCGTGCGCTCTTTCGAAGACGAGCAGCGCACTGGGACGGATATCGAAGAGGAACTCGAGGAAGGCCTCGAGGATACATTCCCGGCCAGCGATCCGGTGTCGATCACCGGAACGGCCATTCCCGGCGCACCGGCAAGACCCGGCAAGCCCAAAAGCGTGGTGGGACAGAAGCGCAAGAAGTGATCTGCGCGGGGTGACAAAAAGCAGGGCTGAGGCCGGCACGATGGGCGGCCGGAAATTGCTGCCGCCCTTTCGTTTCCTCACCGCGTATTGTCGCCCGATCGGCTCAGAAGCTGCTTGGCACGATCCACGGGTCGATGCCGATGCCGAGCCTCGGGCCCTTGCTGCCGGCCTTGTGGGCCGCGGCGTCCGCCTTTTCAAGCGATCCGGTCGGCGCGCAATCAAGCTTCGCACCGGTCTTGGTATCGATGCAGGTCACTTCTTGCTTGCCTGACTGATTGCTGCCGGCAAATGCGGCGCCAGAGAGCGCCAGCAGGGCGGCGAGCGTGAGGATTGCCTTCTTCATCGTCGGTCTCCGGTTTCCAGTTATTGGATTCGTACATGTACGGCATTGCGTACAGATACGCCCAAGACTTATGGAGTTCAAGCAAAATCGTACATGTACGGAGAAATTGAGCGCAGGAATTGCAGAACGCTCGGCGCCGGGGCGCGGATCGTTCGGAGAAGATCCTGCAGATCGGGAGGAGCGCCGCTCTTCAGCAGTTGACCGGCGGCGTGAGCGGCGCAATCTCATGCGCGGCGATGGCTTCGAGCATGATGTCGCCGATCCGTGTGATGAACGTCGTCTGGTCGCCGAACGGGTAGAACGGGAAGGTGATCAGCAGCGAGATGGCGCCGTGGCCGACCGCCCACAGCATGGTGGCGATGGCGCGTGGATCGCCTTTGAGCCTGCCGGCGGCAACGCAGGCTTCGACCCTCGCGATCAGCACTTTCATCGCCGGGTTGCCGCTCTCCATTTCGGCGAAGGTCTTTCCGGCTGGCGGCCTGACTTTTTCGGTCATGAAGACGGTGCGGTATTCGTTGGGATTTTCCAGTCCAAAGGCGGCGTATTCGACAAGCACCGCCTTGAGCGCCTCGATCGGGTCGTCGGCCGTATGATTTGCGATGCGCCTGGCCAAGGTCTCGAAGGCATCCTCGGCCAGCGCGAACAGGATGTCCTGCTTGTCGGCGAAATAGGAATAGACCGACATCGGCGCATAGCCAACGCGCTTGGCGAGCTTGCGGATGGTGAGGCCGTCATAGCCTTCTTCCTGGACAAGCTTGTGCGCGGCGTCGACAAGTTCGGAACGCAGTTCAGCCTTTTGTTTTTCGCGGCGCTCCTGGACGCTTAGCTGCAACTTTCTACTGCCTTATGACTGATGGCTGGATGCAGCATATATACGCTGTACGGCGTCGGGCAAGGGTGGCACGAAGCAGAAGCTTGACTGTCGCATGGCTGGCGATCGCGCTCGGCTTCGCCATGGAAGCTCTCATTCTGACCGTCAGATTTGCGGCAGGTGCCAACCCCGCGACGACGCAGTTTCTGATCGAACTGGCGCAAGGCGTGACCTAGTCGTTCTTCGTCTGCGCCGGCGTCAGCCTCGGCACGGCGCTCACCAAGGTGCGAGGCTCGCTCGGTGGCCTGATCGGTGCGATTTCGGAGCCACTGGCGATGGGCATCGCCAAAGGGACGCAAAAGGTTATGGTCAGCGCGCTGGACGCGGCGGCAAAGCCGGCCATCCTGTCGCTCACGACGCTCGGTGTGCTGCGGGCGATCGAATACGGGCTGCTCGGCTGGGCACTGGCGTCGCTGGCATCGAAGGAAGAACCGCGTCCGCTCCATTTCGCGCTGGCAGGCGCCCTGATAGGCGCGGTATTCGGCGGCGGCACCACGGTGCTGACCATCGAGACGGCCGCGGCAAATGACGCTGCTCTCGCAATGCCACAGGCGATCGCAACCGGCCTCAACGAGATCGTGTTCCCAATCGGTTGTTCACTGGTCGTCTACATTGCGCTGCAGGTCAGCCGCCACATGAAGTACGTCGCGGCCGAAGCTAAATAGATTTGGCACAGATAGATTTGGGCTTCTCCGCCTGACGAGAGTCAGACCGCTTCCGGCTGGCGTTCGATCAGGGTCAGCGTCAGCCAGCGCGCGGTCAGCGCCGGTTTTTTCGAGCCCTCGATCTCGATCGTCACGTCGTGCGCCGTCTGCACCCACCCCGACGGCCTGACCTTGACGTCGGCCAGCACGAAACGGGTGCGGATGCGCGAGCCGGTCTTCACCGGCGCCAGGAAGCGCAGCGAATCGAAGCCGTGATTGACGCCCATCTTGCTGTTTTCCAGCGGCGGCATGGTTTCGAAGGTCATCGCCGACAACAGCGAAAGCGACAGGAAGCCATGCGCGATGGTGCCGCCGAACGGCGTTTCGCGGCTGGCGCGTTCCGGATCGCAATGGATGAACTGATGGTCGTCGGTGGCATCGGCGAACTGGTCGATCATGCGCTGGGTGACGACCCGCCATGGCGACACGCCGACTTCCTTGCCGACGTTGGCCAGAAGCACATCGAGACTGATCGGTTCCACGCTGATGTCCTCCATCTTCACCCCCGGCATTTCACTCGCCGGATGGCGTGCGTCTCATTCCTTGAACAATGTCAGCCCGTGTTGCACCGACTGCCCGCCATCGATCGGCAGGATGGCGCCGGTGACATAGCTGCCGGCCCGGCTGCACAAATAGAGCGTTGCGCCGGCAATGTCATCCGGTGCGCCGATGCGGCCGATCGGAACGTGGTTGCCGATATGTCTTGCCTGGTCCTCGGTGCCGGTGGCGAAGGCGGTCATCCGGCTCTGGAAAGGGCCAGGCGCAAAGGCGTTGACGGTGATGCGGCGGGCGGCGAACTCGATTGCCAGGATGCGCGTCAGGTGGTGAACCGCGGCCTTCGAGGCCGAGTAGGAGTAGGCATCTTCGGCCAAAGGCTGCGTGCCCATCACCGATCCGAGGTTGATCACCCGGGTCGGGTCGGCATCGCTGGCGGCGGCCTCGAGCAGAGGCAGCAATTCGCGCGTCAGGTGGAAGACCGCGGTGACGTTGACGCCGAACACCTTGGCCCAGGCATGGTAGGGAAAGCTTTCCAGCGGCGCGCCCCAGGAGATGCCGGCATTGTTGACCAGAATATGCAGCCGCTCGGTCCGCGCCCTGACCTCGGCCACAAGCGCCGCAATGCCGGCCTCGCTGGAGACGTCGCCGGCAAAACCTTCCGCCCGGCCGGATGCGCCAAGGCCGTTCAACTCGCCCGCTACCCTGACGCAATCCTCGCTCTTGCGCGAGGCGATCATCACCGAGGCGCCGGCCATGACCAGAGCGGTCGCCGCCATGCGGCCGATGCCGGTCGCGGCGCCGGTGACCAGCGCCGTCTTGCCGGCGACTGAGAACAGCTCGTCCAGATAGCTCATCGTACCCTCCGTGCAGTTCACCGCGCTTTGGTTCAAGGAAGCGGCTTCACGTCGACAAGGCTAGCCGAACTTCGATCATGCTTGCCATGGGTAAAGTAGCTGGGGTGGGGCACGCTTAGCGGCTGAATGGTTAAGCCCGAAATGCAAGGTGGTCATTCGGCCGTGACATGGGTCGGATGAATGATGCGGCCGTGCCCGTTAGCGAGCACCTTGGTAAGCTGTTCATTTCGTGCGTGAACCAGTCGTCGTTACTCCTCCGCCCCAGCCGCAGGCGGGTCTTGAGGAGTTGGGAGGTGGCCGAGCAGTGGGGCGGGACTGACATTCGTATTCGTGGACGGGGACTATGCTTTCGGGGGGAAAGCCATGGGTAAGAAGCAACGCACCGTCCTGCTGGCAGCGGTTTTTGCGACTGTATTTGGCGTCTTTTTGCTGATCCTGATTCTGCAGATGATCAGTTTTTTAGTGGACTAGACCGAAGCGAAATGCGTCCCTTTCCGGAGGGGCTCTACCGCAGGCTTTCCAGTTCGCGGATGCGTTTGGCGCCGTCGGCTTCGAGCTGCCTTGTGACCGCGCCGATCAGCGCTTCGGCAACGACGAAAAGTGCGGCGGATGAGTCCCAGGCCGAAGGCACGGCGGTGCGCCCGGCAATGACGTGGCGGGCGAAGCGGGCGATCGGCGACAGCCACTGGTCGGTAAACAGCACGATCTGCACGCCGCGCTGGTTGGCGGTCTCGGCGAAACGGACCAGGCTATCCTGGTAGCGCCTGATGTCGAAGATCACCAGCACGTCGCGCTTGCCCATGTCGATCAGCCGGTCGCGCCAGACGCTTTCCTGGCCGGCGAGATGGAAGACGTTGGGTTTGATGATAGCAAGGTGGGCCGCCATGTAGCGCGCCAGCGGGTCGGTGAAGCGGCCACCGATCAGGAATGTCTTGCCGCGCCGGTCGGCCAGCTTGGCGACGATGTCGGCAAGCTGCTTGTCAGAGAGATGCCGGAATGTCTCGCGCATATTGTCGAGCGTCGCCTCCAGCATCGGCGACACGGCGCTGCTGCCCGGCGACGGGGAATTGAGTGTCCGTGACGCCGGCGACTGCAATTGCGCCGCCAGTTCGTCTTGCAGCGCCGACTGGAATTCCGGATAGTTCTGAAAGCCGAGCCGGGCGACGAAACGCAGGATCGTCGGCGATGATACGCCGGCCGTAGCCGAGAATTCGGCGACCGTCTTCAGCCCGATCAGCGGATAGCTGGCGATCAGCGCTTGCGCTGCGCGCCGCTCGCCGGCCGGCATGGTGCCGATGCGGTCGGAGATCAGTTCGGCAATGCTCGAAACCATGCTTTTTCCCCACCCTGGCCGTGCCGTTAGCGCATTATCGAAATCGCGTTTGACAAAGCCGGCCAAACTGTATGAAATCATCCGCAGGGACGCAATGAGGCAAAATACGTAACATACGATACAGCGCTCCCCGGGGACAGCAGACAATGGAGACAGCACGGCCCGCCAGCCTTGCATCGCCTGAAACCGTAAGGGTGACGAACCCCGGCGGATCGAGCCCCTTCGTGCTGACCTGCGACCACGCCTCCAATTTCCTGCCACCGGAATTCGGAACGCTCGGCCTTGCCGCCGAGGATCTTTCCCGCCACATCGCCTGGGATCCCGGCGCCTTGCCGGTGGCGCGCCGCATGGCCGAGGCGCTCGATGCGACGCTGGTCGAGACCTGCATCTCGCGGCTCATCATCGACTGCAACCGCCCGCTCGACGCGCCGGACCTGATAGTGACGGTCAGCGCCAGCGAAAAAACCGTGGTCCCGGCCAACCAGGGACTTTCGGCCGACCAGCGGGAGGCGCGCATCGCGCTGGCGTGGCGACCGTTTCACGAGCGGATCGCAACGGTCATCGACGAGCGCCTGGCGGCCGGGCGGGAGACCAGGCTGGTCTCGATCCATTCCTTCACGCCGCTCTACAAAGGCAAAAGCCGGCCCTGGCACATCGGCATCATCCACGACGAGGATCGCCGGCTGGCGGCGCCGCTGATCGCGACACTGAAGCGGCTTGCCGGCGTCAGCGTCGGCGTCAACGAACCCTATTCGCCGGCCGACCGGGTCTATTTCACGCTGGAACGCCATGCGCGCTCGCGCGGGCTGCCCTGCGCAATGATTGAAATCCGCAACGACGAGATCGCCGGCGCGGCCGGGCAGCGGAAATGGGCGGATCTGCTCACCGGTATTTTTCTCAATCTGGAGCCCGAAGCGGCCAAGGCCTCCAGACCAAGCGCAGTCGGAAAGTCAGTTCAATCGGCCAGCTAAGAAACCAAAAGGGGACTTTAAAATGGTAGCACCGGGTTACAGCGAAGTTGACAAGAAGGAGGACCTGAAAGTTCTCCACGGAATGGGCTATGCTCAGGAACTGTCGCGAAGCATGAGCCGCTTCTCGAATTTCGCGATCTCGTTCTCGATCATCTGCATCCTCTCAGGCGGCATCAATTCCTTCGCGCAAGCGACGTCGTCCATCGGTGGCGCCGGCGCTGGCATCGGCTGGATCGTCGGGTGCATGGTTTCGGGATTTTTCGCGCTCGCCATGGCCCAGATCGCCTCTGCATTTCCGACCGCCGGCGGCCTCTATCACTGGGCATCCATCCTAGGGAACCGTTTCACTGGCTGGCTCACCGCATGGCTCAATCTGCTCGGCCTGATCACCGTGCTCGGCGCCATCAACATCGGTACTGCTTTCTTCTTCGTCGGCACTTTCGGCGGAGCCTTCGGCATGACCGGCACGCCTGGTGAGATCGTCGGGTTTGTCGCGTTCATCACCGTGTTGCAGGCGCTGCTCAATCATTTCGGCATCAAATTGACGGCTATGTTGACGGACGCCTCCGGCTTCCTGATCCTGGCAACGACAGCCGTGCTGATCGTCGCCTGCCTGATGTTTGCTCCAGCGATCGACATTACGCGGCTGTGGACGTTCACGAACTATTCGGGCGACGCGGGCGGCGGTGTTTTCCCGCAGTCCGATTCCATGACGTATCTCTTCCTGCTCTGCCTGCTACTGCCGGTTTACACCATCACTGGCTATGACGCGTCGGCGCATACTTCGGAAGAAACGTTGAGGGCGGCGCACTCGGTTCCGCGGGCAATCGTTTCGTCCGTAGTCTGGTCGTCGCTGATCGGCTGGGTGATGCTGTGCGCGATCGTACTGGCGATTCCGGATCTGGCGGCCGGCGCCAAGCAGGGCTGGAGCGTGTTCTTCGCCACGATGGACGCGATCTTGCCGGCGTGGCTGAAGACACTGCTCTATCTGGGCATCCTGATCGCGCAGTTCCTCTGCGGTCTGGCAACGGTCACCTCTGCCTCGCGCATGCTTTTCGCCTTCTCGCGTGACGGCGGCATGCCGGTCGGCTCGGCCTCGCTAGCCAAGGTCAGCCCGACCTGGCGCACGCCGGTCAATGCGATTTGGACGGCTGCTGTGCTCGAGGTCATCTATGTCTTTCTTGCCCAGTTCATCTCGGTCGGCGGCACGAACATCTATACCATCGTCGTCAATTCGACATTGGTGTTCCTGTTTCTGTCCTTCATCATTCCGATCGTGCTCGGCATGATGGCTTTCGGAACGGAAAAATGGCCGAACCCCGGCCCATGGAACCTCGGCGCCGGCCTGTTCAAGCTGTTTTGCATCCTGTCGGTCATCGGCATGGCGATCATCTTCTACATCGCCATCCAGCCGCCGAACGACAAAGTGCTCTATATCACCCTGGGCTTCATTGTGCTGACCGCGGTGCTTTGGTTCGGTTTCGAGAACCGCCGCTTCCAGGGTCCGCCCATTGGCGACCAGATCGCAAAGCGCCAGGCGGCAATCAAGGCAGCCGAGGTAGCCATAGGCGAAGCCGGCGCCTGACGCCCTCTCATGACCATGGCCGGTATTCGCGCCGGCCGTGGTTTTCGTTTCCTTTTCAAAGTGACAAGCCCGAAACGACAAGCGCTGGAGTGCCAAAGGAATGGCCGGAAATTTCTCGTTCGATCAGTTGAAGCAAGCGGTCTCCAGCGGCGAGGTCGACACGGTGCTGGCCTGCATCGTCGATATGCAGGGGCGGCTCGCGGGAAAGCGGTTCCTGGCCCGGTATTTCGTCGATTCCGCGCATGACGAGACGCATGGCTGCAACTATCTGTTGGCCGCAGACATCGATATGGAACCGGTGCCCGGCTACAAGGCGGCGAGCTGGTCGAAAGGCTACGGCGATTTCGTCATGAAGCCGGACCTTGCGACGCTGCGGCGCGTTCCGTGGCTGGAGAAGACGGCGCTGGTGATCTGCGACGTGCTCGACCACCATACCCATGACGATCTGGCGCATTCGCCGCGCGCCATGCTGAAGAAGCAGGTCAAGCGGCTGCAGGAACGCGGCTATATCGGCTATTTCGCTTCCGAGCTCGAATTCTATCTGTTCAGCGAGACCTACGATTCCGCCCGCAAGAAGCACTGGCAGGGCCTCGAGACGGCATCGCCCTACATCGGCGACTACCAGATCGGCATCACCACCAAGGAAGAAGGCGTCATGCGCCGGCTGCGCAACGAGATGGAGGCGGCCGGCATCCCGATCGAGAATTCGAAGGGCGAGTGGGGGCCAGGCCAGGAAGAGATCAATGTCCGCTACGCCGAGGCGCTCGACATGGCCGACCGCCACGTCATCCTGAAGAACGGCGCCAAGGAAATCGCCGAGTCCGAAGGCAAGGCGATCTCGTTCATGGCCAAGTACAATTACGGGCTGGCCGGCAATTCCAGCCACATCCATAATTCGCTGTGGAGCGCCGACGGCAAGACGCCGCTGTTCTACGATAAGAATGCCGAGTGGACGCTGTCGACGCTCGGCCAGCAATGGGCGGCCGGCCAGCTCAAATATGCCAAGGAATTCACCTGGTTCCTGGCGCCCTACATCAACTCCTACAAGCGCTTCCAGGCCGGCACCTTCGCGCCGACCAAGATCATGTGGAGCGAAGACAACCGCACTGCCGGCTTCCGTCTTTGCGGCGAGGGCACCAAGGGCATCCGCATGGAATGCCGCGTCGGCGGCGCCGATTTGAACCCCTATCTGGCTTTCGCCGCGCTGATCGCGGCCGGGCTTGCCGGCATCGATGAAAAGCTTGAACTGCAGAAGCCCTTCGTCGGTGATGCCTACCAGGCCTCGCAGCTGCCTGAAATTCCAAAGACATTGCGCGACGCCACCGCGACGCTGGCGGAATCGAAAATGCTGAGGCAGGCGCTCGGCGACGATGTGCTGGAACATTATGTCCACACGGCACACTGGGAACAGTTCGAGTACGACCGCCGGATTACGGACTGGGAACTGCACAGGGGGTTCGAGCGGTATTGACGGCGTTGCGCTTTACGCAATATTGTTGCGGTTATCGCACCAGCAACACGCAGGAGGCAGCGTTTGCCCAAAGGTAGAGCCCATGTCGACAAGGCGTGGTTCATGAGTCGAATGAAGGAGCGCAAGCTCACGGTACGCAGCATGGCCGGCCGCATGAACATACACTACAGCGCCTTGTCGCGGACACTGAACGGTGAGCGGCGTATGCAGGTCGACGAGATACGCAAGATTGCTGAAATTCTCGACCGGCAGGAAAGCGAGATATTGGTGCACCTCGGAAGTTCCAATGATGCGGCGAGGCCACCGGAGCCTGATCGCCGGTCTGGTTTCAAGGAGGGGCAAGTGGATTTCGTGGACGACATGAACGGCAACAAGAAGGAAGAGTACATCGTGCCGCCTCGGGGTGCCGATCCGTTGTTTGGATGCATGGCCGGGACGCTCACCCTGCTTCCGGACGTCGACTATACCGCGCCCGCCGATCCGGATTGGGGCAATGTCTATGACGAGTGAGGGGGTTCTGCTCGACACATGCTTCATGCTGTGGCTGTCAACGGAGCAGCCGGTCACGAGGGCTGCGGTCGAGAAGGTGACCAGCGCACGCAAAAATGGCAGCGTGATCGCCGTTTCCGTGATGTCCGCCTGGGAAATCGGCATGCTTGTAGCCAAGGGCCGGTTGCCATTCATCAAGTCACCGCTCGCATGGTTCGAACGGTTCGTGCAGACCGGGGCAGCGAGCGTCGAGGGGATCGACAGTGAGCTTTTGGTCGAGTCTTCGTTCCTGCCCGGCGTCGTTCACAACGATCCAACGGATCGGATCATCATAGCCACGGCGCGCTCGAAAAACCTCGAGATCATCACCCGCGATCGCGCAATCCTTGCCTATGGCGCGGCCGGCTTCGTCAAAACAGTGCCTTGTTGATTTGGAGACCTCTTTGGAAACCGTGAAGATAAAATCCCCCGTCGACGGTTCGATCTATGCCGAACGGCCTCTTGCCACCGACCAGGCGATCGGTGCCGCGGTCGAACGTGCCAAGGCGGCGCAGGAGAAGTGGGCTGAGACGCCGGTCGTCGAGCGCGGCAAATACATGCCTGCCATGCTGGAAGCGCTGGTCGCCATGACCGGCGAGATCGTGCCGGAGATCGCCTGGCAGATGGGCCGGCCGGTGCGCTATGGCGGCGAGTTCGGCGGCGTCAGGGAACGCGTCAGCTACATGGTCGAGATCGCCGAGGCGGCCCTGAAGCCGGTGATGGCCTCCAACCCGAAGGACGGCTTTCGCCGTTATGTGAAGAAGGTGCCGCTCGGCGTGGTCATGGTGATCGCGCCGTGGAACTATCCCTATCTCACTGCGGTCAACACCATAGTCCCGGCGCTGATGGCGGGCAGCGCCGTCATCCTCAAGCATGCGGCACAGACATTGTTGGTCGGCGAGCGGTTTCAGCAGGCGTTTGATAAGGCCGGCCTGCCCAAGGGCCTGTTCCAGAACCTCGTCCTGAACCACGCGCAGACTGAAAGGCTGCTCGGCTCCGGCAAGATCGACCATGTCAACTTCACCGGCTCGGTCGCCGGCGGCCGCGCCATCGAGAAGGCGGCGGCGGGCACCTTCATGACGCTCGGCCTCGAACTCGGCGGCAAGGATCCGGCCTATGTGCTGCCGGACGCAAAGATGGACCATGCCGTTGCCAATCTGGTCGACGGCGCCTTCTACAATTCCGGCCAGTGCTGCTGCGGCATCGAACGCGTCTATGTCCACGAGAAGGTCTACGATGAATTCGTCGAGGGCTTCATTGCCGAGACCAGGAACTACGTCGTCGGCAATCCGCTCGACCAGGCGACCACCATGGGGCCGATGGCGCAGGCGCGCTTCGCCGACCTGATCCGCGAGCAGAAGGCCGAGGCGTTGCGCAAGGGCGCCAGGGCGCACATCAATATGAAGGTGGCCAACGACAGGCAGGGTTCGCCTTATCTGGCGCCGGAAGTGCTGACCCAGGTCGACCACCAGATGAGCGTCATGCGAGAGGAAAGCTTTGGCCCGATCGTCGGCATCGTGAAGGTGCGCAACGACGAGGAAGCGATCGCGCTGATGAACGACAGCCCCTATGGGCTGACGGCCTCGATCTGGACGCGCGACATTGAGCATGCGGCGGCGATCGGCGATCGTGTCGAGACCGGCACGGTGTTCATGAACCGCTGCGACTATCTCGATCCGGCGCTGGTCTGGACCGGCGTCAAGGACACCGGCAAGGGCGCGGCACTGTCGGCCATCGGCTACGATAATCTGACCAGGCCGAGATCATACCATCTGCGCGAGGTGATCTAAGGTGGCGATCGACAAGCATGCGATCGCTGTTGAGGGGGAGTAATGGCGGATACACAACAATCGGCTTTGCCAGATCGTGAGGGTCCCGAGGGTATCGGCGGATGGCTTGTCCTGCCGATGCTCGGGTTGATGCTCACGCCGATACTGGGGTTGGTACAACTGCACAATACCGACTATCTCGGCATGTTACAGAACTGGCAGGCCTTCAGTTTGTCCCAAGGTGTGCGGATTCTTGCCGAATTGTTGATATTCGGCATACTAAACCTATCGGCCCCGGCCCTATTATTGTTCTTCATGTTCAAGCGCTGGCAGATATTCCCCGGCTGGTACATGATTTGGGCATTCGCGATGCCGGTATATGCCGTTCTCGATCCATGGGCTGTGCATCTGGCTTTTTCCACCGCCGTTCCAGAATTGGCCGACGCGTACGACGCAGACACCGTGGGCGGAATTTCGCGCTCGATATGGGCCGCAGTCATCTGGGTTCCGTACATGATGCGGTCGGAACGTGTGGCCAACACCTTTGTGAACGAATGACATCCAAGAGCACGAAAGCAGTCAAGAAGGTCGAAATGACAAAACTCGTTTCCAAATGGAATTACCCGACGACCGTCCGCTTCGGCGCCGGACGCATCAAGGAGCTGCCGGAGGTGCTGGCGGCGACCGGCATCAAGCGGCCGCTGTTCGTCACCGATCCGGGACTGGCCAGGCTGCCGGTGGTGGCCTCGACGCTGAAGATCCTCGACGACGCCAAGGTGCCGTATGGCGTGTTTTCCGAGGTCAAGCCGAACCCGGTGGATTCCAACCTGACCGCCGGCATTGCCGTGTTCAAGAAGGGCAAGCATGACGGCGTCATTGCCTTTGGCGGCGGCTCGGCGCTCGATCTCGGCAAGCTCATCGCCTTCCAGGCCGGGCAGACACGGCCGGTCTGGGATTTCGAGGACGTCGGCGACTGGTGGACACGCGCCGATGCCGATGCGATCGCGCCGATCATCGCCGTGCCGACCACGGCCGGCACCGGCTCGGAGGTCGGTCGCGCCGGCGTCATCACCAATGAGGCGACCCACACCAAAAAGGTTATCTTCCATCCCAAACTCTTGCCGGCGATCGTCATCGCCGATCCGGAGCTGTCGGTCGGCATGCCTGGCTTCATCACCGCCGGCACCGGCATGGATGCGCTCGCTCACTGTCTCGAAGCCTATTGCGCGCCGGGCTATCACCCGATGGCCGACGGCATCGCCGTGGAAGGCATAAGGCTGGTCTTCGAAAACCTGCCGAAAGCCTATGCCAACGGCAAGGATCTGGTCGCCCGCGCCAACATGATGAGCGCCGCCGCCATGGGAGCGGCCGCCTTCCAGAAAGGGCTTGGAGCGATTCATTCGCTGTCGCATCCGATCGGCGCGCTCTACGACACCCACCATGGCATGACCAACGCCGTGTTCATGCCCTACGTGCTGGCCTTCAACCGAGAGGCGATCGAGCCGCGCATAGCCCGGCTCGCCGCCTATTGCGGCATCAAGGGCGGCTTCGACGGTTTTGCCAAGGCTGTTGTCAAGCTGCGCAAGGAGCTCAAGGTGCCGCACGCGCTGCCCGGCCTGATCAAGGGCCTCGACATGGACAAGAAGCGCAAGGGCCTGATTGCCGACATGGCGGTGGTCGACCCGACCGCCGGCGGCAACCCCGTCAAGCTGACCAAGAAGGCGGCGCTGACGCTGCTCGAAAACGCCATCGCCGGCGCCGTCTGAGACAATTTTCGCATCGGAAATCGAGTTAGGAAAAGAGGCAAAGGAAAGGGGGAAAGATGAAAGGCAAGATCGAAACTAGTTAGCCGGAAAAAGAATCGCGAAGCGATTGCTACAGCCGGTTAAAAAGAGTTTACTTTTTCGTACTGCGGGGCATCGCTTTCACAAAGCTTTCATCTGGCTGTCACACGAAAACGATACCGCATCGCAGGCGTCCAACGGCGTCAGTTCAACGGAGAGAACACATGTTCAAATTCACGGGAAAACTGCTTTCCCTTTCGGCCGTCGCCCTGATGGCGACTTCTGCCATCTCGTCGGCCCAGTCCATGGATGAACTGGTCGCCGCAGCCAAGGCTGAAGGCCAGCTCACCACCATCGCGCTGCCCCATGACTGGTGCGGCTACGGCGCGGTCATCGACGGCTTCAAGGCGAAATATCCGGAAATCACCATCAACGAACTCAACCCCGATGCCGGCTCCGGCGACGAGGTCGAGGCGATCAAGGCCAACAAGGACAACAAGGGCCCGCAAGCGCCCGACGTCATCGACGTCGGCCTGAGCTTCGGCCCGACCGCAAAGAAGGATGGCCTGATCCAGGCTTATAAAGTGTCAACCTGGGACTCGATCCCGGACAGCGCCAAGGATGCCGAAGGCTTTTGGACCGGCGACTACTACGGCGTGCTTTCGTTTCTGGTGAACAAGGACCTGGTCAAGGAAGCGCCGGCCGACTGGGCCGACTTGCTGAAGCCGGAATTGGCCAATACCGTGGCGCTCGCCGGTGACCCGCGTGCTTCGAACCAGGCCATCCAGGCAGTCTATGCCGCCGGCCTTTCCGGCGGTGCGGCTGCCGGCGAAGCCGCCGGCACGGCTGGTCTCGACTTCTTCAAGAAGCTCAACGCCGCCGGCAATTTCGTGCCGGTCATCGGCAAGCCCGCGACGCTTGCCCAAGGCCAGACGCCAATCCTGGTGACCTGGGATTATAACGCGCTTGCCGGCCGTGATACGCTGAAGGGCAATCCGCCGGTCGACGTCGTCGTGCCGAAGACCGGTGTCGTCGCCGGCGTCTATGTTCAGGCGATTAGTGCCTACGCGCCGCACCCGAATGCTGCCAAGCTATGGCTGGAATATCTCTATTCCGACGAAGGCCAGATCGGCTGGCTGAAGGGCTATTGTCACCCGATCCGCTTCAACGACCTCGCCAAGAATGGCAAGCTCCCGGCTGACGTGATGGCCAAGCTGCCGCCGGCCGAGTCCTATGCAGCCGCGGTGTTCCCGACGCTCGACGAGCAGGGCAAGGCCAAGGAAGCCATCACCAAGAACTGGGATGCCGTCGTCGGCGCCAACGTCAAGTAAGACTTGAGATCAGCCGGGCGGCTTAGATCGCCGCCCGGCATACCTCCAGGACGGTAGCCGGCGCATGACCGATATCTCGTTGTCCGATCACGCTGTTGCCGGGAAGACCGCGCCTCCTGCCGACGCCCGCAGCATGAGGCTGCCGACGCAATGGCTTGGCGTTGCGCCTTTCTTCATCTTCGCCATCATGTTCCTGATCCTGCCCACGCTCTATCTGATGCTGGGCGCATTCCGGAACGATGCCGGCGAATTCACTTTCGAAAACATAGCGGCCTTGGCGCAGCCGTCGATCGTTGCCGCCTACTGGATCTCAATCAAGGTCAGCCTTGCCTCGTCGCTGATCGGTGCTTTCGCGGGACTTGCCATTGCCATCGCCATCGTGCGCGGCGGGCTGCCGGAGTGGATACGCTCGGCGACACTGACCTTTTCCGGCGTGGCCTCCAATTTTGCCGGCGTGCCGCTGGCCTTCGCCTTTCTCGCGACGCTTGGCCGGCTCGGGCTCGCCACGGTGCTGCTCAACGTCTTGGTCGGCTTCAACATTTATGCCCATGGTTTCAACATCCTGTCGTTCTGGGGCCTGACGCTGACCTATGTCTATTTCCAGATCCCGCTGATGGTGGTGATCATCGTGCCGGCGATCGATGGGCTGAAGAAGGAATGGGGCGAAGCGGCGGCAACGCTTGGCGCGACCCAGGCGCAGTTCTGGCGCATGGTCGTCATTCCGGTGATCTGGCCAAGTTTCCTCGGCACCGTCATCCTCTTGTTCGCCAACGCCTTCGGTGCCATCGCCACCGCTTACGCTCTGACCGGCTCCTCGCTTAACATCGTCCCTATCCTGCTCTACGCGCAGATCCGCGGTGACGTGCTGCACAATGCCCATCTCGGCTACGCCATCGCCTTCGGCATGATCGTCATCACTGGGCTGGCCAATGTCTTCTACATCTGGTTCCGGACGCGCTCTGAGAGGTGGCTCAAATGAAGTCCGGCAGATTCTGGGCCTGGATCGTCTTCGCGCTGGGCGCGGCCTATTTCTTCATTCCGCTGATCGCGACCGTGGAATTCTCCATGCGCATGCGGCGCGGCGCCTATTCCTTCGATGCCTATCAGGTCGTGCTCGGCGATCCCCGCTTCCAGGCGACCTTCATCTATTCGGTGGTCGCCGCCATCTTCACCATTGTCCTTGGCGTGCTGGTGGTGGTGCCGGCGGCGTACTGGATTCGTCTGCGGCTGCCGCAGCTAAGGCCCGTCGTCGAGTTCATCACGCTGTTGCCGCTGGTCATCCCGGCCATCGTTATCGTCTTCGGCTACATCAGAATGTACGGGTCGAATTCACCGCTGCCGTTCCTGGCCAGCGACACAGGAGCCAATGCCTTGCTGGTCATCGGTTATGCGACACTGGCGCTGCCCTATATGTATCGCGCCGTCGACACCGGGCTTCGCACAATCGACGTGCGGACACTGACTGAGGCGGCGCAGATCCTCGGCGCCGGCTGGGGCACGATCATCACTCGGGTCATCCTGCCCAACGTGCTGATCGCGGTGCTGTCGGGCGCCTTCCTGACCTTCGCCATCGTCATTGGTGAATTCACCATGGCCAGCCTGCTCAACCGGCCTGCTTTCGGACCCTATCTGCAGAACGTCGGCGCCAACCGCGCCTACGAGCCGGCGGCGCTTGCCATCATCGCCTTCGCCATCACCTGGGGCTGCATGTCGCTGATCCAGATCCTATCGCGCTTCGCGCCGCGATCGGCGAACCGTCCGAACTGACCCGAAGGAAAAAGCCATGACCGAGCCATTCCTCTCAATCCAGCATGTGCGAAAATCCTTCGGCCCCATCACCGTGGTGCAGGATTTCAACCTCGACGTCGAGCCGGGCGAATTCGTCTCCTTCCTTGGCCCGTCGGGCTGCGGCAAGACGACGGTGCTGCGCATGGTCGCCGGTTTCGAAGAGCCATCCGCCGGCAAGATCGTCGTGGCCGGCAAGGACATCACCCGGCTCAAGCCCAACCAGCGCAATGTCGGCATGGTGTTCCAGGCCTATGCGCTGTTTCCGAACCTCACCGTGGCGCAGAATATCGGCTTCGGGCTGAAGGTCGCCGGTATGCCAAAGGCCGATGCCGACAGGCGCGTTGCCGAGATGCTCGATATCATCAAGCTGCCGCAGATGGGCGACCGCTATCCCTACCAGCTTTCCGGCGGTCAGCAGCAGCGCATCGCGCTGGCGCGGGCGATTGCGCCCAAGCCGAAACTGCTGCTGCTCGACGAGCCGCTGTCGGCGCTCGACGCCAAGGTGCGCGTGTCGCTGCGTGAGGAAATCCGCTCGATCCAGAAGAAGCTCGGCATCACCACCATCTTCGTTACCCACGACCAGGAAGAAGCGCTGTCGATCTCCGACCGCATCGCCGTCATGTATGGCGGCAAGGCCGAGCAGGTCGGCACGCCGTTCGAGATCTACAACCGGCCGGCAACCAAATTCGTCGCCAATTTCGTCGGCACGCTGAACGTGCTCGAAGGCACGGTCACCGACGCCGCTTCGGGCAAGGTGCGCGTCAACTCGCAAGAGGTCTCGCTCAAGGGCAAGCTCAACGGCTCGAAATCCGGCGACACGCTGTCGCTGGCGTTGCGGCCCGAGGCGATCTCGCTCGGCCGACACCCCGGCCGCGATTCCAGCCTTTCGGGCGAAATCGCCGAGGTGCATTTCCTCGGCTCGGTCATCCGGGTTCGCGTCGGCATCGGCGGCAGCACGGTCTCGCTCGACACGTTCAACAGTCCGGCCACACCGCCGCCGGCCGTCGGCGAAAAGGCCGAGATTTCGTTCTCGTCGGGCGACCTGCTGGTGCTGCATTAGGCGCCGAAATTCCTCTGCACGCAGCCATTCACCATTCACGAGCAGCCAAAGCCGTCGTCGTTTTTGCAGTGCCAATCGCCCGGCTTCACCGCTACGATAAGGCATGGCGCTTTTTGAACTCACCCTTGTCCTGCTTCTCATCGCGGTCGCCCTGACCGCGCTGTCGCGGCGCCTGCAGATTCCCTATCCGTCATTGCTGGCGCTGGCCGGCGCCGGCATCGCCTTCCTGCCGTTTGCCCCGACCATCGAGATCGACCCGGAGCTGGCGCTCGCTCTGTTCATCGCGCCGGTTCTGCTCGACGCGGCCTATGACACGTCGCTGCGCGATCTCAACCGCTACAAGGTTTCGCTCATCCTGCTGGCGCTTGGCGCCGTCATCTTCACCACCGTGACGGTCGCGCTGGTCGGCTGGACGATGGCAGGCCTGCCCATTGCCGCGGCCATAGCGCTCGGCGCGATCGTAGCGCCGCCCGATGCGGTGGCGGCGGCGGCCGTGCTCGGACAGTTTAAGGTGCCGCACCGCATCACCGCCATCCTGGAAGGCGAGAGCCTGCTCAACGACGCCACGGCGCTGCTGATCTACAGGATGTCGGTTTCCGCAGCCGCCGGCTCCATCCTGTTGAGCAGTGCCGTTCCAATGATCCTGCTGTCGACGGTCGGCAGCCTTGCCGCAGGCTATGTGCTCGGCCGGTTGTCTCTCGCCATACTCGGCCGCATCGACGACCCGGCGAGCGGCACCGTGGTGCAATTCGCCTCAACCTTCGGCGTCTGGATCCTGGCCGACAGGATAGGGCTTTCCGCCATCATCACGATCGTCGTCTATGCCATGACGATCGCACGTACATCGCCGCGCCGCATGCCGGCAAGGAATCGTGTCAGCTCCTACTCGGTCTGGGAGACGGCGGTGTTCGTGCTCAACGTGCTGGCCTTCGTTCTGATGGGCCTGCAAGCGCGGTCCATCGTCGGCCGACTTGCCGAGCAAGGACAAAGCGAGGCGTTCGTCTTTGCCCTGGCTGTGCTGGCCGTCGTCATCGTATCGCGGCTCGTCTGGGTTCTGGGCTGCGGCGCGATCCTGAGAGCGCTGGCACGTCTGGGCGACGAGGACAGGCGGAAGGACGCACCGACATTCCGCGGCGGCGTGCTCATCGGCTGGTGCGGCATGCGTGGCCTGGTGACGCTTGCGGCAGCCTTCGCCTTGCCGGCCGACTTTTCGGGCCGTGATCCGATCGTGCTCGCCGCTTTCACGGTCGTGCTCGGCACATTGGTGCTGCAAGGCGTCAGCCTGAAACCGTTGCTGCTTCTGCTCAATCTCGACCTCGACCGGACGGTCGACCGGGAGGTGGCGCAGGCGCGCGTCGCCATCATGCAGGCGGCGCTGGACGTGCTCAGCGGCAAGACATCGAGCGCGGCCGGGGCGGTGCGAGAGCAATATGCCGCCCAGCGCGCCATCGCCGAAAACCCGGAGGATGCCCAGGCGGCGACCGAGTATGACAGATTGCGTCTTTACGCCATCAAGAGCCAGCGCGATGCGCTGGAGCGTTTGCGCATCGACGGAACGATCGGCGACGAAGCCTATCACCGCCTTGAGGAAGAAATCGACTGGTCGGAACTGGCAGCATCCCCGCCCGGTCGGTTCCAGCCGCTGACCACTTAGCATCTGGCCCAAGCTCCCTCCGCCCGGCTGCACATTGCAAGGCTGTCAGCGAACGGCTACTGCCAGCAGGAAACTGAGCCGGATAAGCAATGAAGCTGGTCAGCTATAACATCCAGTACGGCTTCGGCAGCGATGGCCGCTACGACCTGGCGCGTTGTGCCAAGGTCGTGGCCGGCGCCGACATCGTCGCCTTGCAGGAGGTGGAACGGCACTGGTTGCGCAGCAACGAGGACGACCAGCCGGAACTTCTTTCGCAATTGCTGCCCGACTATCATTGGGTCTACGGGCCGGCCTTCGACATGGATGCCAGCCACCGGCGTGAAGGCCGCATCGTCAACCGGCGGCGGCAATTCGGCACCATGGTTCTGTCGAAGCTGCCGATCGTCTGGTCGCGGCTGCATACCCTGCCGCTCAGGCGCACGCTGCGGCCGCTCAACACCCGCAATGCCGCACTCGAATGCATGATCCGCACCCCTGCCGGTCCGGTGCGGGTGCTGTCGTTGCATCTGGCGCATATCGCGGCCGAGGAGCGGCTGGAGCAGATCGACTATTTGCTCGCCGAGCATCGCCGCGTGCCGTCCGAGGGCGGCCCATGGAGCGGCGCCGACGACGAGCCGGCGCGCAACTGGAGCAATGGCGAACAGGAGCCAGAAAACCCGGTAGCGGCGATCTGGTTGGGCGACTTCAACATGGAGCCGGATAGCGCCGAGTACCGGCGCATTGTCGGCAGCGCGCCCTATCATCGCGGTGCCGCCTATCTCGACGGTTTTGTCGATGCCGCCGCCGTCGCAATGGAACCGACAGCGGATTTCCACACCCATGTGAAGACTATCGATGGCAGGCTGGCAAAGCGCCGGCTCGACCATTGCTTCGTCGGCGGCATGTTTGCCGGGCGCGTGCGCTCGGTCAGCGCCGATATCGGCCAAATCGCTTCCGACCATTTTCCGCTCTGGGTCGATATCGACCTGGAGACGCCGATCGTCATCGGGACGGGCGGCGGATGAACCGCCGATGAGCCTGTTTGTCTTTTTCGCGGTGCTCGCCGCCGCTTCCATGCATGCGATCTGGAACGCGCTGGTCAAGGTCCATCTCGACCGTTTCCTGTCGATCACACTGATGACGCTCGGCATGGGTGTCGCCGCGCTGGTGACGTTGCCTTTCGTCGAGGTGCCGAAGCCGGAAGTGTGGCCATACATCCTCGCCTCGGTTGTCTTCCACATGGGCTACAGGACGTTCCTGATCGGCGCCTACAAGGCCGGCGATTTCGCCCAGACCTATCCGCTGGCGCGCGGCACCGCGCCATTGCTGGCCGCTTTGGGGGGCGTTGTGGTGGTTGCCGAGATGCCGGCGCCGCTCGCCATTCTCGGCATCCTCTTGTTGTCGGCGGGCACGCTGGTGCTGTCGTTTCGCGGCGGCGCGCATCTGGAGAAATTGAACCTGCGCGCCGTCGGCTTCGCGCTGGGCACATCGATCTTCATCGCCAGCTACACGCTGTCGGACGGCAGCGGCGCGCGGCTGGCCGCCACCGCGTCGAGTTATGCCGCCTGGCTGTTCGTCTGCGATGCGCTGTGGGCGCTGGTGCTATGCGTCGTCTTTCGCGGCCCACAGGCGCTGCCGGTGCTGGCGCGCGACTGGAAGGCCGGAATCTATACCGGCGTGCTCAGCGGCGGCGCCTACTGGATCGTGATGTGGGCGATGACCAAGGCGCCGATCGCCTCGGTGGCGTCGCTGCGCGAAACATCGATCCTGTTCGCCATGATGATCTCGGTGTTCGCGCTCGGCGAGAAGATGACGGCATGGCGAGGTGCCGCGGTGCTTAGCATCGTTGCCGGCGTCGTTGCGCTGAGAATGGGATAGTCACGCGATCTTCAGATCAAACACCATCAGCCCGTCGGTGCCGCCTTCGAGCGCCGCGACCAGTTTTGCGCCGGCTCGCTGATGCGCTTCATGCTCCAGATAGGCATCGCGTGCCGCAGCGTCGCGAAAGTCGATGGTGAAGCCGTGCGTGAAGCCGCAGGCGAAGGGTTCCGGGCTGGTATTGGCGCTGAATTCGACCTTGCCCATGCCGTCGATCACCGCCCGCAACGCTTCGAGATCGGCATGGATTGCCGCGCGCTCGGCGTCGGCGACATCGTTGCGAAATCTGACGAAGACACAGTGCCTGATCATTCTTTGTCCCTCATGCCGCTCGGTTGGTGGAAAACACCGCCGGCGGCAGCGGCTCGCGGCCAAGGATCAGATCCGCGCCTTTTTCGCCAACCATGATCGTCGGGGCATTGGTGTTGGAGGAGGGGATGCGCGGCATCACCGAGGCGTCGCAGACGCGCAGGCCCTCGATACCGCGCAGCTTGAGATCGGGCGTCACCACGCTCATTGCATCGTAGCCCATGCGGCAGGTGCCGACCGGGTGGTGGTCGGTCTTGGAACTGCGGCAGGCGTAGTCGAACAGCTCGTCGCCGCTCTGCAGGTCGGGTCCCGGCAATACCTCGCGCAGCACATAGGGCTGCAGCGCCTTCTGCCGCATGATCTCGCGCGCCAGCCTCAGCCCCTTGATCGACATGTCGCGGTCATAGGGATCGGACCAATAGTTCGGATCGATCAGCGGGCGGTCGGCCGGATCGGCGCTGTTCAGCCGCACCGTGCCGCGCGAGTGCGGACGCAGGAAGGCCGAGTTCAGTGTCACGCCCGGATTGTTCAGCTTCTCGACGCCGGCCTCGATGCCGGAGCCGAGGCCGAGATGCAGCTGGATGTCGGGAGAGGCGGCGGTCGGATCGGCGTACCAGAAGCCGCCGGTCTCGAACAGGCTGGAGGCTACTGGGCCTTTCTTCAGGAGCAGATACTGCAGGCCGGCCCAAGCCGTCCAGTGCAGCTTGGCGTAGTTGTCGTAGGTGTGATCGCCGGTGCATTCGGCGATGACGAACAGGTCGAGATGATCCTGCAGGTTGGAGCCGACGCCGGGCAGATCGTGCACCGGTGTCACGCCGACCGCCTTCAGATGGTCGGCCGGGCCGATGCCCGACTGCATCAGAAGCTTCGGCGAGCCGATAGCGCCGGACGAGACGATCACCTCGCGCTCGGCGCGCAGGATCGTTGGCTGGCCGCTCGGCCTGTCGACGATCTCGACGCCGACGGCGCGGCCCTTGTCGACGACGATGCGTGTCACCAGAACGCCGGTCCTGATGGTGAGATTCTTGCGCTCGCGGATCGGCCTGAGATAGGCGACCGAGGCGGAGGAGCGCTTCGCGTCCTTCTGCGTCAGCTGATAGTAACCGACGCCCTCCTGGGCTACCCCGTTGAAGTCGGGATTGAAGGGGATGCCCATCTCTTGTCCGGCACGGAAATAGGCCTCGCAGATCGGCAATGGTGCAATCGGGTTCGACACGCCGAGCGGGCCCTGGTCGCCGTGAAAATCGTTGGCGTAACGCTGGTTGTTCTCGGCGCGCTTGAAGTAGGGCAACACATCGCGATAGCCCCAGCCGGCAAGGCCTTCTTCCTTCTCCCAGGCGTCGTAGTCGCGGGCGTTGCCGCGCGTGTAGATCTGGGCATTGATCGAAGAGCCGCCACCGATCACCTTGGCCTGCGTGTATCGGAAGACACGGTCCTGCATGTGCTTTTGCGGCACCGTCGACCAGCCCCAGGCGGCGATGCCCTTGGTCATCTTGGCAAAACCGGCCGGCATGTGGATCAGCGGATGCCAGTCCTTGCCGCCGGCTTCGAGCAGCAGCACCTGATGCGACGGACCTTCGCTCAGCCGGTTGGCGAGTACGCAGCCGGCCGGGCCGGCGCCGACGATTATGTAGTCCGTCATGGCGTCACCTGTTCATAGCCTCGGCACCGACAGCGCGCCATCGACATTGATGACCGAGCCGGTCGAAAAGCCGAACTTGCCACCGGCGAGTGCTGCCACGGCGGCACCGATATCTTCGCTCTCGCCCCAGCGCATCGCCGGCACCAGCCCGCCGTCGATCAGCCCGTCATATTTGGCGGTCACACCCGCGGTCATGTCGGTGCGGATGATGCCTGGCCGCACCTCGAACACGGCGATGTTTTCGGTGGCAAGCCGCAGCGCCAGGTTCTTCACCCACATCGAAAGCCCAGCCTTGGAGATGCAGTAATCGGAACGTTCCGGCGAGGCCATGGCGGCGCTGACCGAGGTGATGGTGATGATCGATCTCGCACCATCGCTTGGCAGGCCGAGCATCGCTTTGGCGACGGCCTGGCTGAGGAATACGGTGCCGCGCAGATTGATGCCGAGCACCCGGTCGAAATTTTCGGGCTTGAGCTCGAGCAGATCGCCGCGCAGGACGGCACCGATGCCGGCATTGTTGACCAGGCAGTCGATGCGACCGAAGGCGCTTGTCGCGGCATCGATCAGCGCTGCATGGCCGTCGAGGTCGGCGATGTCGCAACTGACATAGGCGAACTTCGCGCCGCGCCCGGTGATGTCGGCGGCGAGCCCGTCGGCGGCTTCGTCGGCAAGGTCTGAGAGGAGGATGTCGAAGCCTGCGTCGGCCAGCGCCTCGGCGCAGGCAAGGCCGATGCCGCGCGCGCCGCCGGTGACGATCGCTGCCGGGCGGCTCATGTTGCAAGCTCCGTCTTGCGGATATGATCGGCGACGCGCAGCGCCTGCGCGGCGATCGACAGCGCCGGATTGACGGCGGCCGAATTCGGCAGGAAGCCGGCATCGACGACGAACAAATTGCTGTGGTCGAAGGAGCGGCAGAACGGATCCAGCGGCGAGGTCGCTGGATCGTTGCCCATCTTCACCGTGCCGCACTGATGTGAGGGCGTGCGCTTGTCAAACGGCCGCGATAGGACGATCGGATAGCCGCAGGCGCGGAAATTCTCGCGCATCACCTTGGTCAGTCCGTCGAGCAACTGCATGTTGGAGCGCCGCCACTGCATGACGATGTCCTTGCCATCGACCATGATGCGGCTCTCGGCATCGGGCAGGTCCTCGCACATCAAATACCAGTCGACGGCGTGGCCGGCCATGAAATCCAGCGCGAATTTGGGCGCGCGCCTGACATTGGCCTTGAGGATGTTGCCGTCGATCTTGCCTAGAAGCTGGACGTTGCCGAGCGGTTTGCCGCCCTTGCCGTCGGATAGATAATAGTCGTTCAGCATCAGCGTCTTCTGGTAGACGGATTTGTTCCTGCGGCGCGGATCGATCGCCAGCATGGCGCTCGAATTGTGGTTCATGAAGTTGCGGCCGACCTGGTCGGAGCGGTTGGCCAGGCCTTTGCCACCGCCTCTGCCCTGAGGGGTGGGCGAGCGCAGCAGGATGGCGGCGGAATTGACTGCGCCGGCCGATAGGATGACCAGCTTCGGCGCGACTTTCTTCAGCGTACCGTTCTGTCGATAATGGACGGTGATGATCGTCCTCGCATCCGGCGATGCCTCGAGATATTCGACATGGGCGCCGGTCTCGAGCTTGATCTTCTGGTCGGCAAGGGCAGCGGCCAGCGGTCCCGTTTGGGCGTCGACCTTGCCGGGCCCGGTGTTGGGAAACGCGTCCCACGGCGTGCTGCCGTCTTTCAGCCAGGCTTCGATGTCGACGCCGAGCGGCAGCGATGCCGGGTGCAGACCGAGGCTCCTGAGCTCGGCGCGGGCACGCGCGATCGGCGGCTCGTCGGGCACCGGCCCGAAAGGGTAGGGCATCGAGTGGAACGGCTCGGTCGGGTCATCACCCAGCGCACCGCGCACGCGGAAAAGCTGCTCGGCCCTGGAATACCAGGGCTCGAATTCCTCGTAGGAAAACGGCCAGGCCGGCGAGACGCCGCCATAATGCTCCATCTCCGAAAAGTCTTCCCTGCGGTAGCGGATCAGCACCGCGCCGTAGAATTTCGAATTGCCGCCGACATAGTAGTAATTGCCCGGGTTGAACGGCGCTCCGCCGGCCTCAAGCCACATCTCCTTCGGCCGATAGTGACCATCGACGAAGATGGCTCGGGTGTCGCGTGTGTGCGGCGTTGCTGGCAGTGGTTCGCCGCGCTCCAGCATCAGGATCGAGGCGCCACCGCCGGCAAGGCCGGAGGCGATCGTGGCGCCGCCTATGCCGGAGCCGATGATGACGATGTCGGGATTTGTCATGGCCGTTAGACGATGCGTTTCTCGGTCGCCGGATCGAAGAACACCGCCTTGGTCAGGTTGAAGGCGAGCGGCGTGATCGTGCCGGGCTGGATTTTGGCATCGGCGCGCAGCCGTGCCACCACCGCCTTGCCGCCGAGATTGGTGACCGCGAACGTATCCGAGCCGGCCGGCTCGATGACCTCGATGTGACAGTCGGCGCGGGCGATGTTCGAGGCGTTGCGTTCGGCACCCTCGGGATCGGTCAGTGCTTCCGGGCGAACGCCGAAGATGATCGGTTTTCCCTGGAATGCCGACAGGCCGGCCGGCGCATTGCCCAGCGGCAGCGAGATCGGCTGGCGCGCCTCGCGCTCCATGACGACGGAGAAGCCGCTGCCGTTGCTGCCGATCGTCGCCGGGATCAGGTTCATCGCCGGCGAGCCCATGAAGTCGGCAACAAACAGGTTGACCGGATTGTTATAGATTTCGGCTGGCGTGCCGAACTGCTGCACCTCGCCGTCGCGCATCACCGCGATCTTGGTGGCCAGCGTCATCGCCTCGATCTGGTCGTGGGTGACGTAGACGATGGTGGTGCCGGTGGTGGCGTGCAGGCGCTTGATCTCGATGCGCATGTCGACACGCAGCTTGGCATCGAGATTGGACAAAGGCTCGTCGAACAGGAACAGCTTTGGATCGCGCACCAGCGCCCGGCCCATGGCGACGCGCTGGCGCTGGCCGCCGGAGAGCTGGCTTGGCTTGCGCTTCAGCAAATGGCCGATCTGCAGGACCTTCGCCACCTTGTCGATCGCCTTCTGGCGCTCGCCGGCCGGCACGCCGCGCATCTCCATGCCGAAGGCGATATTGCCGGCAACCGTCATGTTCGGATAGAGCGCGTAGCTCTGGAAGACCATGGCGATGTCGCGCTTGGAGGGGTGGAGATCGTTGATCGTGCGTCCGTCGACGCGGATTTCCCCTTCGGTGATGGTTTCCAGGCCGGCAATAGTGTTGAGCAGCGTGGACTTGCCGCAACCGGAAGGCCCGACCAGCACGAGGAAGCCGCCCTTTTCCAGGTCGAGGTCGATGCCTTTCAGGATCTCGACCGCTCCGAAACGCTTCTTCAGCCCGTCAATTTCCAGAAAAGCCATGCGATTATCCTTTGACGGCGCCGGCCATCAGGCCGCGCACGAAATAGCGGCCGGCGAGCACGTAGACGAGGAGCGTCGGCAGCGCGGCGATCATCGCCGCCGCCATGTTGACGTTGTATTCGACGACGCCGGTCGAGGTGTTGACGACATTGTTCAGCGCCACCGTCATCGGCATCACGTCGCCTGAGCCGGCATAGGCGGAAGCGAAGAGGAAGTCGTTCCAGATGTTGGTGAACTGGTAGATCACCGTCACCACGATGATCGGCAGCGAGTTGGGCAGCATGATGCGCCGGAAGATCTGGAAGAAGCTGGCGCCGTCGATCTGCGCCGCCTTCACCAGCTCGTTCGGAAACGCTTCGTAATAATTGCGGAAGAACAGGGTGGTGAAGCCGATGCCGTAGACGACATGAACGAACACCAGGTTCACGGTCGGATTGCCGAAGCCGAAGGTGAGGCCGGTCGCGTTCTGCAGCTTGACGCCGAACCGGCCGAGGCTGCCGAGGATCGTTGCCATCGGCAAGAGGACGGACTGGAACGGAATGAAGCAGGCAAACAGCATCAGCCCGAACACCAGCGTCGCCCCGCGAAAGCGCCACTTCGTCAGCACATAGCCGTTGAGCGCGCCGAGCAGGGTCGAGATGATGACGGCCGGAACCACCATCTTGATCGAGTTCCAGAAATAACCCTTCATGCCGACGCAGGTGAGACCCGAGCAAACCTCGCTCCACGCCCTTATCCAAGGTGCGAAGGTCGGCTCCTGCGGCAGCGCCAGCATGTTGCCGTTCTGGATTTCGTCCATGGTCTTGAACGAGGTCACCAGCATGACGAACAGCGGCATCAGATAGAACAGCGCGAACAGCGCCAGCAGCCCGTAGATGACAATACGGTTGACCGTCCTGGCGCTGATACCGCCAGTGCTCTGGCGAGCAGGCGTGGCCACGGCGCTCATCGCGGCTTCTCCCGAAGCTCGGAATAGAGATAGGGAACGATGATCGCGGTGATGGCCATCAGCATGATCACGGCGCTGGCCGAGCCGACGGCCATCTCGTTGCGCTTGAAGGTGTACTCATACATGAAGTTGGACGGCAGCCAGGCCGAACCGCCCGGCCCGCCGCTGGTCAGCGCGACCACCAGATCGTAGGATTTGATGGCGAGATGCGCGAGGACGATCAAGGCGGACAGGAAGATCGGCCGCAGCAGCGGGATGACGATGCGACGGTAGAGCTGGAAGGTGGTGGCGCCGTCGATCTGCGCCGCCTTCAGGATCTCGCCGTCGATGCCGCGCAGGCCGGCCAGGAACATCGCCATGATGAAGCCCGACGCCTGCCAGACGCCGGCGATGACCACCGTGTAGATGACGAAATCCTTGTTCTTGATCCAGTCGAAATGGAAGCTCGTCCAGCCCCATTGGTGCAGCGTCTGCTCGAGGCCGAGGCCGGGGTCCAGAAACCATTTCCAGGCAACGCCAGTGACGATGAACGACAGTGCCATCGGGTAGAGGTAGATCGGCCGCAGCACACCTTCGCCGCGGATCTTCTGGTCGAGCAGGATCGCTAGGAACAGGCCGAGCGCCAGGCAGATGGAAATATAGAGGAAGCCGAAAATCCCCATATTGGTGATCGACGTGTACCAGGAGGACGGCGGATCGCTTTCGAAAGTCCAGCGCCATAGCCGCTGATAGGCGCGTGGCCCGGTGATCGCATAGGAGGGAAAGGTCTTGGAATTGGTGAAGGACAGATAGATCGTCCACAGGATGAAGCCGTAGACGAAGACGATAGTGGCGGCGAAGCTCGGCGCCAGCACGAGCTTCGGCAGCGCGTCCTGAAGGCGCGAGCGCACCGTGGCGCCCGGACGGGCATCGTGCTCCGGCGTCAGCGTGATACTGGTTTCAGCAACTGTGCTCATCTGTCCATTCCGTATGGCGGGTCCGGAATTCTGCTGTCTCGGGCTCTGCGGCACGAAAGCGTGCCGGTCGGCGCAACCGCAAAACCTCGCCGCAGGGGATCTCCCCGGCTTGCGCCGGGGAGATCATTCACATGGGCGGGTGCCTTACTTGGCGTCTTCGATCGCGCTGACCAGTTGGGTCACGGCCTCGTCTGAGGTCTTGATCTGGCCGTGCACGAATTTCGAGACGACATCCTTGTAGGCGTTGGCAACCGCGGGAGGCGCGCCATAGCCCTGCGCCAGCGAACCGAACAGCGTGCCGCCTTCATTGGCGGCCTTCAGGTCGGCCATGCCCTTCTTGCCGCAAGCGTCGAAATCGGTGTCCGGCACGTCGGTGCGGGCCGGAACAGAGCCCTTGACGACGTTGAAGGCCGACTGGAAGCTCTTCGACAGCGTGGCGGTGGCCAGGGCGATCTGGGCGGCCTTGCGGTCCTCCGGAACGTTGAACATGCCGAACATGTCGGAGTTGTAGACGACGCTGCCGTCGGTGCCCGGGAAGCGGTAGCACAGGAAGTCGGTGCCCGGGACCTTCTTGGCGGCGTTGAATTCGCCCTTGGCCCAGTCACCCATCACCTGCACCAGCGCATCGCCCTTGATGACCATGGCGGTGGCGAGGTTCCAGTCCCGGCCCGAGAAGTTCGGGTCGACATAGGTGACGAGCTTGGCGAGATTGTCGAACGACTTCTTCATCGTGTCGGACTTCAGCGACTCCTCGTCGAGGTCGTTGAAGGCCTTCTTGTAGAACTCAGGCCCGCCGGTCGACAGCACGACTGAGTCGAACATTGTCGCTTCCTGCCAGTTCTGGCCGCCCAGCGCGAGCGGGATGACGCCCGCCGCCTTGGCTTTGTCCAGCAACGCAATGAAGTCGTCGAAGGTCTTGGGCTCGGTGCCGCCGATCTTGTCCATCACCGCCTTGTTGATCCATAGCCAGTTGACCGAGTGGACGTTGACCGGAGCCGCGACCCACTTGCCATCATAGACGGAGAATTTCTGCAGGGCCGCGGGAACGGACTTGTCCCAGCCTTCCTTTATCGCCGTCTCGGTCAGGTCGCCCATAACGCCGGCTGCGGCGTAATCGAGCACGGTATAGCCAAGCATCTGCGAGGCGGTCGGGTAGTTGCCCGCTGCCACCATCGCCTTCAGCGCGGTCATGGCAGCGTCGCCGCCGCCGCCGGCCACCGGCACGTCCTTCCAGGCAAAGCCTTCCTTGGCCAGATCCTGCTTGAGCACGTTCAGAGCGGCAGCTTCGCCGCCCGACGTCCACCAATGCAGCATCTGGACTTCCTTGACGTCCTCGGCATGGGCCGCGAACGCAACGCCCGATGCGAGAGCCGTCCCGATAAGCAGTTTGCGCAACATGTACTTCCTCCCTTGTTGAACTTACACGACCGGCGGATGCCCACCGGGTTCTTCCCAACTCAGCCGACCCACCATCCGGTGCGCTGGCCGCGATGAAACTGGATTGTCTTTTCCTCGGTATAATCCTCGACGGCGCGCTTGCCGAGTTCGCGTCCGAGACCGGACTGCTTGTAGCCGCCGAAAGGCAGCTCGGGGTAACCCTCCATGAACGTGTTCACCCAAACGGTTCCCGAACGCACATTCCGCGCCACCGACATGCAGGTATCGATGCTGGCGCTCCACACGCCCGCCGACAGACCATAGGGCGTGTTGTTGGCGATGTGCAACGCCCTTTCAATCGATTCAAAAGTCAGCACCGAGAGCACCGGACCGAACACTTCCTCGCGTGCAATGGCCATGTCTTCGGTGACATCGCGAACGATGGTCGGATCAAGATACTGGCCGGCGCTCGAAGCAAGCTGATTGCCGCCGCTACAGATCCGGCCGCCGCCGTTTTCCGCTGCCGTCACGTAGCCGGTGACCTTGGCCATATGGTCGGCGGAGATCATCGCGCCGACCTTGGTGCGGTCGTCGAGCGGGTCGCCGACAACCACCTTGGCGGTGAGGGCTTTGACGGCGCCGAGGAACTCGTCGGCGATCGCCTCATGGACGATCAGCCGGCTGCCGGCATTGCAGCATTCGCCGGCATTGAAGAAGCCGCCGAACACCGCCGCGTCGGCGGCGGCCTCGAGGTCGGCATCGGGAAAGACGATCTGGCCGTTCTTGCCGCCGAGCTCCATCGCGACTTTCTTCAGCGAGTTGGCGGCAGACGCCATGGTCATCTTGCCGACGCGGGTGGAGCCGGTGAACGACACCATCTCGACCAGCGGATGGCTGACCATCGGTGCGCCGACATCGGCGCCCAACCCGGCAAGGATGTTGACGACGCCGTCCGGCAAGCCGGCCTGCATCAGTATCTCGCCGAGCACGAAAGTCGAGGCCGAGGTCATCTCGCTCGGCTTGACCACCGCCGTGCAGCCGGCGGCGAGCGCGAAGGGTAGTTTCTGGCTGACGATAAGGAACGGGAAATTCCACGGCGTGATGATGGAAACGACGCCGATCGGTTCGCGCAGCACGACGCCGAGCATGGCGTCGCCGAGATTGGCGTAGCTTTCGCCGTGAAGCGTGCGGGCAAGTGCCGCGGCATAGCGCCAGATATCGACGGCGCCGCCGATCTCGCCGCGCGCCTGCGCAATCGGCTTGCCGGATTCCAGTGCGTCGAGCCGGGCAATCTCGTCCAGCCGCGCCTCGATCAGGTCAGCAGCTTTGAGCAGGATCGCGGCGCGTTCGGCTGCCTTCATGCGCGGCCACGGGCCGGTCTCGAAGGCCTTGTGCGCGGCCTGAACCGCCGCCTCTACGTCCGCCGCGCCGGCCTGTGCATAGCGCGAGACGGTGAAGCCGTGGCCGGGGCTGCTGCGCTCCAGCGTGCGGCCGTCCTGGGCGTCGATGAACCTGCCGCCGATCAGCAGCCGGTACCTTTTCGGCGCTGCGGCTGCCTCGGCGGGCATGGCGATGTTGAGGGGTGCGTTCATGTGATTTCCAGGTTCCTAAGATCTTGAGAACGCCGGCTTCTGCTTGGTCTTGAAAGCCTCGACGCCGGTCCTGAGATCGCTTGTCAGCGCGATGAAGCCGCTGGCCAGCGCTTCGGTCGCGGCAGCACTCTCTTCGCCCTCGGCGATTGTAATCATCAGCTTGGCGGCTTCGGTCGCGAGCGGGCCGCGCTCGGCGATCTTGCCGGCCCAGGCCTTGGCTTCGGCGAACGCCTTGCCGGTCTCGACCACCCGGTCGACAATCCCCAGAGCAAGAGCCTCGGTAGCCAGAAACACCTCGCCGCCGAGCGCCATCCGCCGCACTGCCTGCGCGCCGAAGCGGCGCACGGCGCGCTGGGTGCCGGACCAGCCGGGAACGACGCCGATCGAGGTTTCGGGGAACCCCAACTTCACCTGCGTTTCCGCCACGCGAAAGTCGCAAGCCGCCGCCAGTTCCAGCCCGCCGCCCAGCGCATGGCCGGCAAGAACGGCGATCGTCGGCTGCCGCAGCCGCGCCAGCCGGTCGAAGACGCGGTGGCCGTAGCGCACCCATTGCACCTGGAAATCGGCAGCGCTCATTTCTGCCCAAGCCTCGACGTCGCCGCCGGCGCAAAAGCCCTTGCCTTCGCCGCAGACCAGCACGACGCGGACGCCGGTTGCTGTCTCGGCCTCGTCGAGTGCCGCTTCCAGCGCCCGCAGCATCGGAATATCGAGCGCGTTGAATTTCTCCGGCCGGCGCAGCGTGACAATGCCGATGGCGCCGTCGGTTTCAAAGGTTACCAGACGCTCAGCCATGTGCGCCTCCAAGCGACGCGCCGCCATTGAGCGATAGGCCGATCGGCCGGTCCCGGTAGAGCGCATCCGGCGTCACTTTCAGGTCGTTGGCGACGGCGAGCGGGATCTCGGCCTGCGCCAGCACATCGCGCTCGAGGTCGATGCCCGGCGCCAACTCGGTCACCATCAGCCCCGCAGGCGTCAGCTTCATCACGCAGCGCTCGGTGACATAGGTGATATCCTGTCCCTGCGCGACGGCACGCTTGCCCGAGAAGGAGATATGCTCGACCTCGCCGACGACTTTCTTGACCTTGCCCTCCTGGTCGATGCGGATGCCGCCACCGGCAAGCGACAACTTGGCGCCGGCATTGAAGAAACCGGAAAAGACGATCTTCTTCGCCCGCGCGGTGATGTCGACGAAGCCGCCGGCGCCGGCGGTGACATGCGGCCGCGCCGAAAGCTTCGAGACATTGACAGAGCCGTGGCGGTCGATCTGCAGGAAGGACAGCAGCGAGGCGTCGAAGCCGCCGGCCTGGAAATAGATGAACTGGTGCGGCGAAGGCATGAAGGCGTCGGCATTCGACGAGCAGCCGAACTTGAAATCGAGCAGCGGCACGCCGCCGACCGCGCCCTGTTCGATGACCCAGGTGACCTTGCCGTGCTGGCCTTCCTCGAGCAGGATGCGCGGCACATTGGCCGAGATGCCGAAGCCGATATTGACCGCCATGCCGTCGGCAAGCTCCATGGCGACGCGGCGCGCAATGACCTTCTGGACGTTCATCTCGGCGTTGCGAAAGCTCGACAGTGGCCGGAAGATCTCGCCGGAGATGGCCGGATCGTAAGGCGTCAGCGTCGTCTGCAACTGGTCGGGCGCCACCACGATATGGTCGACCAGCACGCCGGGCACGCGCACATCGTGCGGCTTCAGCGTGCCGTTCGCGACGACGTGCTTGACCTGCGCGATGACGATGCCGCCATTGTTGCGGGCGGCCAGCGCCTGTTCGAGGCCGCCGAGATAGGCACCCTCATGCTCATAGGTAAGGTTGCCGCGCTCGTCCGCCGTGGTGGCGCGGATGATCGCGACCTGCGGTACGATCGAGCGGAAATAGAGCCATTCCTCGCCGTCGAACTGCTGCACCGAAACGATCGGCTCGCTGGCGGCAGCATTCATGGCGCAACCCTGATGGCGCGGGTCGGCAAAGGTATCGAGCCCGACCTTGGTCAGCACGCCGGGGCGCTTGGCCGCGGCCTCGCGATGCATGTCGAACAGGATGCCGGACGGCACGTTATAGGCGGCGACCGAATTGTCGCCGATCATCTTCCAGATCTGCGGCGGTTCCGACGATGACGGCCCGGACGGATAGGAGCCGCACAAAGTGCGCTTCAACAGGCCGGGCTTGGCTAGATGGTCGATGCCCTTGATGCCGTACATGTCACCGGCGGCGATCGGATGCAGCGTCGTGATGTCCCTGGGATGGCCTTCCGCGTCGAAGCGCTCGCCGACGGCAGCCAGCACCGCATCCGGACAGCCGAGGCCGCTCGACGATGACACGGAAACGACCATGCCATCCCTGATCAGGCCGGCAGCTTCAGCCGCTGAAACGAGCTTGCTCACGCGGCGCTCCCGAGCTTCGGGTCGATGGCAACGGCGTTTCCGGACCTGGCCGATTGCAATGCCGCCTCGGCTGATGTCAGCGACCAGACGCCGTCCTCGCCGGTGGCGGACGGCTGGCCGTCGCCACGGATCGCTGCGTGGAATTCGCGCAGCGAACGGGCA
This sequence comes from Mesorhizobium sp. M0019, assembly GCF_040323975.1. Lineage (NCBI taxonomy): Bacteria > Pseudomonadati > Pseudomonadota > Alphaproteobacteria > Hyphomicrobiales > Phyllobacteriaceae > Mesorhizobium > Mesorhizobium sp. M0019. The sequence continues at coordinate 72,476 of NZ_JAMYVK010000008.1, read as the reverse complement.
TAGAGGTCTTCGCGGTCGAAGCTCAATTCCTCCTCGCCCTGTGCCGTGCGAAGCAAGACCGAGCCGACCGGCTTCTGCGTCATCACATTTTTGGCGATCAGCGAGCCTTCGCTGCCATGCACCTCGAAGCCGGTGCCGGCGAATTTTGTCGTGAAGCCCTCATGCGATTGGGCGATGACGCCCGATGCGAAGCGCCAGAGGCACATGGCGCCGTCTTCCAGTCCGCCGGCGGCCATGCCGGCCGACTGCGTGAATGCCGAGATCTCGACGGGATCGTCGCCGAGCACGAAGCGCAGCGTGTCGGCATCGTGGACGGTGATGTCGAGCACCACGCCGCCGCCGGCGTCCGGCCTGGTGATGCGCCAGCCCTGCAGGTTTTCCGGCAGATAGACGGAGTGGAAGACGCGCGCGGCGATCAGCCTGCCGATGCGGCCGGCAGCGATCGCTTCGCGCATCGCCCGATGCGAGCCGGCATTGCGCAGATGGTGATTGGTGCCGAGCACGACGCCGGCGGCCCTGGCCGCCGCGACCATCTTGCGCGCGTCGGCGCTGGTCAGCGCCAGCGGCTTTTCGCACAGCACATGCTTTCCCGCCTCGATGGCGGCGAGTGCCTGTTCGAGATGCAATTCGTTAGTGGTCGAGATGTAGACGGCGTCGATATCGGATTTGAGCAGGGCGTCGAGCGTCGAGACCGCCGCCGGAATGCGGTTTTCACTGGCGTAAGTGGCGGCGCGCTCCGGGCTGGAGCTCATCACCGCGGCGATCTCGCCGTCCTTCTGCGCGCGGATGGCGCCGATCATGAACTGTCTTGCGATCGTGCTGGCGCCGATCAGCCCCCAACTGACGGTCATGCCGCGTCTCCCATTCCTGCACAGCCATGCTCGTTGCGATCGGGGCCGCAGCTTTCCCTGACCACGAGGTTGACGGCGCCGATATGATCCTCGGCGCGCGTGGTGCGCGATTGGATCATCTTCAGCACGACATGGGCGGCGCGCTCGCCGAGGCCGGCGGTGTTCACCGCGACGCTGGTCAGCGCCGGCATATAGTGCTCGGCCTCGGCGACGTCGTCGAAGCCGACGACGGCAAAGTCCGCGCCGGGTTCCAGGCCGCGCTTGCGCAGCGCCAGCAAGACGCCGAAGGCGACCGCATCGTTGAAGCAAAGGGCCGCGGTCGGCGGCGCGGCCATGGCAAGTGCGGTTTCCAGGCAGGCAATACCGCCCTTGCGGCTGGTTTCGCCCTCGAAGACCAGCCTGTCGGCCGGTTCGATGCCGAGCGCTTCACAGGCCTCGCGAAAGCCGCCCAGGCGCTCGTGATAGACGACAAGGTCGGACGAGCCGCCGAAGAAGGCCAGCCGGCGATGGCCCTTGCCGATCAGATGGGCGGTGGCGAGATAGGCGCCGCGATGATTGTCGGGCGTGATCACCGGGATACGGCTTTCGGGAAGCCGGCGCATGACGAAGACGACCGGAACGCCTGCGGTCTCAAGGCGACGGAACGCGCCAGGCGTGGTGCCGCGCGCCGGCGACACGACGAGCCCGGCGACACCCTGCTCCATCAACGATTTCAGAACCTCTTCCTGGCGCACCGGGTTTTCAGCCGTATTGGCGATGAAAGGCACGACGCCGGCCGACTGGAAGACGCGCTCCATGCCGACCGCGAGCTCGGCGAAAAACGGATTGGTGAGATCGTTGATGACCATGCCGATGACGTTGGAATGGGCCTTGCGCAGATTGGCGGCGCCGCGATTGTAGACATAGCCGACGTCCTCGATCGCCTTGCGCACCTTGAGCGCGGTTTCGGGCCGGATCAGCCCGCTGCCTTGCAGCACCAGCGATACCGTCGATTTGGACACGCCCGCCTCACGGGCTATGTCGAGTATCGTTGCCTTGGCCCGGCTGGCCATCCAGATCTGTCCTCCCGGTGGTTTCTTGTGCGATTTTATTGGAACGATCTAATCCCTGGGGCGCATTTGAGTCAATCGCGTTTTTGCGAACCCCGAAAAATGCGGCTCGGTGGCGCAATCCTCCGGCAAGCAGGCTTGCGGCTGCTGCGATGCAGCAATTTTTGCTGCACGAGGCAGGGCGGCAAAATATCTTGATTTGTTGGAACGTTCCAGTTAATAGGCGTTGGTAAGGGAGAGAGCCATGGACATCACCTTGCCCGGGGAAGGCGCCGGCCGTGTCCGCTACCGGCTTGTCGGCCAGCCGGTGCAGCCTGTGGCCGGCGCTCGCTTCTCGCGCATCGCCTACGCCGCCGCCCATGTCGTTGCCGATCCCCGCGCCATGACCGATCCGTGGTCGAGGCCCGCGGTCGACTGGGACAAGACGATGGCGTTTCGCCATCACCTCTGGCGGCTTGGCTTCCGTGTCGCCGAAGCGATGGACACCTCTCAGCGCGGCATGGGTTTCGACTGGGCGAATGCCAAGGAATTGATCCGCCGCTCGATCGCCGAGGCGCGCAGCGTCGAAGGCGCCGATCTTGCGTCGGGCGCCGGCACCGACCATCTGGCGCCGGGGGGCGCCAGCAGGCTAGACGATGTCATCGCGGCCTATGAAGAACAGCTCGGCTTCATCGAAGGGCTTGGCGGCAAGGCGATCATGATGGCCAGCCGGGCGCTTGCGGCGGTCGCCAAAGGCCCCGACGACTATATCGGCGTCTACGACCGCATCCTGTCCCAGGCCTCCGGCAAGGTCATCCTGCACTGGCTGGGCGACATGTTCGACCCGGCGCTGAAAGGCTACTGGGGCAGCAGCGACTTCGAAACTGCGCTGGAGACGGTGGTCGCGATCATCGAACGCCATGCCGGCAAGGTCGAAGGCATAAAGATATCGCTGCTCGATGTCGGCAAGGAGATTGCGCTCAGGGACCGGCTGCCCGAGGGCGTGCTGATGTTCACCGGCGACGATTTCAATTACCCCGAGCTGATCGCCGGCGACGGCGACAGACATTCGCACGCGCTGCTCGGCATTTTCGATGCGATCGCGCCGGTCGCCAATGCAGCGCTGGCAAAGCTGGCCGACGGCGACCGCGCCGGCTATGACGCGCTGATGGCGCCGACAGTGCCGCTGTCGCGCAAAATCTTCGAGGTGCCGACCGAATATTACAAGGCCGGCATCGTCTTCATGGCATGGCTGAACGGCCACCAGGAGCATTTTTCGATGATCGGCGGCATGCAATCGGCGCGCGGCATCCGTCACTATTCCGATGTCTTTCGCCTTGCCGACCAGGCAGGGTTGCTGGCCGACCCCGAGCTTGCCATTGCCAGAATGACAAGCCTCTGCGCGGTAGCGGGCGTCTGATCGCGAGCGCTACAGCATCCGATCAAAGGTTGCTTCGGGTGGCTTTGCGATTTGCCTTGTCTGGGCAAATCTGTATGCGGTATGCGTCCGGCAACAGAGAAGCCGATCCGGCGCTCCGCCGGCCAACTGGCAAAAAGCTGCCGTTCTGCATTGGGGTAAGCTGATGACCTTCGACCTTCAGGGCAAGCGCGTTTTCGTGGCCGGACATCGCGGCATGGTCGGCTCGGCCATCCTGCGCCGATTGGCCGACGAGGATTGCGAGGTTATGACCGCCTCGCGCGCCGAGCTCGATCTTCTCGACCAGGCCGGCGTGCGGCGCTGGATGGCCGACCGCAAGCCGGATGCAGTGGTGATGGCGGCGGCCAAGGTCGGCGGTATCCTGGCCAACAACAGGCTTCCCGTCGATTTCCTGCAGGACAATCTCGTCATGCAGAACAATGTCATCGACAGCGCCTTCCGCAACGAGGTGCAGAAGCTGCTGTTTCTCGGTTCATCCTGCATCTATCCCAAATTCGCGGCGCAGCCGATCTCCGAGGACGCCTTGCTGACCGGGCCGCTCGAGCCCACCAACGAATGGTATGCGATCGCCAAGATCGCCGGGCTGAAACTGTGCCAGGCCTATCGGCGCCAGTACGGCGTCGACTACATCTCGGCGATGCCGACCAATCTCTACGGTCCGGGCGACAATTTCGACCTCAATTCCAGCCATGTCGTGCCCGCTCTGATGCGCAAGGCGCACGAGGCCAGGCGCGCCGGCCGCAAGAGCCTGGAGGTGTGGGGATCGGGCACGCCGATGCGTGAATTCCTGCATGTCGACGACGCCGCCGACGCGCTGGTCTGGCTGCTGAAGAATTATTCGGGCGACAGCCACATCAATGTCGGCTCTGGGGAAGACATCACCATTGCCGACCTTGCCCGCACCATCGTGTCGGTCGCCGGCGCCGATGCCGCGATAACGTTCGATGCGACGAAGCCGGACGGCACGCCGCGCAAGCTGATGGACGTGTCGCGTCTGTTCGCCACCGGCTGGCGCCCGCGCTATTCGCTGCGCAGCGGATTGGAACAGACCTATGCGTGGTTTCTGGAGCACGTCGAGAGCGGCGATCTCCGCCTCGGCGCCGCCTGAGGCCGGTATAGGCCGGGAACGTCAGTCGACGAAAAATACCGACGGCCAATTGAGGGATTGTCTGGATGGTGGGCGTGACAGGGATTGAACCTGTGACCCCTGCAATGTCAATGCAGTGCTCTCCCGCTGAGCTACACGCCCATCCGAAGCCGCGCATACACCATTTTTGGTTCTGCACGTCAATAGCGGGAAAGGGGAAAGAATGGCTGGCTTGCGGCGTCGGTCAAGACGCGACAAAAAGCGCGTCAGGCGGCCTGCAGCATCTTTTCGACTTCGTTGACGAGGTCGCGCAGGTGGAACGGCTTCGATAGCACCTTGGCGTCTTTCGGCGCCTTGGAATCAGGGTTCAGCGCGACGGCGGCGAAGCCGGTGATGAACATCACCTTGAGGTCGGGATCGATCTCCGTGGCGCGACGGGCGAGCTCGATGCCATCCATCTCGGGCATGACGATGTCGGTCAAAAGCAGCGAAAAAGGTTCCTCGCGCAGCCGCTCATAGGCACTGGCGCCATTGTCGAAATCGCTGACCTGATAACCGGCGCGCTCCAGCGCCTTGACGAGGAACCGGCGCATGTCGTCGTCGTCTTCCGCCAGCAGAATGCGTGCCATCTTGTCCCGTCCGAATCACCCAACCGACAATGCCGTGCGGCAAGCCCGTTAACCATGCTGTATATGAGGAGGCGACGGTAAACATCAAGTGAACGTTGGGCGCACAATCCTGTTTTGGCTTGCGCTTCGGCGGCTGGACATGCGGGCGGCGAGGTGGCACTTTCCTATCATGATGCATTGGTATTCCCGGGTTCGTTCAAATTGAAAACGGCAGCCGAGGATTTTTCGGTCGTTCCTCCCTTCGAAATCCGATCGGGCGCCGAACAGCGCGTTCCCTTCCTCTTCAACTCGCCGCATAGCGGCCGCTACTATCCGGACCGGTTCATGGCTATGGCCAAGCTGGACCGCAACGCCATCCGCCGCTCAGAGGACTGCTATGTCGAGGAATTGTTCGGCGGCGCCGTCGCGCTCGGGGCGCCGATGCTGGCGGCAAACTTCCCGCGCGCCTATCTCGACGTCAACCGGGAGCCGTGGGAACTCGACCCGCGCATGTTCGCCGAACCGGTGCCGTCATTCTGCAACATCCGCTCGGCGCGGGTGGCCGGCGGGCTCGGCACCGTGCCCAAGCTGGTCGGCGAGGGGCTCGACATCTATTCCGGCCGCTTGCCGCTGGCGGAAGCCGTGGCGCGCATCGAAGCGGTCTACAAGCCCTATCACGAGACGCTGAAACGGCTTTTGACCAGAACCCATGCGCGCTTCGGCTACGCCGTGCTGATTGACTGCCACTCGATGCCGGCAAGCATAAGGGTCGGCGACAGCGGATTGCGGCCGGACTTCATCGTCGGCGACCGCTTTGGCATTTCCGCCGCGGCGGCGTTGACCGAGACGGCGATCGGCCTGCTCACCGGCATGGGCTACAGCGTCGCCCACAACAAGCCCTATGCCGGAGGCTTCATTACCGAGCACTATGGCCGCCCCGTGCGCCATCTGCATGCGCTGCAGATCGAGGTCAATCGCGGGCTCTACATGAATGAGCGGACGTTCCAGAGATCGGCTGGTTTCGACGCCCTGGCCGACGATCTGGCGCGGTTTTCGGCCGAACTGATGGCGATGCCCGATCACAATTTCATGGATCTGCCGCTGGCCGCCGAATAGCCGCGGAATCGCGGTACTCGCCGCTCATGCGGCAGCGTAAAAAAAGACCGCATCGTTTGCACGACACGGTCGAAGTCTAGGGAGGAAACGCCCAAGGAGGGCATGGACAGGAACCCCTGTCCGAGAACAAACGTATTGTGCGCTGCACAAATGTCAAGGCGCGTTCCGGCTTTTTTAATTCACTGTGAAGTGGAAATTGCATTTCCATGACGGCGGCGTTGCATTCGAGCAACAGTTGGCACCATGCGAAAGGCTCCGAACGCCTTTGTTTCGGCATAAATCCGTAGGCAAACGGGTATCTCCAAACATGCTGGAGCGGGAGAATCAGTTGGACATCAGCATCGAGTTCATGCGGCGCATTGCGCGTGCCGCCGCAGCCGAGACCTTGCCGCGCTTCCGCAACCAGGGCGCGGTCACCAACAAGGAGCGCGGCAGCTTCGACCCGGTCACCGAGGCCGACCGCGAGGCCGAGCGCGCCATCCGGGCGCTGATATCAGCGCAGTACCCCGATCACGGCATTCTCGGCGAGGAACATGGCGGCGAAAACATCTCCAGCCGGCATGTCTGGGTGATCGATCCGATCGACGGCACGCGCGCCTTCATTTCCGGCCTGCCGGTATGGGGCACGCTGGTCGGACTGACGGTCGACGGCGATGCCGTCGCCGGCATGATGTCGCAGCCCTTCACCGGAGAGCTGTTCTACGCCAATGCCTCCGGCTCGCATTATGAAGGTCCCGGTGGCCCGCGAAGACTCGCGACGCGCAAGACGACGAATCTCGCCGAGGCGACGCTGTTCACCACCACGCCGGCGCTGTTCAAGGGAGACGCGCGCCTGCGCTACGACCTGTTCGAGCAACAGGTCCAACTCGCCCGCTACGGCACCGACTGCTATGCCTTCGCCATGGTGGCGGCGGGCAGCGTCGATATCGTCGCCGATCCCGGATTGAAGCCCTACGACATCGTCGCGCTGATCCCGATCATCGAGAAGGCGGGCGGCGTCATCACCACTTTCGAAGGCGGACCGGCGGAAAAGGGCGGCGACATTCTGGCAGCGGCGACACCAGAGCTGCACGCAGCCGCGATGGCGGCGCTGCGCGGCTGAGATTGGCCATTGCTGCCCAGGCAAGATCGTTGCCATACCTCCTGACAGGCTGATGTCAGTTGGCATGCGCTATGAAACGCTGTCAGCCGGGAGGACCATAGATGTCGACGCAGCCAGCAGCCAGCCATTCTGATGCTCCGGCGGACGGGCGGAGCGATTTCGATTTCTTTTTCGGGCGCTGGACCGTCGGCCATCGAAGATTGCAGAAGCGGCTGCAGGGCGACGGCAACTGGGATGTGTTTGGCGGCACGTGCGACGTGCGGCCGATCCTTGGCGGCCTCGGCAATGTCGACGACAATTGGATTGAATTGCCCGGCGGGCCCTATCGCGCCGCCACCTTGCGGACCTTCGACCCGGCGGCGAGGCAATGGTCGATCTGGTGGATCGACGGCCGCAATCCGTCGACCATCGATGTTCCGATGCGCGGCACTTTCGTGGCGGGCGTCGGCACGTTCCTGTGCGAAGACGTCTTCGACGGCCAGCCGATCCAGGTCCGCTTCCTGTGGTCGCGGATCACGGACGGGTCGGCGCGCTGGGAGCAGGCCTTTTCGCCGGACGGCGGCAAGGCATGGGAGACCAACTGGATCATGGATTTCGCCCGCACGAGCTGAAGCCGGACGAGGTATGTGGCTCAGACGTCACCGGTTCCGGGGATGAAGGCATCGAATGCCGCAAGCAACTGCTCGCGATAGAGGTCGGCTTCCTGCAGGATCTCATGGCGGGCGCCGTCGATCATCACTAGCGAGCCGACGCGCAGACGTCTCGCATAGGCTTCGACTGCCCTGGTCGAGACGACCTGGTCGGCGCCGGCGGCGATCATCAGCAAGGGCACCTGGATCTTGGCCATGAAATCCGGGTCGCTGACGATCAAGGATGCCTCCGTGGCCGCCTTCAGCCAGCAGATCGTCGGTCCGCCGAGCGCCAGCTGCGGATAGGTTTCGTAGATCAGCGTATTGCGCCGATAGCGTTCCGGGTCGCTGGTCAGCTTGTTTATGGCGAAGGGCACCGATTCCTTGGGCCGCGGCCCCCATGCGGCATAGAGTCGGCCAAGGCCGAGAAGGCAGAACAGCGAACAGATGCGGCGGACGGTTTTTACCGAAACCGGCAGGTCCGGCACGGTGAAGAACGGTGCGATCAGCACCATGCGGCGCACGCGGTTCGCCATCGAGGGCGCGGCGAGCAGCGCGATCACCGCGCCGGCCGAATGGGCCAGTATGTAGTAGGGTCCTCGGCAATCGGGCAGCACGATCTCTTCGAAGAACTGCTCCAGATCGCCGGTATAGTCGAAGAAGCTCTGGACGTAGCCGCGCTGTCGGTCGCCGATCATCCGGTCGGAAGCGCCCTGGCCGCGCCAGTCGAGGGTTGCCACGCCAAAACCCCGGTCGGCAAGGTTGCGAATGGTCTCGAAATACTTCTCGATGCATTCGTTGCGGCCGGTCAGGACGACCACGGTGCCCTTCATCGGACGGCTAACCGCGGCAAACAGACCATAGCGGATCTTCTTGCCGTCGCGCGTGGTGAAGAAGCCGCCGGCCGTGTTTTCCGGCAGCGGATTTCCCGGAGTTTCGTGGAAGAGAGGGGGCTGGTGGAGAAGATCGGTCATACGGTGTTTGGTTGGTGTCGGTGCCGGCATGGGCGCAAATCAGGCATAAACGCCCATGCGCCAAAAGCAAAGGAATTCGGGACGCCGGGGAGGTCGACCCAGGCAGCGAACAAGTAAGGCCGGAAGCAGCCTTGGCGTGCTTCCGGCCTCTGTCGACCGGGAGGAAGGGACGTTACACCCGGTTCGGCCTCGTCATGTCGCCTTTTCCGGCGACCTGTTCGTGATCTCGAGAACAGTTTTAGTGCCGCCTGGCTGAACGCTCGCCGAAGCCACGGTTCATCTGCCGTTCATCGGCATCGGGACGTGGGCCGGGACCGGTCCCGTTCGGACGCGGGAAAATCTTGAAATGCCGTCGCCGGCTTCCCAAATTTGTCATGCGGTCGCCAATGTCGGGGCCGCTGGCCCATCCGGAACGCCGTTACGGGTTTCGCACCGGCCATACGCAACCTTGTTGCTCAACAGGAGAACACACCATGCGTCACGTTGATTTTTCCCCGCTCTACCGTTCGACCGTCGGTTTTGACCGGCTGTTCACCATGCTCGATTCGCTTGCGCAGCCGGAAGGCCAGACGTATCCGCCTTACAACATCGAGCGCACGGGCGAGGATGCCTATCGCATCTCGATGGCTGTGGCCGGCTTCTCGGAAGATGAGATTTCGATCGAAGCTCACCGCAATGTGCTGACCGTCAAGGGTGAGCGCAAGGAGGAAGGCAATGGCGAAGGCTCCGAACTGCTCTATCGCGGTATCGCCAGCCGAGCCTTCGAGCGCCGCTTCCAGCTTGCCGATCACGTCGAGGTTGTCGGCGCCGCGCTGAAGAACGGCCTGCTCTTCGTCGACCTCAAGCGCAACATCCCCGAAGAGCTGAAGCCGCGCAAGATCGCGATCACCTCGGCTCCGGCCAAGGCCAAGCAGATCGAGGCCAAGACTGCCGCCTAAGCCAGGCAGCTAAACTCCGGGACGCCAACTCCCCGGGAAGAAAGGGCGGTGCAGCAATGCGCCGCTCTTTTTGCTGGTGGGCAAGGCTTGCTATCCGGCGAGCAGGTAGCCGAAACGGTCGACCTCGTCGGGCGTGGTCGCGAAGCTGGTGACAAAGCGATAGAGCGCTTCGTCTTCGCCAATGTAGCTGTCGTAGCCGAGCGGCCTGTGCCAGTCGTGGAAGGCCGCCCCTGCCGCTTGCATTCTTTCGGCCTCGGCCTTTTTCATGACTGCGAAGACCTCGTTCGCCTGCGGCAGCCAGGCCAGCCGGGCCGAAGGGGAATCTTCTATCGCCGCGGCAAGCCGTGCCGCCATCGCATTGGCGTGCCGTGCTGTGTCGAGCCATAGCCCACCCCTGAAATAAGCATCGAATTGCGCGGCGATGAAGCGCGATTTCGAGAACAGCTGGGCCGCGCGCTTGCGCAAAAAGGCCAATTCCTTGGCTCGCTCGAGGTCGAACAGCACGATCGCCTCGGCGCACCAACAGCCATTCTTGGTGCCGCCAAAGGAGAGGATGTCGACACCGTGCTTCCAGGTCATTTCGGCCGGCGTCGTTTCCAGCGCGACGAGCGCATTGGCAAAGCGGGCCCCATCCATGTGCAGCGGCAGTCCATGCTGCTTTGCGATCGCCGAAATCCTGGCGATTTCGTTCAGCGTGTAGACGGTGCCGACTTCGGTCGACTGGGTGATCGAAACGGCAACCGGCCGCCCGGAATGGACGTTTTCGGGTGCGAAACGGTCCACCGCCCGTTCCAGATTGCCGGCATCGATCCTGCCGAGTGCGCCTTCGACTGTATAAAGCCGCGAACCGCCGGTGAAATATTCCGGTGCACCGCATTCGTCCTCGATGACGTGCGATTCGCGATGGCAGAAGGAAATGCCGCCTGGCTTGTTATAGGTAGTCAGCGACAGCGAATTGGCAGCGGTGCCGGTGGCGACGAAAAACACCGCGACCTCGCATTCGAAGATTTCATTGAAGCGCTGGTAAACGGCCTTGTCGAGGGCACCGTCGCCATAGGCGGTGGAGAAGCCGTCGGCATGGCCCGACAGGCCGGCAGCGATACGGGGATGGGCGCCTGCCCAATTGTCGGAAGCGAAAATCATGCGTCTGCCTATGCTGGGGAAATCGATGCGAGCTTGGCCGCTTTCGCATGTCGGCCGCAAGTGGCAGATGCCGAAAATCCGCTAAAGCCAGCGAAACGCATGAGCGTAGATGCGGCGACTGAAGGCTACGCTGACACGGCGTTCCGCGCAATTTTCTGTCGCGAAAGCCTCAAGAATTTTGTGAATCGGTCTTGTGTGCATCCAAAATTTCTGTCATAAAAATTTAGGACAGTAGTGCTGTCTTATTTTGTCGCACAAAACTGGCCGCATTGGCATATGATTGCGCCTCTGCGGCATTGCCGCGAGCGACAGCTAGACAGCCTGGCTCCGGCCTGTACGAATACCATATGCGAACCATGCGGAAAGCCGCACGGTCGGCAAGAACTTCGCAAGACGTGCCGCAAGATTGAAAGGGGAGCCACGCGCTTCCCGACGGAAACCAGCGCCCGAAGGGGACGGAACGGAGGACAGGACGATGACGGACATGACGCCATCTGCGACGAAGGCCGCGCAGACGAAAGCGGCAGCCGTCAAAAATCCGTCCCTGACCAATATTGGGCGAACCAGCACCGGCTATGCCGCGCACGGCCTCTATGATCCGCGCAACGAGCATGATGCCTGCGGCGTTGGCTTCATCGTCAACATGAAGGGCGGCAAGTCGCATCAAATCGTCGAGGACGGCCTTGCCGTGCTCGAAAACCTGACGCATCGCGGCGCCGTCGGCGCGGATCCGCTGATGGGCGACGGCGCCGGCGTGCTGGTGCAGCTGCCGGACCGCTTCTTCCGCGAGGAGATGGCCAAGCAAGGGGTCGAACTGCCGAAGCCCGGCCACTATGCCGTCGGCCATGTGTTCATGCCGCGCGACCCGGAGCTGCAGGCGCATATCGAAGGCATCATCGCCGAGGTGGCGCAACTCGAGGGCCAGCCGCTGCTCGGCTTTCGCGACGTGCCGGTCGATAATTCGTCGCTGTCCAAGGCGCCCGACATCGCCGCTTCCGAGCCGGTGCACCGACAGGTATTCCTGGGCCGCGGCGCCGAGATCGAGAACGACGACGATTACGAGCGGCGGCTCTACATCCTGCGCAAGGTCATTTCCGGCCGTATCCACGAAGAGACCAAAGGCGTCGACAACGGCTTCTATGTCGTCTCGATGTCGTCGCGGACCATCGTCTACAAGGGCATGTTCCTGGCCTATCAGGTCGGCGCCTACTACAAGGACCTCACCGACCCGCGTTTCGAGACGGCGCTGATCCTGGTCCACCAGCGCTTCTCGACCAACACGTTCCCGTCGTGGAAGCTGGCGCATCCCTACCGCATGGTCGCCCACAATGGCGAGATCAATACGCTGCGCGGCAACGTCAACTGGATGGCGGCGCGGCAGGCCTCGGTCGATTCCGAACTGTTCGGCAACGACATCTCGAAGCTGTGGCCGATCTCCTATGAAGGGCAGTCCGACACCGCCTGCTTCGACAATGCACTCGAATTCCTGACGCAGGGCGGCTATTCGCTCGCCCACGCCATGATGATGCTGATCCCGGAAGCCTGGGCCGGCAACAAGCTGATGGGTCAGGACCGCAAGGCCTTCTACGAGTATCACGCAGCCCTGATGGAGCCGTGGGACGGGCCAGCGGCGGTTGCCTTCACCGACGGCCGCCAGATCGGTGCCACGCTCGACCGCAACGGGCTGCGGCCAGCGCGCTACATCGTCACCGACGACGACCGCGTCATCATGGCCTCGGAAGCCGGCGTGCTGCCGGTGCCGGAGGAAAGGATCGTCAAGAAGTGGCGGCTGCAGCCCGGCCGCATGCTGCTGATCGACCTGGACAAGGGCCGCATCGTTTCCGACGAGGAGATCAAGTCGGAGATCGCGACCAGGCACCCCTACAAGAGCTGGCTCGCCAACACACAGCTCATCCTCGAGGATCTGAACCCGGTCGAGCCGCGCGCCCTGCGCAGGGATGTCTCACTGCTCGACCGCCAGCAGGCGTTTGGCTACACCCAGGAGGACACCAAGCTGTTGATGTCGCCGATGGCGACCACCGGCCAGGAAGCGGTCGGCTCGATGGGTACCGACACGCCGATTTCGGCAATGTCGGACAGATCAAAGCTGCTCTACACCTATTTCAAGCAGAATTTCGCACAGGTCACCAATCCGCCGATCGACCCGATCCGCGAGGAGCTGGTGATGAGCCTGGTGTCCTTCATCGGGCCGCGGCCCAACATCTTCGATCTTGTCGGCAATTCGCGCCGCAAGCGGCTCGAAGTGCGCCAACCGATCCTGACCAATGGCGATCTGGAGAAGCTGCGCTCCGTCGGCCACACCGAAGACCGTTTCGACACCAAGACGATCGACATCACTTACGGTTCGAATGAAGGCGCGGCCGGCATGCAGGGCGCCATCGACCGGCTATGCGAGCGCGCCGAGGCGGCGGTCGCCGGCGGCTACAATATCATCATCCTGTCGGACCGTCAGCTCGGCCCGGACCGCATCGCCATTCCGGCACTGCTGGCGACTGCGGCCGTGCACCATCATTTGATCCGCAAGGGATTGCGCACGTCGGTTGGGCTCGTCGTGGAATCCGGCGAGCCGCGCGAGGTGCATCATTTCTGCTGTCTCGCCGGCTACGGCGCCGAGGCGATCAATCCCTATCTCGCTTTCGACACGCTGCTCGACATGCACAAGCGTGGCGAATTGCCGGCGGAGGTCGATGCCTACGAAGTCGTCTCCCGTTACATCAAGTCGATCGGCAAGGGCATCCTGAAGGTGATGTCCAAGATGGGCATCTCCACTTACCAGTCCTATTGCGGCGCGCAGATATTCGACGCCATCGGGCTCAAGTCGGACTTCGTGCAGAAGTACTTCACCGGCACGGCGACGCTGATCGAAGGCGTCGGGCTGGACGAGATCGCCGCCGAAACGGTCAGCCGCCACACCGACGGCTTCGGCAACGACCCGGTGCTGCGCAACAGCCTCGAGGTCGGCGGCGAATACATGTTCCGCATGCGCGGCGAGGCCCATATCTGGTCGCCCGACGCAGTGGCGACCTTGCAGCACGCCGTGCGCCAAGGCTCGTGGGAGACGTTCAAGGACTATTCCGCCCAGATCGACAGCGAGACGGCGCAGGCGCAGACCATTCGCGGCCTGTTCAAGATCAAGCTTGCGCAAGAGACCGGGCGTAAGAAGGTCAAGCTCGACGAGGTGATGCCGGCGGCCGATATCGTCAAGCGCTTCTCGACCGGGGCGATGTCCTTCGGCTCGATCTCCAGGGAAGCGCACACGACACTGGCGCGCGCCATGAACGCCATCGGCGGCAAGTCGAACACCGGCGAGGGCGGCGAAGAGGCCGACCGCTATCTGCCACTGCCGGGCGGCGGCAAGAACCCCGAACGCTCGGCAATCAAGCAGGTCGCTTCGGGACGCTTTGGCGTCACGGCGGAGTATCTGGTCAATTCCGACATGATGCAGATCAAGGTCGCGCAAGGGGCGAAGCCCGGCGAGGGCGGCCAGCTGCCGGGCCACAAGGTCGATGCGACCATCGCCAAGGTCAGGCATTCGACGCCGGGCGTCGGCCTGATCTCGCCGCCGCCGCATCATGACATCTATTCGATCGAGGATCTGGCGCAGCTCATCTACGACCTGAAGAACGTCAATCCGGCGGCCGACGTATCGGTCAAGTTGGTCTCGGAAGTCGGCGTCGGCACGGTTGCGGCCGGCGTCGCCAAGGCGCGTGCCGACCACATCACCATATCAGGCTATGACGGCGGCACCGGTGCCTCGCCGCTGACCTCGCTCAAGCATGCCGGCAGCCCATGGGAGATGGGCCTTGCCGAGACGCACCAGACGCTGGTGCTCAACGGCCTCAGGTCGCGCGTCGCGCTGCAGGTCGATGGCGGCCTGCGCACCGGGCGTGACGTCATTATCGGCGCACTGCTCGGCGCCGACGAGTTCGGCTTTTCGACCGCGCCGTTGATCGCGGCCGGCTGCATCATGATGCGCAAGTGCCATCTCAACACCTGCCCCGTCGGCGTCGCGACACAGGACCCGGTGCTGCGCAAGCGCTTCAAGGGCACGCCCGAGCACGTCATCAACTTCTTCTTCTATGTGGCGGAAGAGGTGCGGGCGCTGCTTGCCGAGATGGGCTACACCCATCTCGACCAGATCATCGGCGACACCGACCTTCTGGAAAAGCGCGAGCTGATCCAGCACTGGAAGGCACGCGGGCTCGACTTCAGCAAGATGTTCTACAAGCCCGATGCGCCGCACGAGGCGGTGCACTGGACCGAGCGGCAGAAGCATCCGATCGACGACGTGCTCGACCGCAAGCTGATCGAACTCGCAAAGCCGGCGCTCGAAGCCAGGCAGCCGGTCAGTATCGAACTGCCGATTCGCAACGTCGACCGTTCGACCGGCGCCATGCTGTCGGGCGAGGTGGCAAAGCGCTTCAAGCACAAGGGCCTGCGCGAGGACACGATCTCGGTCAAGCTCACCGGCACGGCCGGCCAGTCCTTTGGCGCCTTCCTGGCGCGCGGTGTCTCGTTCGAACTGGTGGGCGCTGCCAACGACTATGTCGGCAAGGGCCTGTCGGGTGGCCGCATTGTCATCCGCCCGCCGGAGAACACGAAAATCGTTGCTGCCGAGTCCATTATTGTCGGCAATACCGTGCTCTACGGCGCAACCGAGGGCGAGGCCTATTTCTGCGGCGTTGCCGGCGAGCGTTTTGCCGTGCGCAATTCGGGTGTCGCCGCCGTCGTTGAAGGCGTCGGCGACCATGGTTGCGAATACATGACCGGCGGTATCGTCGTCGTCATCGGCCAGACCGGCCGCAACTTCGCCGCCGGCATGTCGGGGGGCGTCGCCTATGTGCTCGACGAGGCGGGTGATTTCGCCGAACGCTGCAACATGGCGATGGTCGAGCTGGAGCCGGTTCCGGAAGAGGACGACCTGATGGAAAAGCTGCTCCACCATGGCGGCGATCTCGACCATAAGGGCCGTGTCGACGTATCCGGCGATATGACCAGCCATGACGAGGAGCGGCTCTACCAGCTGATCTCCAACCACGTCCACTACACCGGCTCGGTACGAGGTCGCGAAATCCTCGACGACTGGGCGACTTTCCGGCCGAAATTCCGGAAGATCATGCCGGTCGAATACCGCCGCGCGCTGATCGAGATGGAGCGGATGCGCATGAACGTGGCGGCGGAATAGATTTGGAAATTGCCGGGAGGCCGTGCGTCCCGGCAACCCTCTTCATCAACAATCCTGACCTCGGACTGAAGGTTGCCACAGCTGCCTTATGAGGTTAACGGGTGCGTCGCCAGGCGTGCCTTCCGGACAGTAGGGACTGGACTATGGGCAAGGTAACAGGGTTTCTCGAGATCGACCGGCAGGTGCACAAGTACCAGCCGGCTTCCGACCGCATCCGGCATTTCCGCGAGTTCACGCTGCCGATGTCGGACAGGGAGGTCGAGAAACAGGCCGCGCGGTGCATGGATTGCGGCATTCCGTATTGCCATGGACCGACCGGCTGCCCGATCCACAACCAGATCCCGGACTGGAACGACCTCGTCTACAATGGCGACTGGGAAAACGCGATCCGCAACCTGCATTCGACCAACAATTTTCCGGAATTTACCGGCCGCATCTGCCCCGCACCTTGCGAGGAAGCCTGCACGCTGAACCTCGAGGATATTCCGGTCGCCATCAAGACGATCGAGCAGGCGATTGCCGACAAAGCCTATGAAACCGGCCATATCCGGCCCTATCCGCCGGAACGGAAGACCGGCAAGCGCGTCGCGATCATCGGCTCGGGGCCGGCAGGCATGGCGGCTGCCCAGCAACTCGGCCGCGCAGGCCATGACGTTCACGTCTATGAGCGCGAGAGCCGGCCGGGCGGGCTGATGCGCTACGGCATCCCCGATTTCAAGATCGAGAAGCATTATATCGACCGGCGCATCGAGCAGATGCAGGGCGAAGGTGTCAGCTTCCATTGCGGCGTCAATGTCGGCGTCGACAAGCCGGTCGCCGAACTGCTCGCCGAATATGATGCCGTGCTCTATTGCGGCGGTTCCGAAACGCCGCGCCCGGCCAACATCCCGGGCGACGATCTCGACGGCGTGCACGACGCCATGCCCTATCTGGTGCAGCAGAACAAGCGTATCGGCGGCGAGCCGATCCAGTCGGTCGCATGGCCGTCGCGCCCGATCGTCGCCGGCGGCCAGCATGTCGTCGTCGTCGGCGGCGGCGACACTGCCTCAGACTGCGTCGGCACCGCCTTCCGCCAGGGCGCGGTGCGCGTCACCCAGCTCGACATCCGGCCGCAGCCGCCGGAAAAGGAAGACAAGCTGTCGGTCTGGCCCTACTGGGCGACCAAGATGCGCACGTCATCGTCGCAGGCCGAAGGCGCCGAGCGCGAATTCCAGGTGGCGACGCTTGAATTCATCGGCGAGGACGGCCAGCTGACCGGGGTCAAATGCTGCGAGGTCGACGAAAAGCGCAAGCCAATCGCCGGCACCGAATTCGTCATCCGCGCCGATCTCGCGTTCATCGCCATCGGCTTTGCCGGGCCAGCCGCTCGCGGGCCGGTCTCGGAACTCGACGGGCAGATGAAGATCGTCACCGACAGCCGCCGTTCGAAGAATGTCGAGGCCAATGACCGGGACTACAGGACCAGCGTCGAAAGGCTCTATACGGCGGGCGACGTGCGGCGCGGCCAGTCGCTGGTCGTCTGGGCGATCCGCGAGGGCCGCCAGGCGGCGCGCGCCATCGACGAGGCGCTGATGGGATCGAGCGTGCTGCCGCGCTGAGCCCGTTCCGAAGAGGTTCTGTTTACTGGCGGATCGCCGTCGTCGTATCGGATGCGGCCGCCGTCGCAGGCTGTGTCTTGGGTGGCCACGAGAAATCGTCGGCACGGCCCGGTGAGGCGTCGGGCGCCTTGCCCTCGATGACAAGCCTTTCGCCCGGCAAATGCTTGTCCGCTTTTGCCGGCGGGGCGGCGCCGAGAAGTTCCGAGCCGCCGTCCAGCGCCGGATCGCTGAGCAGCATCGGCACGGTGCGATCGACAGCTATCGGTGCGGCAGCAGGTGACGGCGCCTCGACGGGAGCGCCGGCCGGGGCAGACGCTGTCACCACGCTTCCCGGCGCGGCCAGCCCAAGGATCTTCATCAGCGGCTTTTCGGTATAGAAGGCGAGCTTGCGCTTGCCGGCCTTCGACATGTTGATGCCGTCGTCGGAGCGCAGGCGCACCGATTGGCCGTTGATGTCCGGTCCGCTGGTGATGAAGGCGCCGTTCTCGTCGACGAACCCGTCCCAGACGTCGACGAATTCGCCGCCGTGGCTTTCGGCGGACGAGCGGAAGATGTCGTTGAAGGCCAGCATGTCGGAGGTCATTTTCGAGACCCGGAAGGCCGGCATGCCAACCCACAGATACGGCACCTTGGTTGCTGCGATGGCCTTGCCGAACGCTTCGGTCCGGCGCTCGTATTCCTTGGTCCAGTTTTCGGATCGCGGCTGCTCGCGCACATCGCCGACGCGCATCTGCTGCCGGTCGTTGGATCCGAGCATGACGACGACGGCTGCCGGTTTTTCGGCAGCGATCAGCGACTTGACCTGGTCTGGCCAGTTGTAGACATCGTCACGCACGAAGCCGGACGATCCGTTGGCACGGACGACGATCCTGACGCCGGTGTTCTCGGCAAAGGCGGCGTCGAGCCCCTCAGCCAGCCCAGACGCCATGAAATCGCCGACCACCAGAACGACGCGTGCATCCGGCGCCTTCTCGGCCACCGGGGTTGTCGGCTCGGCCGGCGGCGGCCGGCGAACTGACCGGGGCTTTCTCAGCTTGGGCCTGGGCTTTGTTCTCTGGAATTCTCTCTGGAATTCGGGCGGCGGCTGCTCAAACCGCTCGCTTCTGCGCGGAAACAACAGCTCGCGCAACGACCAGCCACGACTTTCCGGCTCCTGCGCCATGGCCGAGGTATGAAAGGCACTGGCGGCGCCGACTGCCAGAACGGCGATCGCCAGAACCAGGATCGGCACGCGACGAACGATTAACCGGATGCGCGCAGCCGAAACCAATCACCCTCTCCATCCCGCAACCGGCTCTAGTTCTGCCTGAGCCATTTGAGCACTTCCTTGCTCGGATACCCGTCCTGGGTCAAGCCGGCCTTTGCCTGGAAGGCCATGATGGCGGTTTTCGATCCGTCACCGATCTTGCCGTCGAACTTGCCGTCGTAATAGCCGTGCTCGGAAAGTCGCTTCTGAAGCTCCTGCCTTTCCTCGAAGGAGAGCTTGGTAAACGGTCGCTTCCAGTCCTGCACAAGCCCGCCATAGCCGGCAATTTCGTCGGCAAGAAGGCCCACGGCGAGCGCATATTTGTCGGCATTGTTGTAACGCTTGATGACCGAGAAATTCTTGATCATCAGGAAAGCCGGCCCGCCGCGGCCGCCGGGCAGCTTCAACGTCGCCTTGTCCGCACCGTTCTTGAACGGCTTGCCGTTGGCACGGCTGACCCCCAGCGCCTGCCATTGCGACAGCGACTTCGAGCCTCCGGGCAGCTTCTTGCCGTCCGGAAGGCTGACCTCATAACCCCAGGTCTTGCCTGCTTGCCAGCCGTTCTTCCTCAGCAAATTGGCGGCTGTCGCCAGTGCGTCGGGAATCGAATTCCAGATGTCGCGCTTGCCGTTGCCGTCCATATCGACCGCATAGGACTGGTAGCTGGTGGGGATGAACTGGGTATGGCCCATCGCGCCGGCCCATGAGCCGCTGAGATGGCTTTCGTCGATGTCGCCGGTCTGCAGGATCTTCAGCGCCGCGATCAGCTGGGTGCGGGCAAATTTCGCTCGCTTCGGGTCGGCATAACCAAGCGTCGCCAGCGAGCGCACCACATTGCGCATGATATCATCGCGCTTGAGGGTTTCGCCGTAGTTCGATTCCATAGACCAGATGGCCAGCAGGATGTAGCGGTCGACGCCGTATCTTGCCTCGATCCTGTCCAGCCAAGGCTTCCATTTCCTTGCCATATGCTGGCCGACGGCGACCGACTGGTCATGGACGCGGTTGTCGAAATAATCCCAAGCGGGTGCGGTGAATTCGGGTTGAGTACGGGCCTTTTCCAGCACCACCGGGTCAGCATCGTTGATGCCCTTGAATGCCTGGTCGTAGACGGAGCCGGAAACGCCGCTCGCCACGGCGGTAGCACGGAAGCTGGCGACCCATTGGCGGAAGCCGGCATCGGCAAAAGCCGGCCCGCTGGGCATGAGCAAGGCAAACGAGAGGCTGGCGGCCGTCAGGACGCTGGTGAAGCGCCTTGCGGCGTTGCGAACGGACATCTTTTCCTCCTTCTTCATCTCAGGAAGACTATTCATCGCCGAACCCGGTTAGCATTTGGTTTACCATAGGTGTCGTCCGGGGTGAAAAGATGCGTCAATGCTTTACCAGCTGAGATTTCTGACCCGCCGTTCAGTAATCCTCGATTTCGGCATGAAAATGTCTCGAATCGGGATTGCCGAACAGTCATGCAAATGGATAATTGGCACATGAAGAGAGTTCGCAAGGCAGTGTTCCCGGTTGCCGGTCTCGGCACGCGCTTTCTCCCTGCCACCAAGGCCATTCCCAAGGAAATGCTGACGGTCGTCGACAGGCCGGTCATCCAGTATGTGGTCGATGAGGCGCGCGAAGCCGGGATCGAGCATTTCATCTTTGTGACCGGCCGCAACAAGGCGGTCATCGAGGATCACTTCGATGTCCAGTTCGAGCTCTACGACACGCTTGCGCAGCGCGGCAAGGACGACCAGCTCGCCCGCCTGCAGCGGCTGCAGCCGGCGCCGGGGCAGACCAGCTTCACCCGCCAGCAGGTACCGCTCGGCCTTGGTCACGCCGTCTGGTGCGCGCGCGAGCTCGTCGGCGACGAGCCCTTTGCGCTGCTGTTGCCCGACATGATCATGCAGTCGGAAAAAAGCTGCATGAAGGACATGGTCGAGCTTTACGCCGAGACCGGCAACAACATCGTCGCCGTGCAGGAATGCGATCCGGCCGAGGCGCACAAATACGGCATTGTCGGCCGCGGCGAGGACGCGCATCACGGTTTCCGCATCACCGGCATGGTGGAAAAGCCGAAGACCGGCACGGCGCCGTCGAACCTCTACATCAACGGGCGCTATATCCTGCAGCCGGAGATATTCAAGATACTCGAAGGTCAGGAAAAAGGCGCCGGCAACGAGATCCAGCTCACCGATGCAATGCTGAAGCTGCAGAAGCAACAGTCCTTCTACGGCTACCACTACCGCGGGCGGACGTTCGACTGCGGCTCGCCCGAAGGCTTCGTCGAGGCCAACGTTGCCTTCGCACTGTGGCGCAGAGACATGAATGCCAGCATGGCCGGTGTCATTCGCACGCTTCTCGACGAACTCGCGCCGTCAGAACGCCGCGGCGTAGCCTTGTAGTTTCAACACCGGTTGCCGCGCTGATCGGCTAAAGCGCGCCGCGTTCGACCGACCTCATGCGACGCGCTTTAGGTTCTTGTTTTACGCAAGTCGTTATCGCAAAACCGCTGCACACTTTTGCGCGACATGCATTTAGCGCTGCAACTTCAAGCCGACGAAGATACTGTTGGCCGTGTAGTCGCGCCCAACCAGGTTGCTGGTCAGTTTTTCAGTCCTGGCGCGGGTGGTGAGCCCGGTGTAGCGGTTCAGCCACCACGTCAGCCCAGCCTCGGCGCTCAGCGTCAAATCATGATCGTCGGAGCCGGTATAGTCGCGCCATTCAAGGCCGAGAGCGGCATTTCCGGTCAGGTTGGCGCGGATCTGCCGCTCGCCGGTGAGGCTGCCGGAATAGAGCATGTCGCCGCTTTCGCCCGCATTCGTCGTGTTCTCGGCGGTCGTCTGTGCGGTGAGCCCGATCGTGGTGCCGCGTTCCGGCGACCATTTGAGATCGGCATTGACCGTCGCGCCCGAAATAGCCGGCAGGGCATCGTCGTCGATAGCTTCGCGCAGCCAGCCGACCGAGAACTCGCCGCTAAGCTTCTCGCGGAGATCGAGCTCGACGCCGGCCCGTGCGCCAAGCCTGGTCGAGGAGCGCTGGAAGCCGTTTGGATCGACGCGCAAATCATAAGCGCGCCGGCCGATCTCGATTTCGGTGAACGGGGTGATGGCAGGCGAGATCTCGTAACCGGTACGCAAAATGGCCGTGTAGAGCGTCGAGTCGCGGCCCTTCTGCGACAGCGATCCGCCCGACGAAAGCTTGGCGTCGCCAAAGATGTCGTGCTCGACCGCGCCAGTCAGCGCGAAGCGCATTTTGCCGGCATCCTTCTCGACGGCGAGACTGCCGTTCACGGTCTGGCGCACCGGCTGGCCAACGGCGCCGACGACCGCGTCCGGCGCCGAGGCCGATTCGGGCAAGGCCTCATAGCCCAGCTTGGCGATGGCGCGCAGATCATTGTCGAGATCGATGTTGAGTGTGCCGTCGACGCGGCCTTGCGCCTCGTGAATGTCATAGCCGGACAAGGTTTCGCGGAAGATGCCATAGCCCTCAACCGTCGCCGAATTCTCCCGCCAGTCGGAGACGGCGTTGAAGCGCAGCGTCGTTTCCGACAGCAAGGCCGGCTTGCCGAGGCTGCTCGAATCGGCGTTTGTCGAAGACGTCAGGCCTTGCTCGAGCGTCGGCCGGATCACGAAGGAGCCGAGCTTGATGCCGGTGGCGGCGAACGGGTCGTCCTCGTTCTTGTTGTCCTGGCCTTCGATGGCTTCGGTGCGCTCGGCGCCAGGGTCGAGCTTGAGCCTCTCGGCGGAATCGATGGTGACGGCACGGCGGTTGACCGTATCCTGCTCGTCTATGGCGGCGGTATCGGTGTCGTCGGTCGCCGCCGCGGCTGCAGTCGCGGTTCTCTTGCGCTTCTGGCTGTCAGCGGTCTCGTCTTCGGCGTTGGCCGCATTGGCGGCGCGTTGCGTCGCGCTTGGCCGCCGTCGGGGGGGCGGAGCAGGGTTGTCGGGAAATGGATCGCCGATGGCCGCTGGTTGATCGAAAGTGCCGCCGGTTTTGGCCGCCTCGCCCGTGCCGTCGTCAGGCAACGCCCCTTGGCTGGCCGGGCGATAGGTAGGCAGCGGCGTATTGTCGTTGGCGGTTGCAGCAGCCTGCGCGGCTTGGGTTCCGGCTATGCTCGATTGCCTGATCTTGTACTGCTGGTCGTCCAGGATTGTCGATTCCGAAACCTCGCCGCGCAGCTCGGTTTCCTGGGCGCAAAGCAGTGCCGGCCGCGACAACGCAAAGACACTGGTTGCCAGCAGCAAAGCGCAGACCGCCTTGCCCTTTCGTCCCATTTTGTTTTGAGGCTGAAACCCGGACATCGGCACCACTGCTTGCGCGGCGCACGCGCGCCATACTTACGAAACCGTAAATGGGGATGGTTAACGGAGCGTTGAGGCATGGCCCGTCAGGAGGTTCGGGACGGCAATTCCGTTGGACAGGCGCGCGCCGAAGCGCTAATCGCATCGTCCATGGACGTGAAATCCCCAGACAGGAAGCGGCATGACGGGCAGGCCGCGATTGCCTCGGCGCTGAGAACCGTGGCGACGGAGCAGGCCGGCGTCGCGGCACTGGCAGACGCTCTCGAAAACGGGCTGGCCGAGCCGTTCGCACGAGCCGTCGGCATGGTGTCGCAGATCGATGGCCGCGTCATCGTCACCGGGGTCGGCAAAAGCGGCCATATCGGCTCGAAGATCGCCGCAACGCTCGCCTCGACCGGCACGCCGGCCTTCTTCGTCCACCCTGCCGAAGCCAATCACGGCGACCTTGGCATGATCGCCAGAAACGACGCCATAATCGCGCTTTCGTGGTCGGGCGAAAGCCTTGAGCTCAAGGGCATCATCGCCTATTCGAGGCGCTTCTCGATCCCGCTGGTCGCGGTCACCGCGGGTGAAAAATCGGCTCTGGCGCGCGCGGCCGACGTTGTGCTTCTGCTGCCGCGAGCACCGGAAGCCTGCCCGCACGGGCTTGCGCCGACGACCTCGACACTATTGCAAATGGTGATGGGCGATGCGCTGGCCATCGCGCTCCTCGAGGCACGCGGCTTCACCCCGGACCATTTCCGCACGTTCCATCCCGGCGGCCAGCTCGGAGCCAACCTGACGCAGATCCGCGAGATCATGCATGTCGGCGACAGGCTGCCGCTGGTGTCGTCAGGTACCGGCATGCGCGAGGCAATCCTCGAATTGTCGCGCAAGGGGTTTGGCTGCGTGGCCGTGACTGCCGCGGACGGCAAGCTGATCGGCATCATCACCGATGGCGACATCAGGCGCCATATCGGCAGCGATCTCCTGGCAATGAGCGTCGATCAGGTGATGACCAGAGAGCCGAAAATGGCCGCGCCCGACACGCTTGTTGCGACGGCGCTGCAGACGATCAACGACTCGGCTATCACCAGCCTGATGGTGGTCGAAGGCAGGCGGCCGATCGGGCTCGTCCATCTGCACGACCTGCTGCGCATCGGTGCTGCCTAGCGGGCTTCTAGACCGCCTCGACCGTCAGTTCCAGGTCGGTATCAGCGGCGCCCGTCACGCGCACTTGCGTTCCGGCCGGCAGGTCAGGGCCGGAGACGCGCCACAACGTGTCGCCCAGCTTTACGCGGCCGCGCCCGTCCTTGATCGGCTCGGCAAGGGTCGCGGTCCGGCCGACCATCTGTGCGCCGCGACGGTTGAGAAGGGGCTGGTCGGTTTCATCATGGCGCCCGCCCACCAGCCGCTTGCCGACATAGGCCGAGACCAGCGACAGCGCGAGGAAGGCGAGGACCTGGACTTGCCAGGTCCAGAAACCGGCATCCCAGATGAGCAGTGAGACGACGCCGATCAACAGCGCGGCAATGCCGATCCACAGCATGAAAATGCCCGGCGCGATGACCTCCATTACCAGCAGGACGAAGCCGAGGACCATCCAGCTCCACGGGCCGAGTTCGGAAACAATGCGGTCGAGCATGGCTGTGGCCTCAGGTTTCGCTCGGACGAACGACCGGCGGGCGGGCGGCCTGTCGTGCGGCACCGGCGGTGCCTTCGCTTCGGAAAACTTCCTTGGCGATTTCGCCAATACCGCCGAGCGTGCCGATCAGCGATGAGGCCTCCATCGGCATCAGCACGAGCTTGCTATTTGTCGCTGAGCCGATCTTGGTCAGCGCTTCGGTGTATTTCAGCGCGACGAAGTAGTTGAGCGCCTGCACGTCGCCTTTGGAAATCGCCTCCGACACCACCTGCGTGGCGCGTGCTTCAGCCTCGGCCGAGCGCTCGCGCGCCTCGGCATCGCGGAAGGCGGCTTCCTTGCGGCCTTCGGCCTCCAGGATCTGCGATTGCTTGAGGCCTTCGGCGGCGAGGATCTGCGCGCGCTTATTGCGCTCGGCCATCATCTGTCGGCCCATCGATTCGACGAGATTGGCCGGCGGGTTGATGTCCTTGATCTCGACACGAGTGATCTTGATGCCCCAGGGATGCGCCGCCTCGTCAACGACGCGCAGCAGGCGCTCGTTGATGGCGTCGCGGTTCGACAAAAGTTCGTCGAGGTCCATCGAGCCCATCACGGTGCGGATGTTGGTCATCGTGAGATTGAGAATCGCATTCTGCAGGCCGGAGACCTGGTAGGCGGCCTGCGCCGCGTTGAGCACCTGATAGAAGGCGATGCCATCGACGGCAACGGTGGCATTGTCGCGGGTGATGATCTCCTGCGTCGGAACGTCGAGCACCTGCTCCATCATGTTCATCTTGGCGCCGACACGGTCGACGAAAGGCACGATCAGGTTGAGGCCTGGGTTCAATGTCTTGGTGTAACGGCCAAAACGTTCGACGGTATAATTATAGCCTTGCGGAATTGTTCGGATGCCCTTGATAAGCACCAGCACGACAAGGGCGACAAGAACAAGAAGCGCGATATCAAAACCACTGAAACCCATTTGGCTCTCCCCTCAAAGGCCGGCCATGTTGGATATTCCACGCGACCGATTCCCATCAAACACTTAAGTGTGTTTCAGCAATGTTACAATCAGGTGATCACGGATTGCGGGTGCATAGACGGGTGATCTGTTCAGGCCCAGCCGGACAGCTCGCGCCGCACCATCGCCTCGATCACCGCCATGCCCTCGGCACTGTCGTTGAGGCAAGGGATGTGTGCGAACTTTTCGCCGCCGGCATGATGGAAGGTCTCGGACGCTTCCCTGCCGATCTCGTCCAGCGTCTCGATGCAGTCGACGGAAAATCCTGGATTGACGATGGCGACCGATTTCACGCCTTCGCGCCCTAGTCTTTCGACCGTCTTGTCGGTGTAGGGCTGCAGCCACTCCTGCGCGCCGAAGCGCGACTGGAAGGTGGTAATCAGCTTGTTTTCATCCCAGCCGAGCTTTTCGCGCAGCAGTCGGGTCGTCTCGAGGCAATGGGCCTGGTAGGGGTCGCCCTTGTCGGAATAGGGTTTCGGAATGCCGTGATAGGAAGCGATGACAATTTCCGGTTCGAAGTCGAGGCTCGCCAGATGCTTTTCGATCGAACGGGCGAGCGCCTCGATATAGGCCGGCTCGTTGTAATAGGGTGGCACGCTGCGAATGGCCGGGGCGCGGCGCATCTTCATCAGCGCGCGAAACAGCTGGTCGTTGGCAGTCGCAGTCGTCGTCGCCGAATATTGCGGATAGAGCGGGAAAGACAGGATGCGGTCGCAGCCTTGCTCGACCAGTCTCTCGGCCACGCTCTCGGTCGAAGGGTTGCCGTAGCGCATCGCCCAGTCGACGACGACATTGGGTAGCTCGCCGAGCGCGAGCCCGAGCTTCTCGGCCTGGGCGCGGGTGTAGGTTCGCAGCGGCGACTCGTTGCGCTCCCGGTTCCATATCCTGGCATAGTTGGCCCCTGATTTCTTCGGCCGGGTGGTGAGGACCACGCCGTAGAGGATCGGATACCAGATCGCCTTGTTGAGCTCGATGACGCGCGGATCGGACAGGAACTCCCGGAGATAGCGCCACATCGGCTTGAAGCCGGTGCCGTCCGGGGTGCCGAGATTGATCAGCATGACACCGACCTTGCCGGTCCTGACCAGAGGGCGCCCTGCCGACGGCGAGGCGGCAGTCTTCTCGGCTTTGATTTCAGCAGGGTTGGCAAGCGTCATGAGGTTCTCCAACACCGCGAACCAACGGTGCCGCGGCGAAAGTAGCGATGCCGCGCCGGTTTTCAAATGCTGCGTCTGGCCGCACCTTATCCCAGAAATGCAACACCCGCCCGGTCTGCCGGGCGGGTGCATTGCGTTCCTGCGGCCGGATTACTTCGAGGCCGCCGGGATCGTCAAGGTTGCGCCGACCGGAAGGCGGCGTGGCTCGTAGGCTTTGTTGGCATCGGAGATTATTTTCCATTTGGTGCCGTCGCCATAAGCCTTCACCGCGAGATCCCAATAGGTATCGCCGGCGACGATTACATGGCTGCTTTCGGCCGGTGCCGGCTCAGCCGGAGCAGGGGTCGCCGGAGCCGGTGTGGCCGGAGCCGCAGGTGCCGCCGGCTGGGCCGGCTCGGCGGGTGCGGGTGCCGGCGCTGTTTCAGCCGGGACGGCCGGCGGCGTCTTGGAAATGTCGCCGGAGCCGGCCGGCATTTCGGGCATTGCCGGCTCAACGGGCTTTGCCGGCGCAGCCTCAGCAGGTTTTGGCGGTTCGGCAGGGTTGGCAGGTTCTGCGGCCGGGGCTACGGTCGCGGCGATCTCGGTGATGCGGCCGTCGAGCTTCGGCGTATAGGGCCGGTGCGCGCCTAGGTAGTCGGCGACGACCTGTTCCAGCCCCGGGCCGTAATCATAGGCGTTCTTGGCCTTCTCGGCGAACACCTTGTAGCCGTCGCCGCCCTGGCGGACATAGTTGTTGGTGGCGACCAGGTAATCCTTGTCCGGCTTAATCGGCGTCCAGGCGCCGCCTTCCATGACCTCGACCGATTTGACGCGTCCGTTAGGCGGCGCCGATTTGTCGAACGCATATTTCAGGCCGGCAACCTGCGGGAAGCGCCCGGCGCCGTCCTCGACCTGGCTGAGGCCGCTTTCGAGGCCGGCAACCAAATCCTTGCCGGAGATCTGGAAGGTCGCCAGCGTGTTCTGAAACGGCAGGACGGTGAGAACCTCGCCCATGGTGACGGTGCCCTGGTCGATGGAGGCGCGCAAGCCGCCGCCATTCGAGATGACGATCTCGACACCTTGGCCCTTGACCCGGTCGAGGACGGCGTCGGAGACCAGATTGCCCATCTCGCATTCGCGGGCGCGGCAGTTTTCGCG
Source organism: Mesorhizobium sp. M0019 (assembly GCF_040323975.1). Taxonomy (NCBI): domain Bacteria; kingdom Pseudomonadati; phylum Pseudomonadota; class Alphaproteobacteria; order Hyphomicrobiales; family Phyllobacteriaceae; genus Mesorhizobium; species Mesorhizobium sp. M0019. Next base: position 44,305 of record NZ_JAMYVK010000008.1, on the reverse strand, counting down.
ACTGCCGTCGATCGCCTTGGTGGTCTCGGCGACTTCCTTGTTCTTCAAGGCCTCGATCGGCGCGCCGAGTTCCTTGATGCGGGCAAGCACGGCGGGGTCGGGCGTGATCGATTTGTCGAGATGGATGGGATCGCCGCTTGCCTCCTTGACGACGCCGTTGTCGTCGAACACGACCTTGAACTCGCCGAGATATTTCGAATAGGACGCCGCCTGCACGACCGGCACTTTGTAACCGTCCGGATTGTCGACCATCGTCGGATATGGGCCTTCCGCCTTGGGGTCGGTGTTGGACAGCAGCGAATGGCTGTGGCCGCCGACCACCACGTCGATGCCCGGGATCTTGGCGATCACGTCGCGCTCGCGCTTGTAGCCGATATGGGTGACCGCGATGATCTTGTTGACGCCCTCTCGCTTCAGTTTCTCGACCTCGGCGGTGATCGACTTGACGTCATCTTCAATGGCGATGTTCGGGCCAGGCGAGGCAAGCTCCGGCGTGTCGTTGGTGACCGCGCCGACAATGCCGATCTTCTGGCCGCCGACCTCGACCACGATCGACGGCTTGACGCGGTCGCCGAGCTTGGATTGCGCATTGGCCTTCACATTGGCGCCGAGCACCGGAAACTTGATCATGTCGAGGAACGGCGCCAGCGCCGACTCGCCATCGTCGAACTCATGGTTGCCAAGCGCCTCGGCGTCGAATTTCATCTGGTTGAGGAATTCGCCCTCGGTCTTGCCCTTGTAGGTCGTGTAGAAGAGCGAGCCCTGGAAATTGTCGCCGGCGCTGAGCAGCAGCACGTTCTGGCCCTCCAGCTTCTTGCGCTCCTGCGCAATCGCGGTGACCAGGCGGGCGGCACCGCCGACGCATTCGCCCTTGGTCTCCTCCTCGGCCGAGCAGGTCGATTCGTACTTGTTGTTGCTCTCGATGCGGCTGTGCCAGTCGTTGATGTGCAGGATGTTGAGCGTGTAGTCGGCAAAAGATACCCCAGCCGACAGGCCAAGCGCCGATGCCGACAGCGCGGCGATGGCAGCAATCTTCTTCATTCTCGTCTCCCGGGTGACTTGACCAGTGGCGTTAACGCTCTTGTTTGACTGGATGTAACAGCCCTCTCAGGCCATGTTCACATCGCGTTTCAGTCGATGCAAGCTGAAATCGGCATCAGCTTTGCCGGCGCAAGAAGACGGCGGCTTGAAGCCGCCGCCCTTGTGCAAAGTCAATTCGGAATCGGATTTCAGGTGCGCCTGGTCAGCACAAAATTCTGTCCGCTCGCGCTGGTGCAATTGAGCTGGCTGGTGGAGACCATCAAGCAGTTGAAGCTGATTGGCGTCTGGCGGATCAGCGAAGTGCCATGGATCTCGACCGAGGTGCCGCCGGTCATGGTGTAGCTGCCATCGGCAAGCTTCTGGCCGGTATCGGTGGCGACGGTCGCGAAGCTGCCGCCCTTGAAGGTCGACAAGCCCGTGCCCTGCGCGTCGATCCAGGAGCCTTCAACCCCCTTGGCCGTGATCACCGGCGGCTCGCCTGGGCCGGTTGTCGTGCAGGCCGCCAACGCGACCGTAGCGGCCGCGGCAATGCCAGCCGAAAGCAGTCTTTGCGCAATCGTCATCTTCAAGATCCTCTCCTCTCGCATCGGCCCAAAATCGATCCGATTTTCGGAAAGCACGATGCGCACATTCAAAGTGCTAGAGCGTACTTTGTGCGTCCAAATGGACGCACGTCGCTCTAGGCCGCCCCTCTTCAATCGCCCGATTTCCGGGCGATTGCAAGCTGGCGGAGTGTCGAGGCAACGCTGCTATCGAACGAGGATGTTGCGGAATTGCCACGGGTCTTTGGTGTCGAGATCCTCGGGAAACAGACCAGGCCGATTGTCGAGCGGCGTCCAGTCGGTATAATAGCTCCTGACCGGCCCGAGATATGGGTTCTGCACGTCGAGGCAGCGCTTGTAATCCATCTCGTCGGCTTCGACGATGCCGGCCTCGGGATTTTCCAGCGCCCAGACCATGCCGGCCAGCACCGCCGACGTGACCTGCATGCCGGTGGCGTTCTGATAGGGCGCCAGCTTGCGCGCCTCGGCCAGCGACAGCTGCGAGCCGTACCAGTAGGCGTTCTTGGCGTGGCCGTAGAGCAGCACGCCGAGTTCGTCGACGCCATCGACCAGTTCATTTTCGTCGAGCACGTGATGCACGGGCTGAGCCTTGCCGGCGACACCGAACATCTCGTGCAGCGACAGCACGGCGTCGTTGCAGGGATGATAGGCGTAATGGCAGGTCGGCCGGTATTGCACCTTGCCCTTCTTGCCGCGCAGCGTGAAAAAATCGGCAATCGAGATCGCTTCGTTGTGTGTCACCAGGAAACCGTATTGCGGGCCGGGCGTCGGACACCATGTGCGCACGCGTGTATTGGCGCCGGGCTGCTCCAGATAGATCGCGGCCTTCGAACCGTTCTTGTGGCTTTTGGCGTTCTTCGGCATCCACGCCTCATGCGTGCCCCAGCCGAGCTCGGCCGGCTGCAGCCCTTCCGAAATGAAGCCTTCGACCGACCAGGTGTTCCAGAACACGTTCATCGGCTTGGGCTTCTTGGTGCGCTGGGTGTCGCGCTCGGCGATATGGATGCCCTTGACGCCGGCCTTCTTCATCAGCCTGGCCCAGCCTTCGCGATCGTGCTGCGCGGGTTCCGAGAAGTCGAGGCCAAGATCTGTGGCGAGATTGACCAGTGCCTGCTTGACGAACCACGAGACCATTCCCGGATTGGCGCCGCAGCACGAGATCGCCGTGGTGCCGCCAGGGTTCTTCGCGATTTCAGTACGTACGGTCTCGCGCAGCGCATAGTTGGTGCGTGAGGCGTTGTCGGCCTTTTCGTCGAAATAAAAGCCGAGCCAGGGCTCGACCACCGTGTCGATATAGAGGACACCAAGCTTGCGGCAGAGCTTCATCAACTCGAGCGAGGAAGTGTCGACCGACAGGTTGACGCAAAAGCCCTGGCCGCCGCCATTGGTCAAAAGCGGTGTCAGCAGCTTCTTGTAGTTCTTTTTGGTCACCGCATCCTGCATGAAAGTGATGCCGCGCTCGTCGAGCAATTTGCGGTCGGTGTCGCGCGGGTCGATGACCGTCATGCGCGACTTGTCGAATTTGAAATGGCGCTCGATCAGCGGCAGCGTTCCCCGTCCGATCGAGCCGAAGCCGATCATCACGACAGGGCCGGTGATCTCACCGTAAACGGGCCAGTTTTCATTCGCCATTTATCGATTACTCCCTCAAAAAACGCTTCGGAACAGCGGCTTGGCCGCGGCGCGACAAACCATAGATCATTGTCACAATAAAGCGAAAAGCGGACGGCCGGCGTTACACCGCGCCATCCCGGCTACGGCTCGACCAGTCTTGCGAATTCAGGCTTGAAGAGGTCACGTGCCTCGGAGACCGGCAGTTCCAGCAGATCGTCGGCGCAGGCCTGGATGGCATGCGGCAGGGTCTGGAGCCCGAAAACCAGAACCTGCTTGTCGCCCTCACGCCAGAGGCTGACCGCTAGATATTCGCCGATGAGATCGTCGATGCCGCATTCGGCTTCGTGATCAATATCGGTCTGATCGGTCGGTTTCTTGCGCCGCTGCTTGACGAAGGAGACGAGCGAAGGTCCGGGCTTGCCATCTATCGTATCCAGGAAAATGTCCTGAAGACCGAGCAGGATGCCGCGGCGCACATCCATGATGTAGGCGTCCGAATAGTTGGTCGGATGCGCTCCGCCGCAGAAGATGCTGCCGGACTCCCGCCAGCTCATCAGCCGCGACGTCAGTGAGGTCACTTCGAATGTGCTGTCCTCATAGCCGCCGAGCGTGCCGCCGTTCATACCGTCAATCGGCCCGCCTTCGTTGAAACCGGCATATTGCGCCGCCACGCAGCCCAGTGCGCCGATGTTTGCGCGCCAGTGCCTGTCTTGCAGCAGAGCATTCGCGGCCTCGATCGGAACGTCGCCGGACAGTTCGACAATGCGCGGCGTGGCAAACCTGGTGCGGGGGTCGACGACATAGCGGTAGGTTGCGTCCGGCCAACCAGTCGTCTGGCCGTTATCGAGCTGAGTGTCCATCCGCAGATAGTCATAAGGGGACGTTTCCATGGTGAGCGGCGTGTCATTGGCGAAGAAGTTCATGAAGCTGAAATCGTAGAGATCGAGCGGGGTGCTGGGCTCGTTCCCGGTCACTTGCCGGCTTACGACCCGTTCCAATCTGAGCGGCAGCGCCTTCTTTCCGTTCCAGCTGCCTTCAAGGGTCTTGCCGTTACTGGATGAGGCCAGGCGCCACACAGCGGCGATCGGCGCGGCCTTTCCGTCATCGCAATTATCGGCGCCGCATGCCTCCTCCTCGGCCAGTTCGAACTTGCTGCCCTTCTGCAACCTGGCCTGCAGCGGGATATCGACGCCCTTCGAGCGGTAGAAGTAGCGGCCGGCCAGCGGGCCGTCGGCGGTCGCGGGGTCGCCGGTGAATTCGACGACGATATCGCTTTTTCCAAGCTTGCCGGCATAAGTCACCGGCTCCGCCTCAGCTGCTGTCGACAGTACCAGGATCGCGGCCATGAACGTGACCGGCCTGCCAAGATGCTGGATCATTGTTCCCCCAAGCCACAAGTTACAGTTGTCTTCCGCCGACAGTCACGGTCGGCTGTCAGGCCCTTACAGTCAAGTTGTGCCCCGTTCAGTGCCAGACGCTGCTCAGCGAAAAGACGCTGCCAGCGCCGCCCCAGATGCGGATGGCGCATCCGCCCGTTTCAGCGGACTTTTGCCCTCGGCCCGGCCGTGGAGGCTCGAACCACCAGTTCTACCGGCAGAACGACCTGGCGGGGGGCCTCATTGTCAAGAACCATTCGGGCGGCCAGCCTGCCTTTTCCGATCACGTCTTGCGCGACAGTGGTCATCGGAGGCGTGGTGCGTGCGGATTCAGCGGTGCCGTCAAAGCCGACGACCGATACGTGGCCCGGCACGTCTATGCCGCGGCGAACCGCCTCGTCCAGTACCGTGATTGCCTGCCAATCCGACATGGTCAGGATCGCGGTTGCTTCAGGCGCCCTGTCGAACACCACTGCTCCGGCAGATGGCTCGCCTGGGATCGTCTCGATGATCGGGACATCGTCGATCGACAAATTCGCCTCCGCCAAACCCTGTTTGAAACCGTCGAGCCTTTCATCGTCGAGCGGGAAGCCGGCCAGAAGCGGGCGCGTTGCCTGTCCGGGCATGTGGACAATCGGTGGGCCGGGAGTCCGTCGCACCGAAAGGATGGCAAAATGCCGGTGCCCCAGCCCGGTCAAATGCCGGACGGCAGCTACCGCGCCGCTCCAGCCGTCGATCTTTATCGAATTGATGTCGGCACCTGCGTCGCTTTCGAGAATGACGAAGGGCAGACGCCGTCTCTGGACCGAAATTATGAGACCAATATCGGCGCTGTGACCAAGGATAAAGCCGTCAACCAGCGCATCGCGGATGCTGGCGAAGCGCGTGTCATCGGTGCCGTTTACAAGGCTGAGCGTCGTTCCAGCCTCGTCGCAGGCGAGCGAAACGCCGAGCACCAACTCGCGGCCATAGGGGCTTCTCATCACTTCGGAGATGGCGTAGGCGCCAGGCGGCATGAACCCGATGGCATTGAACTTGCCGTGCCGCAGCAATCGTCCTTTCGGATCGGGGCCGCCAAACCCGAGCGCTCGCGCGGCCGCTTCGACGCGCTCGCGCAATTCGGGCCTGACCAGCTCCGGCCGGTTGAAGACGTTGGAAACAGTCCCCCGGGAAACTCCGGCAGCCTTGCCGACATCGGCTAGGGTTGGCATTGGCGATTCACTCGTTTTCCCTGAGGTAGACCATTTTTTGGAGCGCTCCAAGAATTTTATTGACTCAAAACCGAAATAGGCGGATCGTATTCCTTGGAGCGCTCCAAGGGCATATATTCGGAATGTTATGCGACTGCGACACCGAGAACCGTCAATGGTGTGGCCGCAGCGGCCATGCCCAAGGAGAGGATGATGGCAGAAACCGATGCTTTTCCAGCTTCGCTCGTCGGCAAGACTTTCGACTGCGTTTTCGGCCCCTTCGTACCACGGCTGACGTTTTTCTCGCCGCGGGAATTGCATATCCAGGCGTCGATCGGGACCACCGAAATCGACGAGGTGGTCAAGGTCGACCTGACCAGCGTACGCCCGAATCTCGTGCTCGCGAGTTGGACGGAGCAGAGCGGCAACTTCATCGTGCAGTTGCAGGATCACGAGAAGGGGATCGTCCATAATTATGCGCGGCTGGCCGATGGGCAGCTCTTCTGTGCCCAGGGGGCCATTCAAGCCGTTCCGGCGTGAGGGGAGGAAAATGCGATGGAACTCGCTTATGACAGTCATCTGCTTGCCCGAATTCTGCTGAGCGTCGCGACCGTGGGTTACGGTGTAGCGACGATCAAAGCCGACTTGAACGCCACACATGCAACCAATCCGTTGTGGACCCCACACGCCCGGTTTCATGTCGTCTGGCAGGTGCTGAGCTACACCGGTGTGGCGCTGATTGCGCTCGGACTTATCTGGATCAAGGGACAACTCGAAGCCGAGCGGCTCTATCTCGCCGGGGGATTGGCCGCGGCTATGTATGGAGCATTCTTCGCGGCCATGCTCTCGCGGCCGATCTACGGTGGCGTGCTGTATGACGAGAACGGCTATCCGCCGTTCCGGCCGCCGTTTGGACCGGCGGGCTGGCGGTGGGATGTCAACGTCACCGTCTTTACCGCAATGTCCGCGATCCTGCTGCTGGGCCTGGCCGCGATTTAGGACAGCACTAGCGCCCTGAGCCACGCGACCAGCCGGTCACGGTCGGCGGTCATCCCCTTGTAGTCGAGTTGTGCCTCGTCCAGCGCCAGAAGTTGTTCGGCCAAGGACGCCGCGAGCGCCGCGCGGTCGGGGTGGCGTTCCAGCACGGCGAGCGGGTCGAGATGGATGCGGATGGTGAAGAGTACGTTGCCCGAAACGGGGAGCTTTCTCAGCGTTTGCCGCTCGACGCGGATAAAGGCATGGGCGTCGATGTCGCCATCCGGGAATCTCGACGGGCGACTGCTGGCGCGGTCGATGCGTTCGAGGTTGGAGAGCGGATGGTAGAGCGCGTCGCCCGCCTGGATCGACCAGTTGTAGCGCTCGACGGCTTGGCCCTGGAGGCCGTCGAACATGCGGTTGATGAGATCGGCCGGGCGTGTGCCCGGGCCGAAACCCGGTACCGGCGCGTGGATCTGCTGCAGCGGCTTGCCGAATTTTTCGGTCAGCGACCATGACGACGGGAAGCAGAGCGAGCCGGCCGCCAGACGCCAGCCGCTCTCGTCGCGGCGCATCAGGATCAAATCTTCCTGGACGAGCAACGAGGCCGCGGCAAGCGGCGCATCGCTGAAAGAAGCTGCGGTGCCCGAGCCTTCGAGATCGTCGGTGCCGCCGATCACCTCGATCCCGTCGGCGGTACGCCTGTGGGTCTCAGGAAAGTTCGCCGCCAGATGCGCACCGAGCAGATCGAGCACTTCGCGCTGAGCGTCGCGCGTTGTTTGCTCCTCGACAAAAACCTTGCCGGGAATTTCCGCATAAAGCCGGCGTTTCTCGGCAAGATAGGGCAGCAGATATTCGTCGACCTCGATCCAGCTATCGAGATTGAGCGGCTTCAGCCCGATGGTGAACAGTTTCGACGAGCCGTCATAGGGTGTGTGGGTCGGTGTGCGGAAACTCATGCTTCTTTGTAGGCTTCCAGTGCGGCAGCGGCCATTCTCGCCGTGAATTCGGTGATTTCGTAATCGGCGGCACCTGCCTTGGCGAAGGGATCGTCCGCCAGTCTGGCATCGAGCTCCTCGCGTGGACCGCGCGCGATGATGATGCCGCCGGTCCTTGGCCGCTTTGGCCCGGAGGCGACAAAGATACCTTGCGCATAGCAGGCCTTCAGCCACTCGACATGCGCTTGCTGCAGGCGGTCGATCTCGGTCAGCGGCACCTTGTAGTTCAGCGAAACCACGAACATTGTTGTCTCCAGATGCTTCAGCCCAGCTGCGCCGGGATCAATCCGCGCAGCGAGTTGCCGACGAACAGCGCCTTGGCCGATTGCAGTTCGTTCCACGTGTAGACCGCTTCACCGGCGCGGCCTTGATCCAGCAGTTCGCCGCGCAGGACGCCAGGCAGCAGGCCGCAATCGAGCCGCGGCGTGGCCAGCACGCCGTCACCGAAATCGGCAAAGACATTGGTGATCGTGCCCTCGCAGATTTCGCCCCGCTCATTGGCGAGCAGCACCTCGTCGGCGCGGCCGGCGAGATATTCGGCGCGGGCGCGTGTATAGGGTTGTCGGCGGCTGGTCTTGTGACGCAGCAGCGTGTCGCTCGAATCAAGCCGCACCCGTGCCAGTTGAAGTGTCCAGACCTTGTCTGCGGCGAGCGGCTCGTAGGGCTGCACCGACACCGCCACTTCGCCCTTGCGCGACAGGACGAGGCGAGTGCGCAATGCGATGTGCTGGCGGCCGACCGCATTCATCAGCGCTTCGCCGACCCTTTGCGGGTCGCAGGCGAAGCCGAGTTCGCTTGCCGAACCGTAAAGCCGCGCGAGATGGCGGTCGAAACGGCCGAAACCCGAGCCGGGTTCCCAGCGCATTGTTTCGATCAGTTCGAAATCGGCAGTGTTCCCGTCGCGAAACGGGCTTTCAGCAGACACTCCTGGTACTCCTCTTCGGCTGTCGAATCGAAGACGACGCCACCGCCGACATTGTAGACCGCCTCGCCATTGGCAAAGAGCGAGATGGTGCGGATCGCCACCGAAAAGCGCATCCGGCCGCCGGGCGCGATCCAGCCTATGGCGCCGCAGTAGACATCACGCGGGCCACCTTCCAGCTCGCGCAGGATCTCCATGGCGCGGATCTTCGGCGCGCCGGTAATCGAACCGCAGGGGAACAGCGCGGCGAAAATCTGGCGGATGGCGAGGCCGGGCAAAAGTTTTGCCCGCACGCGGCTCACCATCTGGTGGACCGTCGGGTAGCTCTCGATGCGAAAAAGCTCCGGCACATCGAGCGTGCCAACCTCGCTGATCAGTGAGATGTCGTTGCGCAGGAGATCGACGATCATCCGGTTCTCGGCCTGGTTCTTCTCGTCGTTGCGCAAGAACGCTTTCAGGCGATCGTCCTCGGCTTTTGTTGCGCCGCGCGGCGCGGTGCCCTTCATCGGATGCGTCTCGATCATGCCTTCCGCGTCCACCTCGAAGAACAGTTCGGGCGAACGCGACAAGACGATCGGATCGCCGAGCGCGACCAGCGCCCCATACTTCACCGGCTGGCGTTCAGTCAGCGCGTCGAAGGCGACCAGTGGATCGCCCGACCATTGTGCGTGGACCGGAAAGGTCAGATTGCCCTGGTAGCAGTCGCCCTTGCGGATATGGTCATGCAGCCTGGCAAAGCGTTTGGCGTAGTCGTCCGAAGACCAGGCTGCCTTGGCGTCGAAGATTGGGCCGTTGCTAGCCGGCAGATCGCCTGGCGCGATCGTCTCCTCGACTGGCGCGTCGAACACGCCGAGGCAGAAAAGCGGGGCGCGGCGGCCGGCCGGCAGCAGCGGAACGAGCTTGGGTTCGAGCAGGTAACCGGCCTCGTAGGAGAAATAACCGGCCAGCCATTTGCCGCCGTCATGTGCTACCTGCGCGGCTTCCAGGGCAGGCAAAAAATCCGCCTCGCCATGCGCTGCGATTATCTCGGCCGGCCGGTCGAAAACGAGCTGCCGCGCGGTCTCGTCGTTCCTGAAAATTGCAAAGGGCAGGGGCAGGGACATAAGGCTCGGATGCTGCGGTCACCAGCGATCGATCTATATGGGGGCTCGACCGTGCGCAATCGAGGGAGCGGCGTCTCAAGACGCAAAGGCGCGGCGGCAAAAACAAATGCGGCGCCAGTGGGCGCCGCCTTGTTCCAAAATGCCACCTTGCGATGGATCAGGTGTTGCTGGCTTCCCCCGCGGTCGGGAAGCGGCGCGCAAATTCCTTCTCGTCACCGGCGGCAAGCAGTTTCGCCTGCTCGATCCAGCGTTCACGTTCGATGCGGCCGTCGAAATTCAACGTCGCCTCGATCCGCTTGACATCGTCGGGCGTCCAGGCGGCGATCTGGGCATAGGTCGTGACCCCAAGCCCTTTGAGCAGCCGCTCGTTGGTCGGGCCGATGCCGATCAGGCGACGCAGATCGTTGGCTTTGCCTGGGGCAGTGGCTGTTGCCTTGCCGGTGGCGGCTTTCTTTGCAGCTGGCGCGGCCTTGCTTGCCGCTGGCGCAGCCTTGCTTGCCGCTGGCGCGGTCGTCGGCGCGGCGCTCGCTTTCGATGCAGGCGGTTTCGGTGTTGCCGTTTTCGCGGCACTTGCGCGTGGCGCGGTCGCGGCCTTCGCCGTTGCAGATTTCTTCGGCGCCGGTTTAGCCGGTGCGGATGTCGACATCAGCGTTGACGGCGCCTGCATCGCGGCTTTGGTCGCGCCGGTCGTGGCGGCTGGCGCCTTGGCTGTTGCCGCCTTCGCGGTTGGCGCCTGGGTGGTTTTCGCCTCGCCCAGCCGGCGTTCGAGATCGGCGCGGGCGCGGCCGCATGCATCCAACTCACCGGTCAGACGGTCGCTATCGGCCCGCAATCTGTCGCGTTCGCTGCGCGTGCGGTCTAGATCGCCGCGCAAACTGTCGAGTTCGCCACGCAGGCGTCCCCAAATGAACCAGCCAACCAACACACCTACCAGGAACGCCAGGAGCATGTAGAAAAAAGTGCCCATTGTCTTTCTCTCTCCAGTCCGATCCGTCCGCCCTGGCCTGTGGAGCCATGACCTCGGCGAAGGACCATTCGATGGTGGTTCCGCAATTTGCAGAACAGCCGGCTTCGATCGAGCTGTCGGCGACCGGTTTGCCCCTGGCCAACAACCGTTGTCGCATCCGCCGACACGCCATGACCGGTCGGGATTTTCCGACCGGATCCATTCGTGCCCGGCTGAGCTTGAGGGCGGACGCTATCATACAGCTTACGGGAATCTAACGGAAAACTTCCATGGAAAGTTATTTAAGAACAAATATCCAAGACAAGAATAGAACCATCGCCAATATGCATTGCAGCTAAACTGTTCTGGAAAACCCGGTCATCCGGTGTTGCGCATCACCCAGTGTTGCGCATCAATTGTCCAGTGCTTCCAGCTCGTCGATCAGTCCGCTGATCACGCCAAGCCCGATCTGCCAGAAGGCAGGGTCGGCCGCGTCGAGGCCGAACGGTGCCAGAAGCTCGGAATGATGCTTGGTGCCGCCGGCGCGCAGCATGGCAAAATATTTCTCCTGAAAGCCGCGCTCGGCGTTCTGGTAGACCGCGTAGAGCGAGTTCACCAGGCAATCGCCGAATGCATAGGCATAGACGTAGAAAGGCGAGTGGATGAAATGCGGGATATAGGTCCAGAAAATCTCGTACCCTTCGCGCAGCTTGATCGCCGGCCCGAGGCTTTCCGCCTGCACTTCCAACCAGAACTGGCCGAGCTTGTCGGAGGTCAGTTCGCCGCTCCTGCGCTCGGCATGCACTTTGCGCTCGAACTCGTAGAAGGCGATCTGGCGCACGACCGTGTTGATCATGTCCTCGACCTTCTGGGCGAGCATGGCCTTGCGTTCGCGCTTGTCGGTGGTCTGCTCGAGCAGCGAGCGGAAGGTCAGCATTTCGCCGAACACCGATGCGGTTTCGGCCAGCGTCAGCGGCGTCGATGCCATCAGGGCGCCCTGGCCGCCGGCCAGCACCTGGTGCACGCCGTGGCCGAGCTCGTGCGCCAGCGTCATCACGTCGCGCGGCTTGCCCATGTAGTTGAGCAGCACATAGGGATGCGCCGAAGGCACGGTCGGATGCGCGAAGGCGCCAGGCGACTTGCCGGGTCTCACCGGTGCATCGATCCAGTTGCGGTCGAAGAAAGTTCTGGCGATCTCCGCCATGTCGGGCGAAAAGCGCTGGTAGGCGGAAAGCACGGTGTTCTTGGCCTCGTCCCAGCCGATGACTGCCTGCGGGGTATCGGGCAATGGCGCATTGCGGTCCCAGTGGTTCATCACCTCCATGCCGAGCCAGCGCGCCTTCATCGCGTAATAGCGATGCGACAGGCGTGGATAGGCGTCGCGAACCGCGGCGGCGAGTGCATCCACCACGCTGCGTTCGACGCGGTTGGCGAGGTGGCGGGAATCGGCAATGTCCTCGAAGCCGCGCCAGCGGTCAGAAATCTCCTTGTCCTTGGCTAGCGTGTTGGTGACCAGCGTAAAGACGCGCAAATTCTTGCGGAAGGTCGTGGCCAGCGCCTCGGACGCCCGGCGGCGCACCTCGCTGTCTGCGTCCTGCAGGCGATTGAGTGCCGGCTCCAGCGTCAGCTCCTCGCCGTCGACGTCGAAGCGCAAATCGGTCATCGTCTCGTCGAACAGGCGGTTCCAGGCCCCGCGCCCGGTGATCGATTTTTCATGGAAGAGCTGCTCGATGCGGTCTTCGAGCTGATAGGGCTTGTCCTTGCGCAGATCGAGCACCCAGGGCCGGTAATGGGCGAAGGCCGGATCGGCCGCGAGTGCGTTTTCGATCGCGCCATCGTCGATGAGGTTCAGCTCGAGCGCGAAAAACAGCAGGTGCGCGCTGGCATCGGTCATCTTTTCCTGGATGTCGCCATAGAGCTTGGCGCGCTGCGGATCCGACGTGTTGCCGGCATAGACAAGCCCGGCATAGGAGACGATGCGGCCGATCAGCTCCTCCAGCGTTTCATAGGCCTGAAGCGTCTCGCCAAGCCTGCCGGCGCTGCCACGCCCGGCCTCGGCGGCGAGCGTGCCTTTCCAACGGCTCTCGAAGGCGATGGCATCGACGGCGGCCTTGGCGATGTCGCGCTTCAACTCGGGCGCTTCCATGCCCGAATAGAGATCGGCCAGATTCCATTCCGGCAGGTCGCCAAGCTCCGCCACGCCCTGACCGGGCGCCGCCGCCAGCTTTCGAGCAAAAACCATGCGCATTGCCGATCCTTCCAGACACAAAAATTCGAGGAAACGAGAAGCCGGTCAAATCCTAAGGAATTCATTCACCGGGTTTTTTGAAAGCTTATTTAGAACCCTGTGCCAAGATGATCCATAGGGCGCATTCTCGGGCGGGCACGGTCGGATCAGTCATGGCAGCTTCCATACTCATAGTCGATGACGATCCCGTGCAGCGCAGGCTTCTCGAGGCGGCGGTGACGAAATTCGGCCACACCGCGATCGTCGCCGATGGCGGCGAGGCGGGTCTCGAGTTTGTCGACGGACCCAATGCGCGCGACGTGTCGGTGGTCATCCTCGACCTTATGATGCCCGGGCTCGACGGCATCGGCGTGCTGAAGGCGATGCGCGAGCGTGGCATCCACATTCCCGTCATCGTGCAGACCGCGCAGGGCGGCATCGAAACCGTCGTTTCGGCAATGCGTCACGGCGCCTTCGACTTCGTCGTCAAGCCGGCCTCTCCCGACAGGCTGCAGGCGTCGATCGGCAACGCCCTCAAGGTCGAAGCGCTCGAAGGCGAAGTGAAGCGCTCGTCACGGCAGCGCGGCGGCCATCTGACGTTCAAGGACATGATCACCCACAGTCCGGCGATGGATCGGGTGATCCGGCTCGGCCGCAAGGCGGCGGCGTCCAACATTCCGATCCTGATCGAAGGTGAATCCGGCGTCGGCAAGGAACTGGTGGCGCGCGCCATCCAGGGCAGCGGCGACCGCCGCTCGAAACCCTTCGTCACCGTCAATTGCGGCGCCATCCCCGACAATCTGGTCGAATCGATCCTGTTCGGGCACGAGAAGGGCTCGTTCACCGGCGCCACCGAAAAACATACCGGCAAGTTCGTCGAAGCGCACACCGGCACGCTGTTCCTTGACGAAATCGGCGACCTGCCGCTCGACGTGCAGGTCAAGCTGTTGCGCGCCGTACAGGACGGCGAGGTCGATCCGGTTGGCGGGCGCTCGGCCGTCAGGGTCGACATCAGGCTGATCTCGGCAACCCATCGCAACCTGGTGCAGCAGGTCAAGGACGGCAAGTTCCGCGAGGACCTGTTCTATCGGCTGAACGTCTATCCAATCTTCGTGCCGCCATTGCGCGACCGTCGCGACGACATCCCCTATCTGGTGGAGCACTTCATGGAGAAGGTGGCGCCCGCCGATCCGCGCCACCGCCTGCGAGGCATCTCGGCTGCGGCGCTTGCCATGCTGCAGGCCTATGACTGGCCGGGCAACATAAGGCAGCTCGAAAACGCCGTCTTCCGGGCTTCGGTGCTCGCCGACGGCGACATGCTGACCGAAGAAGAATTCCCGCAGATCCGGGCGCAAGTCGAGGGCACGGTCAATCTCGATTCGGGTATCGCCTTGCCAGCTCCAGGGTGGCCGGCTTCAGGGGGGCCAACTCCAGGGTGGCCAGCTTCCGGAGTGGCTTCGGGCAGCCAGCCGCGCGACAACATATCGGCCGCTGGCGGCATCGCAGCCGCCGACGCCGATGCACCAGCCAAGCCTCGTTTCGGCACGCTGCGGGCGCTCGACGAGCGCGGCAATGTGCGTGCGCTGGCCGACGTCGAACTCGAAATGATCAAGCTCGCCATCGATCACTATAACGGCCAGATGAGCGAAGTCGCCCGCCGCCTCGGCATCGGCCGGTCGACGCTCTACCGCAAGCTCAAGGAATACGGCATCGACCCGGAAACCGGCCGCGTCGAACGGCTCGCTTCCTGAGTCACAGGGCCAAGCCGGTTCTCATCCGGACATCATTCCACGCAACTGCGCCTCGAAATGATGTGTTCGCCACAGTGTTCACGTATTAAGGCGGACGGTAACAGATCGTGTTTCGAGCTGGCGCCAAAACATGATCTAAACCAGCGGTTTACCAAGATATCCTGCGCAATATTTTTGGCGGGATATCGCCACCGTGTTACCGCATTTCGGCTTCAATAAGCGATGATTAACCATTAGGATCGATATTCGGATGCACACACCACGCATCCGTTTGGTCAAATCCGGGGACAAAACGGCAGCCTGCAAGGCCTTTTGATTTGAACAGAATCGAACGACACAAAAACGGGCGGCATTATCACATGAGCGTCTGGCCGAGATGGCTGGCAGCGGTGATTGTTGCCGTCGGGTTCCTTGCAGCGGCGGCAACCGGCGCCAGCGCCGAGACACGTTCGCTGAAGCTCTATCATCTCCACACGCATGAAAAGGCGGAGATCGTCTACAAGCGCAATGGCCGCTACGACCAGGCGGGCTTGCGAAAGATCAACATCATCCTGCGCGACTGGCGCCGCAACGAGCCGACCAAGATGGATCCGCGCCTGCTGGACATGGTCTGGGAAGCGTATCGGGAGAGCGGCGCCACCGATTACATCCAGGTCGTCTGCGGCTATCGTTCGCCGGCCACGAATTCGATGCTGCGCAGCCGCAGCAGGGGCGTCGCCGAGAAGAGCCAGCACATGCTCGGCAGGGCGATGGATTTCTACATTCCCGGTGTCCCATTGAAGAAGCTGCGTGACATCGGCCTCAGGATGCAGGGCGGCGGCGTCGGCTACTATCCCAGCTCCGGCTCGCCCTTCGTGCATATGGACGTCGGCAATGTGCGCCACTGGCCCGGCATCAGCCGCCAGGAACTGGCGCGCGTGTTCCCCAACGGCAAGACGCTGCATGTGCCGAGCGACGGCAAGCCGCTGCCTGGTTATCAACAGGCGCTCGCCTCCTACAAAGCCCGCAAGGGCGCCGGCGCACCGGCCATTGAACTGGCCAGCGCAAGCGGCGGCGGCAAAAAATCCCGCGGGTTCCTGGCAGCCTTCTTCGGCGGTGGCGACGACGAGGCGGACGACAGCGCCGACGTGGCGATGGCCGAGCCGGCGCCAAAGCCCCGCAACGTGAAGCCGGCGCCGTCCGCCAAGAGCAGCAACCTGCCTGGCATTGCCATCGTGGCGCCTCAGGATGCCAAGCGCGCTCAGATTCCGGAAGTCGCCGATGCTCCGGCGCCTGCGCCTGAACCGGAGAACGACACGCCGGAGACGATCATCGCGGCATTGCCGGCGCGCAGCATCCCGCTGCCGGATTTTGCTCCGCGTCCGAAGACCGACGTC
Source organism: Mesorhizobium sp. M0019 (assembly GCF_040323975.1). Taxonomy (NCBI): domain Bacteria; kingdom Pseudomonadati; phylum Pseudomonadota; class Alphaproteobacteria; order Hyphomicrobiales; family Phyllobacteriaceae; genus Mesorhizobium; species Mesorhizobium sp. M0019. The sequence goes on along the minus strand of NZ_JAMYVK010000008.1, from coordinate 28,223 downwards.
GGCGCCCAGCCGCCTGAAAACGTTCCGTTCGGCGTGGCGGATGCGGCTGGATCGACTGAACAGGCGGTGGCGACCGCGCAAGCGCCGGCAAGCGTGACGCCGGCCAGTGTGGCACCGGCAAATGTTCCGTTCGGCATAGCAGACCCGTCTGCTGCGGCCGGCCCGGTGCAGGTCGCTGCAAACAACATTCCCGTGCCGAGCTGGCGGCCCGATCATTCGCTGCCGGCCGATCTTTCGCCGGCGGGTCTTGCGCCGCAGGACAAGCAAGTGTTGCTGGCGCTGGCGAGTGCGGCCGAGCGGAGCAACACCGCCACCGACGCATTCTCGGTGTTGCCGTCGGCGCGGCCCGACAGTTCCCAGCCCGACGAGGTCAAGGCCGTTCTCGAAAGGGTCAGCGCGACCGACGAATACAAGGTCGCGTCGCTTTCCGAGCAAGCATCGGTGTTCGAGGAACCGGCGAGCGAAGACGGGGCATCGAGCGACGGGGCATCGCCGCGCGAGGCCATCGTTGCCCGTCCGGCCGGCTCCGATCCGGCCGCCGTCATCGGAGCGGGCGTGAAGACCACACGCAAGGAACCCAGGGCCACCGCCCGCGACCTGAAACCCGGCCCCAAGCCGGTGGTGGTCGCCGCCGCGCCGCAGGCCGCCCGGTGGGCGCTGCACAGCGGTGAGTATGTCGCAACCGTTTCAGATGCGACAACGGCGCCGCGCTACGCCTACGACTTCGTCCGTACGGCACCGAGCGAGGTCTATATGATAGGCTTCCAACCGGGCAACGAGATGGCCGACGCAAACCGGTTCACCGGCAAAGCCGTCAAGTTCATGTCGGTTGCCCGCTTCAAGACCGAGTAGGCCGCGCTGGGCACCTCGCGCGGCTGCCTCCACCGCCGGCACTGGCTTCCTTCATCCAGGGATGCTAACCAGCGGTCGGCATTCTCCCGCTTCGTCTAATGGTAGGACAGCGCCCTTTGAAGGCGTGAATCGTGGTTCGAGCCCATGAGCGGGAACCAGCCGGCGAACCAGATCGGACAGATCGGCGGCGGTTTTCTTCATGCAGAAGGTGCTAGCGCCCGAGCTTGCTCGCGGCGCGCGCCAAGGCTTCGATCTCGTCCCATTTGCCGGCCTTGACCAGATCGTCCGGCGCCACCCAGGAACCGCCGACGCAGATGACGTTGGGCAGGCTGAGGTAGTCGGCGGCGTTCTTGCCGGTGATACCGCCGGTCGGGCAGAATTTCACGTCGGCAAGCGGCGAGGCGAAAGCCTTGAGCGAGGCAATGCCGCCCGACTGTTCGGCCGGGAAGAATTTCAGAAAGCGCAGGCCGGCTTCGCGCGCGGCCATGACCTCTCCCGGCGTGATGGCGCCGGGCAGCAACGGCACGTCGCTGTCCTTGGCTGCCGCGAGAAGCTCGCGGGTGATGCCGGGGCTGACGATGAACTTCGAACCGGCGGCCGCCGCCTCGCCGAACTGGCGGGCGTCCAGGATGGTGCCGGCGCCGACGACCGCGTCTTCGACCTCGCCTGCCACCCGGCGGATCGCCTCCAGCGCGTCGGCGGTGCGCAGCGTGATCTCGATCACCGGCAGGCCACCGCTGGCCAGCGCCCGGGCCAGCGGCACCGCGTCGGCGGGATTGGCGATCTTCAGCACCGGTATGACCGGCTGGCCGTTGAGGAGCGACAGGAGCTTTTCGGTCGTGCTGGGCATTCGTCGTCTCTCCTCTGTTGATCAAGTCGACCGGTTAGCAGAAGGCGGTTTTTCTGTCCACGAAACGCGGCGTGTCGCGATGTCACGCGTGGTGTTCGAAACCTCCGCGGTCTGACCGCTCCCGGCTCTGCCTTGATCCGGCTGTCGTGAGCGTTTAGTGGCTTGGTGATGACACCGTCCAGCCAAGCCTTCCGCGTTGCCGCGCTTTACCGCTTCGCCCGGCTCGAAACCTTCGAGGCGCTGCGCGCGCCGCTCGCCGCCTTCTGCTGCGCACGCGGCATCAAAGGCACGCTGCTGTTGGCGCGTGAGGGCATCAACGGCACGGTCGCCGGCAGTGAAACGGCAATCGCCGCGCTCATCGATCATCTCGAATCCATCGACGGTCTCGCCGGCCTCGAGATCAAATACAGCAGCGCCGCAACGATGCCGTTCCACCGCATGAAGGTGCGGTTGAAGCGCGAGATCGTCACCATGGGCGTGGACAATATCGATCCGGCGGCAGGTGCAGGCACCTATGTCGCGCCGGCCGACTGGAATGCACTGATCTCGGATACGGGCACCATCGTCATCGACACGCGCAACGCCTACGAGGTGTCGCTCGGCACCTTCAAGGGCGCTGTCGATCCCGCCACCAACAGCTTCCGCGAATTCCCGGCCTGGGTCGAGCAGCATCGGCATGAGCTCGAGGGGCGCAAGGTCGCCATGTTCTGCACCGGCGGCATACGCTGCGAGAAGGCGACGGCCTATGTGAAGTCGCTCGGTTTGGAGGATGTGTTCCACCTCAAGGGCGGCATTCTGAAATATCTCGAGGACGTCCCCGCCGAACAGAGCCTGTGGCAAGGCGAATGCTTCGTCTTCGACGAGCGCGTTTCGGTATCGCACGGGCTGCTCGAAGGCGAGGCCGAACTCTGCCGCGCCTGCCGACATCCGCTAGCTGCGGAAGACCGGCTGTCGCCGGAATATGCCACCGGCGTTTCATGCCCGCATTGCTTCGATGCCCGCTCGGACGAAGATCGCGCCCGCTACGCCGAGCGCCAGCGCCAAGTCGAGCTGGCGCAAGCGCGCGGCGATCGTCACATCGGAAGTTAGCTTCACGTTAAGCAACTTCACGTCAAGCAACAGAGAAGCGATCGATGACCCACAGCCATGTCCCGTCGTTCTGCCGGCGCGCGACCTCGGTGGTGATGGTGCCGTCGGGAAGCCGGGTCGAGGTGAGCGCCAGGTCGCCATTGACGACAGCCGGGCGCTGATCTCCGGACTGAAATTTTCGGCCGGTTGCGGTGATCTCCGCGAACAGCCCCCGGATGGCTTCGCGGCCGAACGTCAGTTGTCCGCCACCGCTGTCGATGACGGCATGCTGCTCGAAAAGCGCTGCCATGCCGTCAATGTCTCCGACCCATTGCCGTGAAATCAGCAGGCGCTCCAGTTCCTGGGGATCGCGTGCCGGCTGGCGGTCTGTCTCATCGGTCATGCCAGGCTCCTCCCAAGCGACATGCCGCGACATTAGTCGAAGTCGGGGGCGGTTTCGACACGTCCAATGTCCAGAGCGTCGCGTGTTTTTTGGGCGCGGAAGGAGGCTGCAGCACTGTGATTTCCGCGTGAAATCCCAGCAGATGTCGGTGCGAGGTCATGCGTGGCAGCGGGCGAAAGGATGCGCCGCGTCATTGTAATGTCAAACTGCGGGACCTAGGTCTTCGACGTGCAAACCTGCCCGCGCACCTTCGGCCGGGCCAATTCTGGAGGCATAGATGTTCGATCCCAAGAAGCTCCTCGACGATCTGCTCGGCTCGCAAATTCCCGGCACCGGATCGACCGTCCGCGACAAGGCCGGGCAGGCGGTGCAGATGGCCAAGGACAATCCGCTTGCCGCCGGTGCGCTGGCTGCGGTGCTGCTCGGAACCGGCCCAGGCCGCCAGGTCACCGGTGCGGCGGTGAAGCTCGGCGGCCTGGCCGCGATCGGCGGCCTCGCCTACAAGGCCTACCAGAACTACAAGAACGGCAACGCGCCCGCCGAAACGCAAGCCGCCGGCGAACCGGAATTGCTGCCGCCGCCGGCCGATACCGCCTTCCATCCGTCGCAAGCGCCGCAGGGCGAAGACGAATTCACGCTGACGCTGGTCAGGGCGATGATCTCGGCGGCGAAGGCCGACGGCCACGTCGATGACGAAGAGCGGCAGAAGATCGCCGGCAAGCTCAGCCTCGCCGGCGTCGGCGCCGAAGCGGAGAAATTCCTGATGTCGGAACTCGAGGCGCCGCTCGATCTGGATGTGCTGATCGCCGGCGCCAAGACCGATGCGCAAAAGCTGGAACTCTACACCGCCTCGCGTCTTGCCATCGATCCGGACACGCGGGCCGAACGCGGCTATCTCGACCTGCTTGCCGGCCGTCTCGGCCTGCCGGACGCGCTGGTCGATCATGTCGAGGCGACGGTGACGGCGGCGAAGGTGCCGGCAGCGGGCAGCACGGCCAAGCCGGTGAGCGGTTCGCGCTGGTAGCTTGGGGGAGGAGCCTCGGAGAGCTCGGCGGCATTCGCGTTAGCTTCTCGTTAATCCGGTGGGCGCATGATTTCAGGCAGTCGGATCGGCTTTCCTCCTCCCAAGCCCGGTTCGGATCAGGGGCGGTCGCCAATGACCGCCCTTTTTGTGAGCACAGGCTTTGCGCCGGCTTGCCATGGTTCCCGTCATTTGCGATGCCTCGTCCCTTTCAGGGAGTACAGCCATGACCGACTCTAAAACCGCCATCGTAACCGGCGCCGGCACGGGCATCGGCAAAAGCGTCGCCACGGCGCTGCTCAAGGCCGGCTGGAACACGGTCTTCTGCGGTCGCCGCAAGCCGGTGCTGGAGGATGCGATCGCCGCGGCCGGGCCGACGCAGGCCAAGGCATTGGCCTTCGCCTGCGACATCAGCAAGGCCGATCAGGTCGACGATCTGTTCGAGACGGTGGCTGCGGCTTTCGGGCGCGTCGACCTGCTCTTCAACAATGCCGGCACGAGCTACAAATCGACGTTGATCGACGACATCCCGGTCGACGTGTGGAACGACATCGTCGGGGTCAATCTCACCGGCTCGTTCCTGTGTGCTCGCGCCGCGTTCGGCGCCATGCGCAGGCAGCAGCCGATGGGCGGCCGCATCATCAACAACGGCTCGGTATCGGCCTATGCGCCACGGCCGGGCTCGGTGCCCTATACGGCGACCAAGCACGCCATCACCGGGCTGACCAAGACGCTGGCGCTGGACGGCAGGCCCTACGACATTGCTTGCGGCCAGATCGACATCGGCAACGCGCTGACCGACATGGCGCAAGCGATGACGGTCGGCGTGCCGCAAGCCAACGGCACCATTGCCGCCGAAGCGGTGATGGATGTCGAGCGCGTCGCCGATGCCGTCCTCCATATGGCCAGCCTGCCGCTCGACGCGAACGTCCTGTTCATGACCGTGATGGCGACGAAGATGCCATTTGTCGGGCGAGGCTAAATTAGTCTCAACCCGGTCTAAATCAGGGCCGGGTGACCGGAAGCGGCACGCCGGGTAAATATAGCGAAATCGGGCGGATTTCGTAGACGGCGGTCGGATTGACGCGGCGAAGGTCGCGCGCAATGTCGATGGCGGCGTCACGGTTGGCGCAGTCGACGACATAGAGCCCCAGCAATTGTTCCTTGGTCTCGGCGAAGGGGCCGTCGATAACCATTCCGGTGCCTGGCCCGCGCAAGGTGCAGGCGTCTTGTGTCGCGCCGAGCCGGGCCGCCGGCCCAAGGGTGCCTTGCTGGTAGAGCCGATCGTTGATCTGGAGAAGATCGGTCATCAGCGCCGCATCCTGCTCAGGCGTCAGTGCCGTAATCGCTTCTTCCTCGTGATAGGCAAGAATGGCATAGAACATCTGGCTTCTCCTTTCGCCGTCCTCACTTCGCCAGGAACGCCTCGATCCGCTCCAGCGCGCGCAGGATGTTCTCCTCGGAATTGGCGTAGGACAGCCTGACATAGCCTTCGCCGAGAATGCCGAAATCGGGGCCGCCGATCAGCGCCACGCCGGCATCCTCGAGCAGCGCCGAGGCGAGCTTCTTGGCCTTCCAGCCGGTCTTGGAAACATTGGGGAAGGCATAGAAGGCGCCTTTCGGCGTAATGCAGGAAACGCCGGGCAAGGCATTCAACCCCTCGACCACGACCTTCCTGCGGCGGTCGAAGGCGCGCATCATCTTGTCGACATCGTCCTGCGGGCCGTCGATGGCGGCAATGCCGGCATACTGGCTCGGCGCGTTGACGCAGGACCAGCAATTGACCGCCAGCTTGCGCACCTTGTCGTAGAGATGCGCGCCCTTGTCGCCATTCGGCCAGATCGACCAGCCCATGCGCCAGCCGGTCATCGCCCAGGTCTTCGACCAGCCGTTGAGCACGATCAGCCGGTCGCGGATTTCGGGGAAGGCGAGCAGCGAGCAGTGCGTCTCGCCGTCATAGGTCATCACGTCGTAGATCTCGTCGGAGAGGATGGCGACGTCCGGGTGCGCTTCCAGCCCCTTGACCAGCTTCTCAATCTCGGCGCGCGGCGTGACGCCGCCGGTCGGATTGGCCGGCGAGTTGAGAATCAGCAGCCTGGTCTTCGGCGTGATCAGCGCCAAGGTCTCCGCAGCCGAAAAGGCAAAGCCGTTCTCCTCGCGCATCGGCACCGGGATGGGGGCAGCACCGGTGAACTCGATCATCGAGCGGTAGATCGGAAAGCCGGGATCGGGATAGAGAATTTCGGCGCCCGGCTCGCCGAACATCAGGATGGCCGCGAACATGGTCGGCTTGCCGCCGGGCAGGATCATCACCGCTTCGGGCGAGACTTCGACGCCGGTAGTGGCCAGCGTGCGGCGGACCACCGCTTCGCGCGTCGCCAGCAGGCCGTTGGCCGGCGTATAGCCGTGATGGCCGTCGCGCAGCGCCTTGATCGCGGCCTCGACGATGTGCTGCGGCGTCTTGAAGTCGGGCTGGCCGATGCCGAGATTGACAATGTCGCGGCCCTGGTGGGCAAGTGCCGTGGCACGCGCCAGCACTGCGAACGCATTTTCCTCGCCGAGGCGGTCGAAGGCCGAAATCGTGTGGAGCATTTTTCCTGTCCGTGTGGTTCTTTCAGCGAGCGTGCGTTTTTGTGAGCGTCCGCCCGCAAAAGTCAAACGGATTGGAGTTTTCGGTGTCGGAAAATCTCAAGAATTGGCAACCGCGCCCGCGGCCCGAACGCAAGGTGCTGGAGGGGCGAACTGTCAGGCTGGAGCCGCTCAACGCCGAAAAGCACGGCGACGGCCTGTTTGAGGCCTCGTCGGTGGCCGATGTCGACGGCCGCTTTGCCTGGCTGCCAGACTACCCGCCGGAGAGCCGCGCCGCCTTCCAGCCATGGCTGGACAAGGCGGAAGCCAGCGAAGACCCGCTGTTCTTCACGGTCATCGACAAGGCCAGCGGCAAGGTCGCCGGGCGCCAGACGCTGATGCGCATCGACGCCACCTACGGCGTCATTGAGATCGGCAACATCTATTGGGGCCCGCTGATCTCGCGTAAGCCGGCCGCGACGGAAGCGCAGTTCCTGTTCATGAAGTATGTCTTCGACGAGCTTGGCTATCGCCGCTACGAATGGAAATGCAACAATCGCAACGAGCCGTCGAAGCGCGCGGCGGAACGTTTCGGCTTCAAGTTCGAGGGCATTTTCCGTCAGCATCTTGTGGTCAAGGGCGAAAACCGCGATACCGCGTGGTATTCGATCATCGACAGGGAATGGCCTGATCTGCGCAGAGCCTATGAGGCGTGGCTCGATCCGGCTAATTTCGACAGCGATGGCCAGCAGAAGCGGCGGCTCGAGGATTTCCGCGCCGAGTTCGGCGCCTGACCATGCTCCCGAAAAGTGGTATCCGGTTTTTCGGGTAAGATCATGGTCAAATAGAAAGATAGAGCCTCCATCCCGAGTCTGCCGGGATGGATCAGGCTCTAGCAGGGGCTATAGATGGCGCATACCCACGACCACGCTTCGCAGGTCCACGACCACAGCCATCGCGCAGGTCATGTGCACGGCTCGACCGACAAGAAGCGCGTGCTGATCGCTGCCTGCCTGACCGCCGGCTTCATGGTCGTCGAAGCGCTTGGCGGTCTCTTGACGGGATCGCTGGCGCTGCTGGCGGATGCCGGCCACATGCTTGCCGATTGCGTCGCGCTCGGCCTTGCCTGGTATGCCTTTCACCTTGCGAGCCGGCCGGCGACCGTGCGCCTCACCTACGGTTTCGGCCGGGTCAAGACGCTGGTCGCCTACACCAACGGCATCGCCATCTTCGCCATCGCGCTGTGGATCGTCTACGAGGCTTGGGGCCGCTTGCAAGCGCCGGCTCCGGTGCTCGGCGGGCCGATGCTGGTCGTCGCGATCGCCGGCCTGCTGGTCAATCTCGGCTCGTTCTACGTGCTGCATGGCGGCGACCGCGGCAGCCTGAACATGCGCGGCGCCATCCTGCACGTGCTCGGCGACCTGCTAGGCTCGGCCGCGGCGATCGTGGCGGCGCTGGTGATCCTGGCGACGGGCTGGACGCCCATCGATCCGATCCTGTCGGTGCTTGTCGCGCTGCTGATCCTGTCCACGGCCTGGTCGCTGATGCGCGAGGCCGCCCACGTCCTGCTCGAAGGCGTGCCGGCAAGCCTCGACCGCGACCTGATCGCCAGGGACATCGAAGGCTCGATCAAGGGCGTGCGCGAGGTGCATCACATGCATGTCTGGTCGATCGACGGTTCCAGCAACATGGCGACGTTGCATGCCTGCCTCAATGACGGCGTCGACGCGCATATGGCGGTCAGCGCGATCAAGAAGCGGCTTGCGGCGGAACATGGCATAGCCCATGCCACGGTCGAACCGGAATTCGGCCGATGTGCCGACAGCCATGAGCATGATGACGAGCACGATCATGCGCATGATACGGCACCGCACCGCGGCCATTATCACTGACTTCGGGAGTTCTGGGCATTGGCAACGATTGACATGAACTCTCGCCACCCTGGCGCCGCGTGATGGACCGCGACACCCGCAATGCGGCGATCGGCGCCGCCTGGGTTTTGCTGCTGTTCGGCATCGCAGCCTATTATCTTCCAACAGTGATGCTGGCGGTCGGCAAGGTCTCGACGGTGCTTGCCGGCGTCGTCGCGGCGATCTTCATGGTGGCAATCTTCGTCGTGTTCTGGCTGCGTAGCCGCAGCCAGCGCAAAAAGGGAAAGTGACATGCGCATTCTGATTACCGGCGCGGCAGGCATGGTCGGCCACAAGCTCATCGCCAGGTTGGCCAAGGACGGGACGCTCGGCGGCCGCAAGATCGCCGCGCTCGACCTTCACGACATCGTGCCGCCGCAGGCGCCGGTCCTCGACAGCGTCGGCATTAGCGTCCACACCGGCGACCTTGCAGCGCCGGGCGCGACGGCAAATCTGGTCGCGCCGCGCCCCGACGTGATCTTCCATCTCGCCGGCGTGGTGTCGGGCGAGGCGGAGGCCAATTTCGATCTCGGCTATCGCGTCAATCTCGACGGCACAAGGGCGCTGTTCGATGCCATCCGCTTGGCGGCCTATACGCCGCGCGTCGTCTTCACCTCGTCGATCGCCGTGTTCGGCGCACCGTTTCCCGACATCATTCCGGACGAGTTCCACCCGACGCCGCTGACCTCCTACGGCACGCAGAAGCTGATCGGCGAGGCGCTGCTTGCCGACTATACGCGCCGCGGTTTCTTCGACGGCATCGGCATTAGGCTGCCGACCATCTGCGTCAGGCCGGGAAAGCCGAACAAGGCGGCCTCAGGGTTCTTCTCCGGTATCATCCGCGAGCCGCTGAGCGGCCATGAAGCGATCCTGCCGGTGCCGCGCTCGGTCGTCCACACACACGCCAGCCCGCGTTCGGCGGTGAATTTCCTGATCCATGCGGCTCAGATCGACGGCAGTGCCGTCGGCCCGCGCCGCAACCTGACGATGCCGGGCGTCGCCGTCACCGTCGGCGAACAGATCGAAGCGCTGGAACGTGTCGCCGGCGCCAAGGCGGTGAAACTGATCCGCGAGGAGCCCGACGAGACGATCTGGGCGATCGTCAAGGGCTGGCCGACGCGCTTCGAGGCGCGGCGCTCGAGGGAGCTTGGCTTTGCGGCGGAGACGAGTTTTGATGAGATTATACGCGTCCATATGGAGGACGAGTTGGGCGGCAATATCCCTAGTTAAAGCGCCCCGATCGGACGCAACGAGGTCAGGCGCCAGTCAGGCTGGCCGAGAGCAGCAGCAGGCCGAACAGGAAGACGAAGGCGGCGCCGCCGATCTCGACGAAGGAATGGATGCGGTTGCCCATGCGGCCGTCGCCGGCGAAATACACCGCCCAGTTCTTCGCGGTCACCGCAAGCGTCGCCAGGGCCGAGACGGTGATTGCGGTGCCGAGCGCCATGGCCAGCACCGAAAGGATGCCGCCGAACCACAGCCCGTTCAGCAAGGCGAAGCTCAGCACGATCAGCGCGCCGGAACAGGGGCGGATACCGACGGCAGCCACCGCCGACCAGGCCGTGCGCCAATCGAAGCGATCACCGGAAAGCAGCGCCGGGTCGGGGGCATGCGAGTGTCCGCAGGTCTCGCAGACCTCGCCCGCCGCATGGCTGTGGTGATCGTGCGCAGCATGGGCGTGGTCGTGTGCGCCGTGGTCATGATGGTCATGCGCATGGTCGTGATCGTCATGTGCATGAAGCGCGTGGGAATGTGCCGCATGGGCATGCGCGGAATGCGCATGGCCGGCATGTGAATGGCCGGCATGGGCGGCCGAGAGGCTGTAGCCGGGATTTGCGCCGAACAGGCGAAGCATGGCCGGGCCGGCCTTGCGCCACAGCAGCCAGGCGCCGAACAGAGTGACGAAGACATAGCTCATGATTTCGAGGAACCATGCGGCGTCTGTCATCGAGACAGCAGTGCCGCGCAGCAAGAAATAGGCGACCAGCATCACCACGATCGCGGTAAGCGCCTGCAGCAGGGCCGAGACGAAGGACAGCATGATGCCGCGCCGGAGCGCCACTTCATTGGCCACCATGTAGGAAGAGATCACCGCCTTGCCGTGACCGGGGCCGGCGGCGTGGAAAATGCCATAGGCAAAGGACAGGCCGATGAGCAGCCACAACTTGCTACCGTCCTGGCGCATCGCCTTCATCGCGCCGGCAAGCGCATGATAGAATTCCTGCTGGCGCAGATTGATCCACATCAGGATGTGGGCGAACGGGCCGGTGGCGGTTGGAGCCATGCCGTCATTGGTGCCGATGCCGAGCGAACTCTGGGCGTGGGCGGAGCCGAGGAAGTGCGTCATCACAAAGGCGACGGCCAGAAGGCCGATGGCCAAACGCAGGGACGGTTTGGTCACTGGATCTATCCTTCCGGCTGACAGGTCAGTTCGAGCTTGGTGGCGAAGATCTTGCTCATGTCGGTGCCCGTCGGATCATTGAAGAAGGCATCGGTCAGGGTCTTCTGGTTCTCGGCGATCGCCTCGTCCGGGTTTGGGCGGACAACCTTGCTGGTGCAGGTCGGCGGCAACCCATCGACCTGCAGATTAGCATCCTCGGTGAAATCGATCGCGGTGTAGAAGGTCGGGTCGTAGACGCCGATATCTATCTTGCCGCTCAGTTTGATCGGCACCTTCGGTTCAGATTCAAACAGGATGATCAACTGATCATTGTCGAAATTGGCCATCAAATGCGGCGGCGGGGTCATTGCCACGTCCTTGCCGTCGACAGTGACGAGCTGGAAGTAATTGAACTCGGCAAGCGAGGCATGGACGGTGTCGGCAACATCCTTCAACTCCTTGTCATCGAGTTTCAGGTCGGAATTCTTGTCGAACTCCATCATAACCGTGCTCGAAAACAGATCGTCGAAGCGCCAGAGATGGCGCAATGCCTTCACGGTTTGGTGATCCGGGCCGAGGACCACTTCGAGGCGGGCTTCGGCGAAGACGTGGGGATGCACCTCAGCCGGCCCGACGGCCGCAAACGTCGCGGTCAAGGCCGAGGCCAGCATGATGGCTTGCTGTTTCAGGTGCATTCTCGGTCGCGATTCAATCGGCTTCGGTGAATTGCCGACAGTTACCAGAAAGGGGGCGAAAATGGGACCGCAGGGCGGCTGAAAGCTCATGCGTTGTCCAGCGCCTTGAACCACTGCACCAGGAAATCGACAAAGACCCGAACTTTTGCAGGCAGATAGCGCCGGTGCGGATAGACGGCGAAGATGCCGCCGCCGGGCAGTATGCGGTCATCCAGCGCAGTCACCAGCTTGCCGCTTTCGATGTCGGGCGCGGCGATGAAATCCGGCAGGATGGAAAATCCCAATCCAGCCACGGCGGCCGCCCTTGCCGCCATCGGGCTGTTGACCTCGATCGGGCCAGAGACCGAAACACTCACCGTATCGGCACCGTCGCCCTTGAACGGCCAATTGGTAAGCCAGCGCCCATTGGTGTCGATGATGCAGGGCACGCGGGCAAGGTCTTGCGCCCTGACCGGCATGCCGTGCTTGGCGATCAGTTCGGGAGACGCGCAAAGCCGTACCGAAAATGGCGCCAGGCGCCTGGCGATCAACGAGGAACTTTCCAGCCGCGAAATGCGCACCGCCAGATCGAAGCCCTCCTCGACCAGATCGACGAAACGGTCGTCGAGATGAATGTCGAGGACGATGTCGGGATGCTGCTTGGCGAAGTCGATCAGCGATTGGCCGATCGGCGCGTCGGCGAAAGTACGCGGCGCCGACAGCTTGATCCTGCCGCGCACGTCGCCGGAGGATTCGCGCACCGCATCGGCAAGGCTGTCGACCTCGCGCACGATCTCCGAGGCGCGCCGATAATAGGTGTGGCCGGCCTCGGTCAGGGAAAACTGCCTGGTGGTGCGGTTGAGCAGCAGCGCGCCGAGCTCGTCCTCCAATTCGCGCACATATTTCGACAATAGCGCCTTCGAGCGGCCGATCTTGCGCGCCGCCGCCGAAAATCCTTCGGCCTCGACCACGTCGATGAAGGCGCGCATGCGGGTCAGCGTATCCATGTCATGCGCCTCCTTGGTGGGCCGAAAGGATGCGGGCGGCCAGCGCAATCAGCTGCCGGTCGCGGTTCTTCGGGCCGAGCAGCGAAAGACCGAACGGCGCCCCGTCGACCTTGCCGAGCGGCAGCGTGATTTGCGGAAAACCGGACAGGCCGGAAAGGCAGAGCAGTCTCAGCGCCCGCTCGCGATAGGTCTGCAAATCGTCGAATGACGCGGCCTTGAGCGGCGCGGCACCAGGAGCGGTCGGAAGCACAAGAACGCCGTCGTCGCCAAGCAGGCCGGCCAGTTCGAGGCGAAACGAAACGCGACGTTCCGTTTCACGTTGCGCGGTTGCCGCGTCGACGGTCGCGCCGTGCTCGAAACGCTCCTTGACACCGGGTCCCAGCATGCGGTCGCCGCCGGCGATCCAGGCGCCGTGACTTTGCCAGGCTTCATAGCCTTGCAGCTTGCGGAAGCACCAATAGAGATCGTCGGTCGAATGAGACAGCGGCCCGACGCTGCGCGGTGCGCCCAGCACCGAAGCGACACTGCGGAGCATGGCGCGATATTCGTCGGCCTCGTGCGGGCCGAGCACGAGGCCGTCCAGCGCAGCGAGAGTGACGGGGCGTCTCAGTTCGTGGGAATGCGGATCGTCGCCGAGCAGCACCGTGCCGACCTTTTCGTAGATGACGATGTCGCTTGCGAACCAGCCGAACGTGTCCAGCGAAGGCGCCAGCGGCATGGCGCCGTCGAGCGGGATGCGGCCATGCGTCGTCCTGAGGCCGATCAGGCCGCAGAAGCTTGCCGGCGCTCGGATCGAGCCGCCGGTGTCCGATCCGGTGGCAATGTCGGCCAGCCCGCCGGCGACTGCCGCGGCAGAACCGGAGGACGAGCCGCCGGTGACGCGGTCGGGTGCTGCCGGGTTGACGGGCGACGGGAAATGCGCGTTCAGCCCGAGCAGGGAAAACGCGAGTTCGTCGGTCTGCGTCTTGCCGACGAAGCGGGCGCCCGAATCAAGCAGCGCCTGGACGGCCGGCGCGGTCGCCATGGCCGGTGAAGCGTCCCGGTATTTCTGTGGATTGCCGCAGCCGGTGCGGTAGCCGGCGACGTCGAAGATGTCCTTTACGGCAAGCCGCAAGCCGGCAAGCGGGCCGGATTTCGCATTGGCTACAGGGGTTTGATCAAGGTCGAGAAAAGCGTTCAGCGGGCCGCGAGTGCCTGTCATGCGTTCGATATCCGGATGTGCTTGCCGCAGCATTTTTCTTCTGGTTGCCGCAGCATTGTTCGATGCCACAAATTTTACAATCTGCCATACGATTTTTATTGATTGTGAAATCTTTCGATCTTATATCGCGCTTGCCCAAAGTCGCACGTGCCTGTGGGTGTCCGCCGATCCTCGAATGGTGAGGGTAATCGGTAAGGTAACTGGAGCCAACCCCTCCAGTCGGTTTAGCGGCCAACCGCCAACCGAGGACACCTTGAAGCAACGACGGTGCGGGCCTTTCTGGTGTTCTGCCGGTCGTCCAAAGACCGGGGTTACTGAAGAGGCACACCTTCATTGCCGGCAGTGCGGACGGGTCTCCCATCCAAGCCAAGGCAGACAAAGCGAACCGAGGCCGGGCAAGGCCAAGGTTCACCGCCGCGAGACGGCGCTTCATGGTTCCGGGGTCTCCACCGGCTGGTTCCATGGATTTCCGTCCCGCCTTTGTCCACCGCGTGTTCGCGAGGCCGAGAGCCCGCGTCCGCAAGCCTTTGTGCGCGCCGAAAGGCGCTGATGGAGAGACCCCGATGGCTACCCAGCGCATCCTTGACTTTCTCGCCACCCGACGTCCGAACGGCCCGTGCCTCGTCGTCGACCTCGATGTCGTGCGCGACAATTTCCGCGCCTTCGAGAAGGCGCTTCCCGATTCCAAGATCTACTATGCGGTGAAAGCAAATCCGGCGCCGGAAATCCTGCGCCTGCTTGCTGCGATGGGCTCGTCCTTCGACACCGCTTCCGTTGCCGAAGTCGAGATGGCGATGGACGCCGGTGCGCCGGCGGACCGCATCTCCTTCGGCAACACCATCAAGAAGGAGCGTGACATCCAGCGCGCCTACCAGCTCGGCATCAAGCTGTTTGCGGTGGACTGCGTCGAGGAAGTCGAGAAGATCGCCCGCGTCGCTCCCGGCGCCCGCGTGTTCTGCCGCGTCCTGACAGACGGCGAGGGCGCCGAATGGCCGCTGTCGCGCAAGTTCGGCTGTGTGCCGGCGATGGCGGTCGACGTGCTGCGCCATGCCAAGGCGCTCGGGCTCGACGCTTATGGCGTGTCGTTCCATGTCGGCTCGCAGCAGACCGACCTGACCGCCTGGGACCGCGCGCTGGCCGACGCCAAGAAGGTGTTCGCGACGCTGGCCGACGAAGGCATCGTGCTGAAGATGGTCAATATGGGCGGCGGCTTCCCGACCCGCTATCTCAGGGATGTGCCGGTGGCGCAGGCCTACGGCCAGGCGATCTTCTCGGCGCTCAGGAAGCATTTCGGCAACGCGATCCCCGAGACGATCATCGAGCCGGGCCGCGGCATGGTCGGCAATGCCGGCGTCATCAAGTCGGAAGTCGTGCTGATCTCGAAGAAAGCCGACAACGACAATGTGCGCTGGGTGTTCCTCGACATCGGCAAGTTCGGCGGTCTTGCCGAGACGATGGACGAGGCGATCCGCTATCCGATCGTCACCGCGCATGACGGCAGCGAGACCGCGCCTTGCGTGCTCGCCGGCCCGACCTGCGATTCGGCCGACGTGATGTATGAAAAGACGCCGTACCCGCTGCCCCTGTCGCTGACCATCGGCGACGAGGTGCTGATCGAGGGCACCGGCGCCTACACGACGACCTACGCCTCGGTCGCCTTCAACGGCTTCGAGCCTCTCCGATCCTACGTGATCTGACGGTTCGAAAGAACCGATCAGATCATCCGGAGATGGGCGCCTGTCGCCCGCCCGGGCTCGCCTGTGGAACAATCCGCTCGTGAAGGATCGCGGAAATGGACATTGTAGATTTCGTTGTTGAAGGCGCCGCAGGAATCTCCCCCCTTGAGGGGGAGATGTCGCCAAAGGCGACAGAGGGGGTCGCCGCGCGTGAAGCGCCGGCCTCCCACGGTCCAAGAGAGGTCGCAGCAGCCGAACCGACCCCCTCTGGCCGCTTCGCGGCCGTCTCCCCCTCGAGGGGGGAGATTGCTGGCGCCTTTGTCATCACTGCAGAAACCGCCGCCGACGTCCCGGCGCGCGAGGCTTTGCTCGATCGCGCGATGGGGCCGAAGCGCCGGAAGAAGTCGTCGGAAAAGCTGCGGCGCGGCCGCCGGCCTGCGGAGGGCCTGGCCTTTGTCGCGCGCGATGCGTCGGGCACTGTTGCCGGCACGGTGCGGCTGTGGGACGTGGTCCTGGGCGAGGGCGGCACGGCAGCGCTGCTGCTCGGCCCGCTTGCGGTCGACCCGGCGCTGAAAAATGCCGGCATCGGCTCGGCGCTGATGCGCCATGCGGTCACTGAGGCCGAGCGGCTTGGCCATGCGGCGATCCTGCTGGTCGGCGACGCGCCCTATTACGAGCGCTTCGGGTTTTCGGCCGCAAAGACCGGCTCGCTGGCCATGCCGGGGCCTTACGAGCGGCACCGCCTGCTGGCGCGGGAACTGGTTGTCGGCGCGCTCGACGGCGCGCAAGGCACGCTGAAGGCGGCCGGGCGCAAGCTGAAGGCGCAGCGGCTGCCGCTCGCTGCCTGATGGTTCGAAGCAAGCCGCCCGCCATCGTGCGGCGGCTTGTTTCACCTCAAGCGATCAGCCGATCAACTGGCTGAGCGCCATGGCGACGCTCATGTCGCCTTCGACCTTTATCTTGCCGGACATGAAGGCCATGGTCGGGTTGAGGTCGCCTGATATCAGCGAGTCCAGATCGTCGAGCGACAGCTTTATGGTGCAATCGGCCGGCGCATCGGTGGTCGAGACATCGGCGCCGTCGATGACGATGACGCCGTCGCTGCCGGTGTCGAATTTCACCGAGCGATCGAACCCGGCACTCGCCACGCGCGACCTGATCTTGTCGGCAATCTCCTGAACGCTCATGGCGGTTCTCCTCGTCTCGTTGCGTTTGTCGCGCCTTGGCGCGTCCACCTGGCCGAAGTCGCATGGCTGGTTTTACAGCCACGGTCGCTGGCGCATATAGCTTTGGGTTGACGTTTACGTCAACGCGGTTCCCCGAGCTGAGGATGGGCTTTATCGCCGCAGCATCACGCGGGCATGACACCTCGGCGGCCTGCATGTTGCCATGCGATGTTGCCGAGGGTATCAGGCACCCACGAATATCGGCGAGCCACCCCGGTGCTTTCCAGAAACGAACCGCCCAGAAACGAACCGCAAGTCTATGCCCGCCGGTTGCGCGCGGTGCTGATCAGATCGATCCCGCTGCTCGAGGCGCGCGGTATTGCCGTCGTCATTCTGGCTGCCCTGGTCGGGGTGATGGCGGGTGCGCTGGTCACCGGCATGAGCGGACTGGTGCAGGTCCTGCATGGGCTTATGTTCGGCGTTCAGCCCGGCGGTCGGCTTTCGGCGATGTTTTCGCTGCAAAGGCCGGAGCAGGCGCTGATACCGGCGATCGGCGGCATCCTGCTCGGGCTGACGGTGATCTGGCTGAGAAAGCGGAAGTTCCGCACGCCGGTCGATCCGATCGAAGCCAACGCGCTGTACGGCGGCCACATGTCGCTGACCGACACCTTCATCATCGCCGGGCAGACGATGATCTCGAGCGGCTTCGGCGCTTCGGTCGGGCTCGAGGCCGGCTATACGCAGGTGGGTTCGGGCCTGGCGTCGCGGCTGGCGCGCTTGTTCAGGCTGCGCCGCAACGATGTCCGCATCCTGGTCGGCTGCGGTGCCGCCGGCGCGATCGCCGCCGCCTTCGACGCGCCGCTGACCGGCGCCTTCTACGGTTTCGAGCTGGTCATCGGCATCTACTCGGTCACCAATGTCGCGCCGGTAATGGCCGCCGCGATCTCGGCCTCGCTGACCGCAGAGGTGTTCGGCGGCGTGCCGTTTCCGCTGGAGCTCGCCGGTCTGCCGCAGCTCACCGTCAGCCAGTATTTGCCGTTCATGCTGCTCGGGCTTCTGGGCGGCGGTGCTTCCATCGCCATCATGCATCTGGTGAGCCTGATCGAGCGCCTCTTTGCCCGGCTGTCGATCGACGCCTCGCTGCGCCCCGCCATCGGCGGCGTGATGGTCGGGCTGCTGGGGCTGGTCACGCCGCAAGTCCTGTCCAGCGGCCATGGCGCGGTGCACCGCGAATTCGCGATGAATTACGGGCTGGCCGTGGTGGCCAGCGTCTTCGTGCTGAAGCTGGCGGCCTCGGCGATCTCGCTCGGCTCCGGCTTCCGCGGCGGCTTGTTCTTTGCCTCGCTGTTTCTCGGCGCGCTGCTCGGCAAGATGTTTGCCGGCGCGATGGCATTCGTCTCGCCGGCGACCGGCATCGACCCTGCCGTCGCCGCCGTCGTCGGCATGACCTCGCTCGCCGTCGGCGTCGTCGGCGGCCCGTTGACGATGACCTTCCTGGCGCTGGAATCGACCCGCGACCTGACGCTGACCGGCGTGGTGCTGGCTGCCTCGCTCATGGCGGCGATCCTGGTGCGCGAAACGTTCGGCTATTCCTTCTCGACATGGCGCTTTCACCTGCGCGGCGAAACGATCCGCAGCGCGCATGATGTCGGCTGGATGCGGAGCCTGACTGTCGGCTCGATGATGCGAAAGGATGTCCGCACCATCGACGCCTCGACGACGCTTGCGGAATTCCGCAAGCAGGTGCCGCTCGGTGCCTCGCAGCGCGTCATCGCGGTTGACGCCGACCTGCATTATGTCGGCGTGCTGATCGTCGCCGAATTGCACAGCCATTTGTCGGATGACGAGATGCCGGTGCTGTCCTTCGCCAAATTCAGGGATGCGGTGCTGGTGCCGAGCATGAACGTGCAATCGGCGGCCGAGACCTTCCAGCGCGCCGGCGCCGAGGAATTGGCGGTGGTCGAGGATTTCACCGATCGCAAGGTGGTCGGTCTGCTGACCGAAGGCCACCTGATGCGGCGCTATGCCGAAGAACTCGACAAGGCGCGGCGCGATCTGTCGGGCGAGGGGTAGCCGCGTCCTTTCGCGATAGCGATGCGACAAACATGTCGGCTGCTGCGTAAGGAGGGCTCACGTCAACGGCCCGCTAATCGCCGGCTCCGAAATCTGATTGCGCGGACTGTCTTCTTCCTTGTGGAAGAGTGTCTTGAAGAAAAGAGCGTCGGGAACCGCCTTGATTAGTTTTGCGATCACGGCGGTCGCGAGCACGGCAAACGCTAGGCGACCGAGAAGCACGCTGGTAACATCAGCGCCAAGTGTGACAACGACCAACGTATCCTCAATGAGGCTGTGGGCAAAACCCATGAACACGCAGGCAAGGAATATCTGACGCGGCTCCGCGCTAGGCGTGCGCGCCTCGCGGATCAGCAGTCCTGCGCCATAGGAAATCCCGAGAAACAGGCCAACAGCGGCGAAAGGTACCGTCTGCTTTTCGATGCCGGCGAGCCGAAAGAGCGGTGCAAGCCCTCTGTTCATCCACTCCAAAATGCCCGACATCTTGAGAAGCTCGATCACCCAGCTCAGCGCAAGCAGAACAACGAGCATGATGCCCAGGGTTTTGAGCGTACCCAGGAGAAAGCCGCCCCAGTCGGTGCTTTCATTCGTCGGCATCCACGCCGGCTTCACCGGTCCTGACAGCCATCCGGTCACGGCGAATATCTGATGCAGAAGGACAGCAAAGACCAAACCCCCGCCAATACGAAGCGCCGCGGTGACCAGGAAGCTCGGCCCAGCCCTCTGAATGATCCGTTGCTCGATCGGAATGGCATGTGCAAACAGCAAGAGAGCCGAAAGAACCGTCATGTCGGCAGTGCTGAGCGCCGAAACCGGAACCAAGGTGAATACGATCACAAGCGCGCCCCAGATCCCGACCAGCAATCCCGTCAGCCAGGCAAAGGCGAGTTCAGGTGGCAACCCCACCTGCAACATGAGCGGGGAGAAGAACGGAGAAATCGCCTGGATGACGCCAAGGTCCTGCAGCAGCCGCGTGGCAATCGCAACCGGAACGATGACGCGAACCAGTTCCCAATAGATTTCAAGCGTCTCCAATGTCTTGCGATAGAAGGCGGCGCAAATTGCCATCATGCTGCTCCATCATCCCTGGAGCCATCTGAGTAGCGTGAGACGCTTCGCATTTGTGGTCAAAGTTTGCGATTCCGTGCAATAAAATTGCAACGCACCGACGATGAGCGCGACCGACATGGACAAGATCGACAGAAGGCTTCTCAACCTGCTCCAGGATGATGCCTCGCGAACTAACGCCAAACTGGCGGGGTTAGTCGGGCTTTCCCCTTCGAGCTGCCTGCGCCGCATACGACGACTGAAGAAGAGCGGTGTCATCAACCGCGTTGTCGCGCTTCTCGCACCGGCAAAGGCTGGCCGGGGCTTGAAGGCGATCGTCGCCGTCGAACTGGAGCGTCATGGCGAGCAGTTTATGCGGGACTTTCTCGAGTTGGCCGCTCAGGAACCGGCCGTCACTCAGGCCTACAGTGTGAGCGGCGAAACCGATGCCGTCCTCATGCTCCGCCTGACGGATATGGAAGAGTTCGATGCGCTGTGCGAGCGACTGTTCCGAGACCGAAGCAACGTCGCGCGATACCACACGATGTTCGTGATCCGAACGGCCAAGGAAGTGACCGCAATTCCACTGTAGTGTTCGGGTTGCGATAGACCTGCTGGGCCGTGAATTCAGCGGCCCGGCGGAGAAACTCTACGAACATTTCTATATGCCGAAAGGGGGTAGTGAAGGCAGCTTGGAGGCAACGCCTCGCGCACGCGAGGACAATCGCCAGCGCCGAATGTCGGAATTGGGCGCCAGCTCGGCGCATTTCGTGGCGCCTTTCCTCACGCCCAGGCTTGAAGCTGTCCTTGTTGACTCGAGGAGTATTTGCATGCGTGGTCATTGCTTATGTGGCGCTATTGCCTTTGAAGTCGATGGCCCGGCACAGGCCTGCGTGGTCTGTCATTGTGAAAGTTGTCGGCGGCAATGTTCTGCGCCGATGACCCCTTATATTGGCGTCTTGAACGGCCAATGGCGATGGCTGGGCAAGCTACCGAAGGTATTCAACTCTTCTCCCGGTGTGGAAAGAACATTTTGCGATCACTGTGGTACGCCGCTGTCCTTCCGCTCAAAAAACATGTCTGATGTCATGCATTTTTTTGCGGCAGCGATGGAGGAGCCAGAAAAATTTGCACCTACGCTGCATGTCGCTTTTGAGGAGAAGCTCCCTTGGTTGAAACTCGCCGACAACCTGCCGACTCGTTTTGGGCTTGACTATACGAAAGACTAGGATCTGCTCGCATCGAGACAAACGGTGGAAGCTGCGGACAGCATCCGGAAGCGAGATGATGCCTCCGTCCGTTCAAACGGCGGTCGAACATTATCGATCGCGGCTGCTCTCGACCTGCTTGAGCGGCAGCAGGTAGGCGATGATCTGCTGATCGCCGAGTGCTGGATCAAAGCCAATAATGTCGGATGCGAAAAGGTCGTGGGCGGGGCGTCTCTCGAAGCCAAGGCTTTCATACAACTTGTATGCAGACGTCATGGACGAGGCAGTGTGAAGCGCAAGGCCGCCTGAGCCCTGCAGACGCGCTTGCATGACGCACCATTCGCAGAGCGCGCGGCCATATCCGCGGCCCTGTGCCGAGGGAACAACCGCGAGAGTCCTGAGGCCTGCCAGCCCGGGCGGCCAGCCCATGCCGTCAAAGACGGCATCGGCATAGTAGGTGACCGTCCCGACGAGGCGTCCCTCGGCTTCGAGCACCGCGACGCTGGCTTTCGCCCATCGCCCCGCGACATCCCGCGCATCCTTGACGTAGGGCTCGAAGATGTGCGGTGCCAGAACGGGCCGTAACGATGCGAAAGCCTCTGAGACGAGCAACCCAATTCCATCCAGTTCCTGATGGCTTGCCAGGCGGACGCGTGGCTTGGATGCGATCTGCATGCATGTCCTCACTGCTCCAGTAATTGTATGTAGGGCTCCCTCCGGCTGGCTGGACTTCGCCCGGCTTCGGCCGTCGGCCGCATCCCGCAGCGCGATTCACCCGGAGAGGTTCGCCTGCCACAATAATGACCGGCAGCAAGATTCCAATGGACCTTAGCCGTCGAGCCGCGACGACGATGCGCGATATCCACCCTCGATGGCCGTCATACCCGGCCATGATCGATCCGACGACCTGATCGCCCTCTATCGCCACCAAAAGCAGGTTCGGCTGATGCCTCAGCTTCTGGCGAAGCGGGAGCGATCGTAGTTGCGCGACATCTCGAGCCCAGACTATCCGGCTCTATAGTGGAGCGTTACGGCGACCCAGCAGCAGAGCGATGCCCAACGCCGGAAGCGTCGCCGTCGCGACGGCGAAGAAGACGAATTGCAGCCCGGCCGACCCAGCGACCAAGCCGAGCGCCGGACTGCCGAAGCCGAGCGCCACGTCGAGGAAGACGGTGTAGAGTCCCATGGCCAGGCCGCGGCTGCGTGGTGGAAGATGGCTTACGGCCTCGGCACCGAAACCGGGATAGACCAGCGAGTAGCCGAGGCCAGTCAGGCCCGCTCCGATGGCGGCGAGAACGGGCCCGGGCGCAAGCCAGATCAGCATCAGCCCTGCCGCCTCGACCGCCACGAAGATCACGGCGACGCGCGCGCCCCTTAACCTGTCAGGCAGGTGGCCGAAGCACAGCCTTGCCGCGATCAGCGACGCGGCATAAGTGGTGAAGGGAAGCCAGACCGGCTGCCAGCCGCGTTCGGCAAAGAGCAGCGCGCCAAAGGACAGGATTGCGCCATAGCCAAGGCTGCTGAAAGCAGCTCCGACGCCGGGAAGCCAGACCGCTTGCGCCACGCTCGTCCATGACTGTCGCGCGGCGCTCGCGGCGAGGCTGGTGCCACGCATAGGCAGGATGGCAAGCAGCGTCGCAAGCGGCAGGCCGACCGTCGCGAGTGCGATCGCGGCGAAGCCGCTCGCCGCGTAAAGCGCAGATCCGATCGGCGCGCCTAGCGCGAGTGCTGCGAACATCGCCGTGCCCACCCAGGCTATGACCTTTCCGGAGTTCTGTCCGCCCGCAAGGGAGAGGCCCCAGGCGACGCCGCCTGTGATGATGAAGCTCTCAGACGCGCCCAGTACCGCCCGGCCGGCGAAGAGCGCCGATGCGGACGCTACCGGCCGGTCGAGCAATGCCAGCGAGCCGAGGTAAATGAACCCCGCCAGGGCAGCGGCAATGAGGCCGACGACGACGGCCCGCTTGCCGCCGCGCCCATCGGCATAATTTCCGGCTCCAATGCGCGACAGCATCGAGGCAACGAACTGGCTGCCCGTCACCAGCCCGACTGCGAAGGGGCCGAAGCCGAGCTGCTGGTGAAGATGCAGCGGCAGGACGGGTAGCGCCAAGCCGATCAGGAGGAAGCCGGCGAAGACAGCCGCCATGATTGGCACCAGTTCCGCCATCGCGCCATTTCGGTCAGAAGTCCGCGCCATTGTGGCCACCGATAACACGTTGACAGCCGGGCTGTTCCGATCAGTAACGTTCGTAGGTCACGCGCCAGCCTTCGGCCGGATTGTCCGGCGTCAGGACCAGTTTGTTGTCCGAGACTTCGAATTTGCGTTTCATGCTCTTCCCGACAAGGTTGCGGACCAGGGAGGACTCGATCGTGATGACGAAGGTCTTGTCCTGGTCGTTGATGGCGACCGGCCCGTAATAGGCTTCGTAGCCATTCGCCGTGTAAGGCGTGTCCGGCGCCTTAGCGTCGGGGTTCTGGGCCTGCACCGAGAGGGTGCCGGCCTCGGTGAAGATGACCTGGCCGGAATATGGCACGGGCTTGAGGTTTCCCTCGGCACCGGCCTCGAGCGACCTCATGCGCCATGCGCCGATGATCGGGGACTCTTGGGAGAAAGCCGGCGTGGCGACCGAAAGCGCAAGCGCAAGGGCAGCGATCTTCAATCTCATCGTCATATGTCGTTGTCCTTTTTCTGGTTTGTGGGTGCGGACAGGCCGTCCGCCCAATCTTCGCTTACACCGAAAGCATGACCTTGATGGCGCGCCGCTCGTCCATGGCGCGGTAGCCTTCAGCGACCTCGGCCAACGGCAGCTTGAGGTCGAAGACCTTGCCGGGCTTGATCCTGCCCTTGAGCACACGGTCCATGAGGTCGGGCAGGAAGCGGCGCACCGGCGCGGGGCCGCCCAGCATGCGCTTCTGGCCGAAGAAGAGATTCTGGCCATCGAAGCTCACGCCATGCGGCACGCCGACATAGCCGATGGTGCCGCCGGGGCGAGAGCAGGCCAGCGCCTGGTCGAAGGATTCCGCCGTGCCAACGCATTCCAGCACCGAGTCCGCGCCGACGTCCTTAGTGAGCCCTTTGATCCGGGCCACACCTTCCTCGCCGCGCTCAGCGACGATGTCGGTCGCGCCGAATTCGCGGGCGAGTTTTTGGCGGCTGGCGTGCCGGCTCATGGCGATGATGCGCTCAGCGCCCATCTCCTTGGCCGCGAGGACGCCCATCAGGCCGACCGCACCGTCGCCGACCACCACCACCGTCGATCCTTCTCGGACCTCGGCTGCGTCGGCCGCATACCAGCCGGTGCCGAGCACATCGGACACAGCCAGCAGGTCAGGGATGAGTTCGGCCGGCGGCACCTCGGCGGTGGCGACCAGTGTGCCATCCGCCAACGGCACGCGGGCGTAAGGCGCCTGCGCGCCCGACATGAACTCGCGCTGCACACAGGACGACTGGAAGCCGAAGCGGCAATGCGGGCAGGTATTGTCGGAGAGGCAGAACGAGCCGACGACGAACTGGCCGGGACGGACCGTGCCCACCTCTGCGCCGACCTCGACGACGATGCCACAATATTCGTGGCCCATATGCATCGGGCCGTTGACCGGCTGCAGCCCGCGATAGGGCCACAGGTCCGAGCCGCAGATGCAGCTCGCCGAGAGCTTGATGATAGCATCCGTCGGGCGAAGGATCCTTGGGTCTTCGACTTCCTCGCAGCGGATGTCGCCGGGCTTATGAAGAACGGTTGCGAGCATTTTGCTTTCCTTTCGTTCAATCGATGTCAGGCGCCGTAGTCGGCGTCGCTGACGTGTTCCAGCCAGTCCACCACCTTGCCGTCTTTGACCTCCTGGAGGGCAATGTGGATCATGGCCGTCTCGGGTGAGGCACCGTGCCAATGCTTCTCGCCGGGTGCGAACCAGACAACGTCACCGAGACGGATCTCCTCGACCGGCCCGCCCTCGCTCTGAACGAGGCCGAGGCCGGAGACGACGATCAACGTCTGTCCAAGCGGATGCGTGTGCCAGGCGGTGCGGGCGCCCGGCTCGAACGTCACCTGCGCGCCCTGCACGCGCGCGGCGTCGAACGGGTTGAACAGCGGATCGATGCGGACCGTGCCGGTGAACCAGTCGGAAGGCCCCTCGCCAGACGGCCTGGTGCCTGCGCGAAGAATATCCATGGTGATCTCCTGTCAGATGCGTTCGATGCGAAGCGGGAACTTGCCGCTTACGTGTAGGGCCTCTTCGCCCGCGTCGAAGCGGCCGAGCCTGATCAGCCCGGGATGGCGGTAGTCGGCGTAGAACATGGCCAGATTGCCCCAGGGCATGAAGTAGCAAAGGTCGTATGGCCGCTCGTTGCCGAAGGGGCCGCTGCCCTCCTCCGTCAGCTTGCGCGGCAGATAGGCAATCTTCTCGTTATGCGCGTAGTCGTCGATGGTGAGATCGAGCGGCAGCATGGTGAAGAAGTCGCGCGCCGACGGATTGTCGTAGAGCGTGGCGGTCATGGTCCGGCCATTGAAAATCATCTTGATCCTCATGTCGGTGGGCTCCTGGCTGCCTGGGTTGCTGCCCTGCTGGCTGCGGGCGGCCCGCGGCAGGACCGTTGCCGCGAGCGCGCCGCCGAGCAACGCGCGGCGGCTGAGGTCCGGACGGTCGATCGTCATGGCTGCCGTCATGGCTGCGACCTCCGGGCCAAATGCGATGCTGCAAAGGCGGCGAGCGCCGATCCACAGAGCAGCACCGCGCCGAAAGTGAACGCTCCCCACCAGCCGACCGTATCGAAGAGCGTGCCGCCGATCGCGGCGCCGCCTGTAATGGCGAGCTGGATGACGGCTACCTGCAACCCGCCGCCGGCCTCCGCGTCGTCCGGCAACGTGCGGCAGAGCCACGTGCCCCAGCCAACGGGCGCGGCCGTGCCGAAGAAGCCCCAGGCAACGAGCAGCGGCGCTGTAGGAATCGGCAGCGTACCGAAGGCGATGAGCGCTACGGCCAACGCGGCCATGACCAGCGGGATGACGATGAGGATGCTAAACAGGCGCGTGCGCAAAAGCCGGCCTATGCAGAGGGTGCCGAGCACCCCGGCCAGCCCCATCGCCAGCAGGATCGCCGAGAGAGCAGCGATGTCGAGCTGAGTGACGCTCTCGAGGAAGGGCCGCAGATAGGTGAAGAGCGCGAACTGGCCCATGAACAGCATCATGATCGACGCCATGCCGGTGGCGACAGGAAGACGGCCGAGGAGCGCCAGCGGATTGCCTGGACGCTTCCTCCGGCGCGGGGGCAGCGCCGGCAGGCTTGTCCACTGCCAGACCAGCGCCAGGAGCCCAAGCGGCACGACGAGGAAGAAAGCGCCGCGCCAGCCGACATAGGCGCCAAGAAAACTGCCCAGCGGCGCGGCGATGGTGGCCGCAATGGCATTGCCAGCGTTTAGCATGGCGAGACCCTTCGGAACCATGTCTTGCGGCACGAGGCGCATGACGATCGCGGTCGACATCGACCAGAACCCGCCGATCGCGATGCCGAGCAGCGCCCGGCCGACCATGAGGAACGCGTAGTTCGGCGCGAAGGTGACAGCGAGCCCGGACACGATCAGGAGAAGGGTGGCCGGTCACGACCAGTCGGCGGTCGATCCGGCGCGTGAGGCCGGTGACCAGCAGGCTGGTCACGACGGCGAAAGCGCCCGAAATCGAGATCGCCTGTCCCACGCGGCCCGCGGTGATGCCGAGATCGGCCGCGAGCGGCGACAGCAGGCTGACCGGCATGAATTCCGACGCGATGAGCACGGAAACACACAGCGCCATCGACAGCACCGCGCCCCATGCGGCGCGGTCTTCGACAAGCCTTGTGTCGTAGGTCGTTTCCATAATTGGCATCCTTGCAAGGCGACGGGGGTGGATCAGCCGCCCATCCCCGTCACCATGCTGGAAGATATTGCAGAGGAACCCATTCTATTAGACTGAGTAATTCGCATGGACTTATCTGCTTATGATATAAATGTTAGACGGGAGGTGCCCTATGCAGCGCGATGGGATGAAGGATCTGCTCTGGTTCGTGGCGGTCACCCGGGAGCGCAGCTTCACCAAGGCGGCGGCCAAGCTCGGAACCTCGCAGTCGACTCTGAGCTCGACAATCAAGGAGCTTGAAGCTCGTCTTGGCGTCCGCCTGCTGACGCGTACGACGCGGAGCGTCGCTCCGACCGAGGCCGGCGAGCGACTTTTCCAATCTCTTGTTCCCCGCTTCGAGGAAATCGAAGCGGACCTTGCAAGTCTGGTGGCCTTTCGCGACAAGCCCTCCGGAACGGTCCGCATCACGCTGTCCGACCATGCGCTCCAGACGACCGTCTGGCCGAAGTTGCAGCCCTTGCTCAGCGACTATCCTGACGTGTGCGTCGAACTCTACAGCGACAACGGCATGAAGAACATTGTGGAGGAGCGCTTCGACGCAGGCGTGCGGCTTGGTGAGAGCATCGACAGGGATATGATCGCAGTGCGCATCGGGCCGGATTGGAGGCTCGTGGCCGTGGCTTCGCCGGAGTACTTTTCCCGCCATCCGGTTCCGACCGCACCGCAGGATCTGGTCGATCATGACTGCATTAATATGCGGCAGGCGACGTTCGGCGGATTATATGCCTGGGAATTCGCCAGGGATGGCCGCGACCTTCGTGTGCGGGTGGAAGGCCAACTCACCTTCAATTCGTCCATTCCCATGATCGAGGCTGCGATAAGCGGTTTCGGGATCGCCTATGTCCCGGAAAACCTCGTCAGCCACCATATCGCCAAGGGATGCCTTAGGCTCGTGCTTGACGACTGGAGTCCGCCATTTGCGGGCTATCACCTCTACTACCCGAGCAGGCGACAGCTCTCGCCTGCGATGGCGGTAATCGTTGAGGCGCTCCGCCATCGCATCTGACCCCAAGACTGCGCCTATGGATCATGAAGCTGACATTGGGAAATGGTAGGTTCTGACCCAAGCCATTTGACTTCTACGCTGCGGGCGGCTGCTTTCGCCTCAAAGCAGACGTGTAGCTCGCTCGCCTCTATGTCTGTGATTGCTGAAGGGTTTCGGGTGCCGTCAGGCGTACGAAAGTCTCTGATGCAGGAACCCGCGGGCCGCAGGCGATTGCCTATGGGGATT
>NZ_JAMYVK010000007.1:0-189255 GCF_040323975.1 Mesorhizobium sp. M0019 | reverse complement strand
GCCGACCTCTCATGAATCACGCAAAACCGCTCTTGGGAATCCTCGAAACGCTCCCGGAGCTAAAAATCTGCCAAAGTAGTGCTAGGACGAACCGACAACACGCAAGCCGACACGGTCCGCGAAAAAATCCGCGGGACAGGAGATTCGAACGACGGAATTAAGTGGCTTCAGTGGCGCTTGGCTTGCACCAGATAGGCGTCGATCTCGGTCTCGCCGAGCCACTTGGCGGCTTCCAGCCGATGCAACCCTTCGACCAGGATATGGCGCTTGCCGTCATGGCGCACCTGGATCGGCATCTTCATGCCGTTTTCCAGAATGTCCTCGGCCAGATTGCGGACAGTCTCGGGATGCAGCGTCTTCTTGCGCGCCGTCGGCACGTAGATATCGTTGACCCTGACCTTTTGCACTCTCAGCATATCGGCTCCCGTGGCGGACAAGGCCGCCCTTTGTGAGATAGTCTGTTTGGCCGGCAAGGCCAAGGGAGCAGCCCGGCAATGGCTGGCCCGATCGTTTCCAATTGACGCTTGGCCGGCGGATGGCCGAAATGGCGGCCTTCGACCTTAGCGGTGTTCATGAACCATCTGCCGACCGAGTTTCCCGATTTCGGACTGACGCCGGAGCAGCGACGCCAGGCGGTGCGCAGCCATTACTGGGAATGGCCCGGTATGGATGGCAGGCGCGGCGAAATCTGGTGCTACAGCGACCGTTTTTCCTACCGTCCTGGCGACATGGTGGCACTGCATGTCAGTTCGACGGCCGCCAGTTTCGGCATCGCGATCATCCGCGACGGCGGCGCGGAAACGACAATGTTCGAAGGGACCGGAATCGCGGCGCGCTGGCAAGATACGCCGGACCAATGTTCGGTCGAAGGCTGCGGCTGGCAAGCGTCGTTCGAGTTTCGCATCGGCGACGACTGGCCGTCCGGCGCCTATCGCGTGACGCTGACGGCAGATGGCCGGGACGGCAAGCCGATCCGCTGCCACCATCTTTTTATCGTCGCGCCGCAGCCCGGCAAGAAGCCTGGCCGTGTGCTGCAGGTGGCGGCCACCGGCACCTGGCTCGCCTACAACACATGGGGCGGTTCCAACCATTACGAAGGCATCACCGGGCCAGGCCGGGACCAATATGCACGAATGGTGTCGACGCAGCGGCCTTGGTGCCGCGGCTTCGTCGTGCTGCCCAAGGATGCGCCGCGCGTGCCGCTCGAAGTCGCGGTGCCGCCGAAAACCGTGCCGCGCTATCCGCACATGGAATGGGCCTTTGCCACCGGCCATTCGAAGAAACACGCCTCAGCCGGCTGGGCAAGCTACGACAGCCATTTCTTCCGCTTCGCCGAGCGTGCCGGCTACGCCGTCGATCTCGCCAGCCAGCACGATCTGCATTTTTCGCCCGACATTCTCGACGGCTATGACTGCGTCGTCTTCGTCGGCCACGACGAATATTGGACCTGGGAAATGCGCGATGCGGTCGACACCTATGTCGAGCGCGGCGGTCATGCGGCGCGCTTTGCCGGCAATTTCATGTGGCAGACCAGGCTGGAGGACGAAGGCCGCCGGCAGGTCTGCTACAAATACCGCGCTCGCGCCGAGGACCCGGCCTATCGCGGCGGCGATATAAGGCGCGCCACCAATTCCTGGGAAGCGCCGGAAATCGGCCGGCCGGGTGCGGCGACCTTCGGCCTCAACGCGACAAGAGGCGTCTATGCCGGCTGGGGCGGCTGCGCGCCGCGCGGCGTGCGCGGCTTTCCGGTCTACCGGCCGGAGCATTGGGCGTTTGCCGGCACCGGCATCTACTATGGCGATCTGCTCGGCGCCGACAGCCATGTCTATGGCTACGAGGTCGACGGGCTCGATTTCGAGATCCGCGGCGGCCTGCCCTACCCCAAGCCCGACAGCGGTGCACCGGACGGGCTGCAAGTGCTGGCCGTCGGCATGGCGAGCCAGGTCGAGGAAAGCGCCGACATTGCGTTCGAGGACCAGTTTCTCGGCGACGAGGACGGACGCTTCACCGCCGAGACGCTGTTCGGCGAGGCAAGCGATGCCAACCTCGACAAGGTCAAACGCGGCAACGGCATGATCGTCAATTTCCCGCGCGGCAAAGGCGAGGTGTTTCACGCCGGAAGCTGCGAATGGATTGCCGGCCTGCTAAGGCAGGATGCGATGGTCGAGCGCGTCACCAGAAATGTCCTCGACCGCTATCTTGGAAAGCCATGACATGTTGAAGTCTCCTGCCCCGGAAACTCGCGAAGCCTCGCATCTGTTTTATCTATCCAGCGTGCGCCGGCCGCTGATCGACCGCGCCGAAGGCATCTACATGTGGACGCAGGATGGCCGCCGCTTCATCGACGGATCGAGCGGTCCGATGGTTGCCAATATCGGCCACTCCAATCGCAACGTGCTCGACGCGATGAAAAGGCAGATGGACCGCGCCACCTTCGCCTACCGCCTGCATTTCGAGAACGAACCGGCCGAGGAGCTCGCGCGGCAGCTGGCCGCCAAACTCCCTGAAGGCATGGACCGCATCTTCTTTGTCTCCGGCGGCTCGGAAGCGACCGAATCCTGCATCAAGCTGGCGCGGCAATGGGCGGTCGCCACCGGCCAGCCCAGCCGTTGGAAGGTGATCTCGCGCTTTCCCTCCTATCATGGCGGCACGCTCGGCGCGCTCGCCGTTACCGGCGACGATGCGCTGTCCGAAACATTTGTGCCGATGATGCAGATGATGCCGACCGTGCCGGCGCCCATCGCCTGGCGCGACCGCGACAATCTTTCGATGGAACAGCGCGGCATCCGCTACGCCGACATGCTGGAGGAAAAGATCCTCGCCGAGGGACCGCAGAGCGTGCTCGCCTTCATCATGGAGCCAGTCGGCGGCGCTGCCACGGCAGCACTGGTGGCGCCGGACAGCTACTATCCGCGCATCCGCGAGATCTGCGATCGCTGCGGCATCTTGCTCATCCATGACGAAGTGATGAGCGGTGCCGGCCGCACCGGAAAATTCCTCGGCGGCGACCACTGGAACTGCAAGCCCGACATCGTCGCGCTGTCGAAGGGGCTGGGCTCTGGCTACGCGCCGCTCGGCGCGCTGGCGGCACCGATGCGGCTGGTGCAGCCTTTGCTCGCATCGGGCGGCTTTCAGCACGGCCATACCTATGCCGGCAATCCGCTCGCCTGCGCCGCCGGGCTCGCCGTGCTCGGCGAAATGGACCGCCTCGGCCTGATCGCCAACGCGGCTGTCATGGGCGAGCTTTTGATGGACGAGCTGAAGGGATTGGCGAAGCGGTTTCCGTTCATCGCCGACATCCGCGGCAAGGGCCTGCTCACCGGTGCCGAAATGGTCGCCGACCCAGAAACGCTGAGGCCGATCGAGCCGGCGAAAAAAGCCACTCAGCGCCTGCTCGACCTCGCCTATGAGCGCGGCCTGATCATCTACGGACGCAAGGTCAAGGGCGGCGTCGATGGCGACAATTTCATGGTCGCGCCGCCGATGATCGTCACCGCCGCGCAGATCGGCGAGATCATATCCATCATCGGCGACTCGCTCGACGTGCTGGCCGGCGAGCTCGACCTGCCGGTCGAAGGCTGAGAGGCGAACCATGGCGCCGCGAAAAGTCATTATCACTTGCGCCGTCACCGGGTCGGTACACACCCCGTCGATGTCGCCGCATCTGCCCGTGAACGCCGGACCAGA
Source organism: Mesorhizobium sp. M0019 (assembly GCF_040323975.1). NCBI lineage: Bacteria > Pseudomonadati > Pseudomonadota > Alphaproteobacteria > Hyphomicrobiales > Phyllobacteriaceae > Mesorhizobium > Mesorhizobium sp. M0019. The sequence goes on along the minus strand of NZ_JAMYVK010000007.1, from coordinate 185,568 downwards.
TCGCCGCAGACGCGATCGCCGCCGCCGACGCCGGCGCTTCGATCCTGCATCTCCATGCCCGCGACCCCAAGGATGGGCGGCCGACCGCCGACCCCGAGGTGTTCATGCAGTTCCTGCCGCGCATCAAGCAGGCGACCGATGCGGTGATCAACATCACCACCGGCGGATCGTCGCTGATGACGCTCGACCAGCGGCTGGCCGCGCCGCTCAGGGCCGAGCCGGAAATGTGTTCGCTCAATATGGGTTCGATGAATTTTGCGCTGTTCCCGATGCTCGAGCGGCCGCGAGAATGGCAGCACGAATGGGAGCCGAAGCTGCTCGAGGCTACCCGTGACACGATCTTCAAGAACACCTTTGCCGATATGGAGACGGTGCTGGAAAAGCTTGGGTGCGGCTGCGGCACGCGTTTCGAATTCGAGTGCTACGATGTCGGCCATCTCTATTCGCTTGCGCATTTCCGCGACCGCGGGCTGGTGTCGGGACCATTGTTCATCCAATTCGTGCTCGGCATATTGGGTGGTATCGGCGCCGATCCAGAAAACCTGGTCCACATGAAGCGCATCGCCGACAAACTGTTCGGCGACAGCTACCAATTTTCGGTGCTGGCCGCCGGACGCCACCAGATGCCGATGATCTCGATTGCGGCGGCGATGGGCGGCAATGTCCGCGTCGGGCTGGAGGACAGCCTCTACGACGGGCGCCAGCTCGCCAAGTCCAATGCCGACCAGGTGCGCCGCATCCGCGGCGTGCTCGACGGATTGTCGCTGGACGTCGCTACGCCGGCCGAGGCGCGGCAGATGCTGGCGCTCAAGGGCGGCGACCGCGTGGCGTTCTGAGATGAAGGCAATCTGAAATGTTTGGCTCCCGGCCCACCCTCCTCTGTCCTGCCCTCTTTACCACTACTTGGCATCTCCCCTTCAAGGGGGGAGATTGGCAGCTTCGCCATCCTGCCCCTTTTTCAGCGTTGGAGATTGGCGAACGCGGAGGTGATCCGATCTCCCCACTTGAGGGGGAGATGCCAAGTAGTCGTAAAGAGGGCAGGCCAGCGGGGGGTGCCTTGGCATCGTACCTCCAGTGACTGTCGCTTTGCCCGAGATCAACATCCGGCCCGGGACCGTCGAGGACGTCGAAACCATCCACGCCGCACTCCTACGGCTCGGCGCGCATGTCGGCGCACATCAGGAGATCACCTCGACAGCTCAGGATCTCCGCACCTATGGCTTTGGCGAAAAGCCTGCCTTCTCGACCTTGATCGCCGAAGTCGGTGGCGAATTTGCCGGGCTTTGCCTGTATTTTCCGATCTTCTCGACATGGATGGGACGGCCCGGCGTCTATGTGCAGGACCTCTATGTCGAGGACCGTTTTCGTGGCCGCAGGATCGGCGAGCGCCTGCTGCGCCGGGTGGCGGCGCAGTGCCGGAAGGTAGGCGGCGTCTATCTCAGGCTGTCCGTCAACACCGACAACAAGACCGCCAAGGCTTTTTACGAACGGTTAGGCATTGGCTGGTCGAGCTACGAGCAGGTGCAGAAGATCGTCGGCGACGCCTTTTTCGCCTTTGCCGATGCACCGGAGGAGCCAACATGAAAGCCTTCTATGCCGAAGAACAGAAGCGCCACGACCCGAAGGCGTTCCTCTCAAGCGGCGCGCCGCAGCCCAATCCGGAAAAGCCGGAACGGGTCGAGCGATTGTTAGCCGGCACCAAGGCTGCCGGCTGCACGATCGAACGGCCGCGGGATCACGGGCTCGGCCCGATTGCGGCGGTGCATACGCCGGAATATCTCGATTTTCTCCAGCATATCTTCGCGCGCTGGCAGCGCATCGAGGGCGCCTCGGCCGAGGTCATCCCCAATATCCATCCGATCGCGCGGAACGGCTCCTATCCGGCCTCGGCGGTCGGCCAGGCCGGCTACCACATGGCCGACACCGCCTGCCCGATCTCCGGCGAGACGTGGCAGAGCGCGCTTTGGAGCGCCTGGAGCGCGGTTGAAACCGCCGAGGCGGTGATGTCGGGAGCGCCCGCCGCCTATGCGCTGTGCCGGCCGCCCGGCCATCACGCCTTTGCCGATGTCGCCGGCGGCTTCTGCTTCATCAACAATTCGGCCGTCGCTGCACAGGTTCTGCGCAAGCAGGCGGCGCGGGTGGCGATCCTCGATGTCGACCTGCACCACGGCAACGGCACGCAAGGCATCTTCTATGCCCGGCCGGACGTGCTCACCGTGTCGCTGCATGCCGACCCGGTGCGCTTCTACCCGTTTTTCTGGGGCTATGGCGACGAGCGCGGCGAAGGCGCCGGCCTCGGCTACAATCTCAACCTGCCGCTGCCGCGCAAATCCGGCGATGCAGCGTTCCTCGAAGCGCTGGAGGCATCGTTCCAGCGCATCAACGCCTTCTCGCCCGATGCGCTTGTGGTGGCGCTGGGGCTAGATGCCTTCGAAGGCGATCCGTTCGGCGGGCTGTCGGTGAGCACGCCTGGTTTTTCGCGCATTGGCGAGGTGATCGCCGGGCTCGGCTTGCCAACGGTCATCGTCCAGGAAGGCGGCTATCTCTGCGACGAGCTCGGCGACAATCTCACCGCCTTCCTCACCGGTTTTGGTGGCGCCCACAAGCGATGATCCGCCCGCGAGGGCCGCTCAGGATCGTTCCTGCCTCAGCATGGCGACAACGCGGTGCACGCTCTCCAGCGTGTCGTCGATTTCGGCTGAAGTGTTGTAATGAGCGATGCCGATGCGCACCACCCCCTGCTCGGCCGGAATGCCGAGCTGGTGGACGATCTCCCAGGCGTAGTTGTGGCCGGACCACAGGAAGATGTTTTCGGCATTCATCTGCCGCACGATCGTCTCCGGCACGATGCCTTCGACAGTGAACGACACCGTCGGCACACGCTCATTGATCCGCTTCGGATCGGTGATGCCGTGGATGGTCAGGCCGGCAATATCTGACAGACCGTCGATCAGCTGTTGCGCCAGCGGGTTCTCGTAAGCGATTGAAACTTCGAAGGCCTTGGCGATTTTCAGCCGACGCGATCCTTGCGCGCCGGCTGCCGCGCCCAACTCGGCAAAATAATCGACAGCCGCCGACAGGCCGGCCATCAGTTCGATTTGCGGCGTGCCGAGCTCGAAGCGCTCCGGCAAGGCATTGGACGAGCAACGGCATTTATACGGCTTAAGCGCATCGATAACGTCCAGCCTGCCCCACAAAATTCCCATATGCGGGCCGAAGAACTTGTAAGCCGAGCAGATCAGGAAATCGCAGCCGAGGTTTTGGACGTCGATCAGGCCATGCGGCGCGAACTGGACGGCATCGATGTAGACCAACGCACCAGCCCGCCTGGCGATGCCGGTCAACGCCTTCACCCGGTTGATCGACCCGGTGAGATTGCTGGCGTAGTTGAGCGCGACGAGCCGCGTCCTCTCGGAAAGCAGCGCGGCGAGCGCCGCCTCCTCGATCTGCCAGCTCTGCTGGTCGAAAGGCAGCCAGCGCACCACAAGGCCAAGGTCTTCAGCCAGTTGCAGCCAGGGTGAGACGTTGCCCTCATGGTCCATGCGGGTGAGGATGATCTCGTCCCCGGGCTTCATCGTGCGGCCGAGCGTTCGCGACATGTGGTAGGTCAATGTCGTCATGTTGGCACCGATGATGATTTCCTGCGGGCTCGCAGCGCCGAGAAAATCCGCCATCGCCAGATGGGCCTCGTCCACGATGTCTTGTGCGGCAACGGTGGTCTCGAAGAAGCCGCCGAGGTTGGCATTGGTGGTCAGCAAGCAACGCGATACTGCGTCCGCCACCGCCTGTGGGACCTGCGTGCCGGCAGGATTGTCGAGATAGATGCGCCGGCGGCTCTTGTCGGTCAGCGACAAAGCCGGAAATTTCGCGCGCACCGCGTCGATCCGGAAGTCCACGGCTGTTCCCCTCTCCTTATGACGATCGGACAACCACGTCCCGACGCATCAAGGGCACGGATTGCCGACGCGCTGGTGGATCGCATCAACGGCTTTCTGCATGTCCTCGGTCCAGACCACGTCGGCGGAAGAGAGCGCCATTTCGAGTTGCGAAATGGTGGTGGCGCCGATGATGTTCGAGGTGACCAAGGGCCGGTTCGAGATATAGGCATTGGCAAACAGCGCCGGCTCCATGCCGAAGGTGCGCGCCAACCGGTTGTATTCGAGCTGCACCTCGGCAGCATTCGGAGTCTCGTAGCGCTGGCCGCGGTTGAACAACTGCGAGCGCGAGCCCTGCGGCCGCGCGCCATGATCGTATTTGCCGGTCAAATAGCCTTGCGCCAGCGGCGAATAGGCAAGCAGCGACACCTGCTCGCGCTCGCAGACTTCGGCTAGGTTCACCTCGAAGGTGCGATTGACGAAATTATAGGCGTTCTGCAGCGAGGCGACGCGCGGGCCGAGGCCCTTGTCGGCTTCGGCGATGAAACGCATGACGCCCCAGGAATTCTCGTTCGACAGGCCGAAATGGCGGATCTTGCCGGCCTTCACCAGTTCATCGAATACGGCAAGCGTCTCGGCGATCGGCGTCTCGCCCTCCGGCACGCCGGCGGCATCGGAGCGTCGCGGCACAGCGCCGATTCGGTTCGGATTGGCGCCCCACGGCACGTCGCGTTCCGGCCAATGGATCTGATAGAGGTCGATGTAATCGGTGTTGAGCCTGGCGAGTGACTTATCGATAGCGTCGAAGATATCGGCGCGCACCAGCTTAGACGGGCGGTCGCCGCGAAACCAAGTGTTGGCGGTACGACCAACTACCTTCGAGGCGACGATCACCTGGTCGCGATTGCGCTTCTCCTTCATCCAATTGCCGATGAATGTCTCGGTACGGCCTTGTGTCTCCGCCTTGGGCGGGATCGGATAGAGTTCGGCGGTGTCAATGAAATTGACGCCGCGAGCAAACGCCAGATCCATCTGGGCGTGACCGTCTGCCTCGGTGTTCTGCTGGCCCCAGGTCATCGATCCGAGGCAGATTTGCGACACGAAAAGATCGGTCTGGCCGAGACGGCGTTTGTGCATGGAGTTTCTCCGGCGGGAATTTTGCGCGGCTGCGCGAGGAGGAAGCAATAGCATACAGGAAAGCGCCGCCCGCTTCCAAGCCCACCGACGGCAGGCCAGGCGACTTTCCCAGGACGCCGGCGGACGGAGTTTATCCCTGCGGCTAACAAAAAAAGCCGGACTGCATGTGAATGCAGTCCGGAATTTCGCCAGGAATGGCGAGGAAAAACCGGCCAAGTGCCGGCACTGACTCCTACGGTCGAAGCGCCACAGAAGTTTCGCCGGAACAGCCGAATTATGTCAAAAAAGATCGGGGCAGCATGGCTGCCATGCGGATGCTGCACTGCACAATTGTCATGATCTGCCTATATTGACGGCCGTGGAGGTTCAATAAAGGGGCTTGAATCATGGGATTCTTCACTGAAATGTTCGCCCGTCCGCGTCCGCGGGAACAGCTGCGCTATCGCGCGGCACTGGCGCTGCTCCATTCGATGAGCAATGCCGATCGCGCCGATATCGGCGTCAAGCCGTCCGATTTCCCGCGCATCGCCCGGGAAATGTCCCTGCGCTAAACAGTGCACCGCGAGATATCCCGGCGCGGCCGGGATATCTCCCGAGCGAATCTCAACGCAATCCGAGGAAAATCGACTTGCCCAATGGCACGCCGTTGTGACGCAGGATGTCATAGGCGGTGGTCAGGTGGAAATAGAAATTGGGCACGGCGGCATGCAGCAGATACTGCATTCCCGGCATCGACACTTCGCGCCCCGCAAGCCTCAGTTCGACCATTCTGTCATCTGAACCATCGAATTCGGCCGCCGAGAACGTGGCGAGTAGATCGAGCGTCTTGGTTATGCGCGCCTGCAGCTCGGCGAAGCTCGCCTCATTGTCCTCGTATTTTGGCACCTCGCGCCCGGCAAGCCGCGACGGCGCGCCCTTGGCGTGATCGGTGGCAATCTGTACCTGCCTGGTCAGGGCGAACATGTCCGGCGCCAGCCTCGCCGTGAGATACACCTGCGGGTCGATCTTGCGGTCAGCCGCATTTTGCTCGGCAATGTTCAGCACATTGGCTAGTGCCTTCAGCCTCGCCGAAAATACCGGCACGGATGCTTCATACATTGATATGGTCACAAGAAATCTCCACGCGGCCCGACTGCCGAGGGCGAGAGGTAGCGCTTTCGCAGGCGATTGTTCAAGCGTCACCACGCCGCCGCAATCGATATGATAGGATTTTTCATCGAGTGGAGGTTCCCGATGAGACGCGCCTTGTTCGCAGCGACCGCTTTTTTCTCCGTTGCCGCTACCAGCCAACCGGTGCTCGCCGCCGACGCGCCTTATATCGACGACAGGTCGAATGCCGAAGCGGTCATCCGGTCGCTTTATAGTGCCATCAGCCGGCACGAATTCGCGCGCGCCTGGGACTATTTCGGCGACACCAAGCCGGCCAAGGACTTCGATGCTTTCGTCAAAGGCTATGACGGCACCGACACGGTCGAAGTCAAAATCGGTGGTGTGTCCGAAGACGGTGCTGCCGGCAGCATCTATTACAGCGTCCCCGTCGCCATCCGGGCGACGGCCAACGACGGCAGCGAGAATGTCTTTGCCGGTTGCTACACGCTGCGCCAGATCAACGCTTCGATCCAGGAACCGCCATTTCGCGCGATCTTCATCGACAAGGGTGCGCTGAAACCCTCGAAGGCCGATTTCGAGGATGCCGTGCCGGCAAGCTGCGGCGAAGGACCGACGCCGCCGAAGAAGGACGCAGCGCTTGAGCAGGCCAAGAAGGCCTTCACAGCGACCTATGGCGACCAATGCGACAAGGACATGCCCGGCGGCGATCCGCGAGGAGAGCCGGACGCCTACTCGCTCCGCTACAAGGATGCGGGGGCGGCCGAAAACGAGCCCGAACGCGAGACACGGCTGTTTCGCTTTTTCTGCTCGATGGCCGCCTACAATGAGAGCGCAGTCTATTACATCTACGACGACGTATCGGGCGTCCGGCAATTGCAATTCGCGTCACCGGAACTCGATATTCGCTATGAGAACAACAATAGCGAAGGCAAGGTCGAGGGCATCAACATCATCGGCTTCCAGACCGACGACCAGTTGGTCAACTCCGAATATGACGAGGCCACCAAAACGATTTCATCCTTGAACAAGTGGCGCGGCGTCGGCGACGCCTCGTCGGCCGGCACCTACCTGTTTCGCCACGGCAATTTCTCGCTGGTGCAGTATGAGGTCGATGCCTCTTATGACGGCGAGATCAACCCGCAGACCGTGCTCGACTACAACACCGCGCCCTAAGGGACCTTCGACAACATCCAGTTGAGCGTGCCGCGCCAGTCGGTCATGCGGATAGGGGTGCCATGCGTGCCGGTCTCGAAGCGGACGAAGCGGGTCGGATAGGCTTTCGATTTGGCCAGAATCGATCGGAAGAAGGCTTCCTGTTTCTCGATTGGAAACACCGGGTCCTTGCTGCCCTGGCCGAAGAAGACCGGCACACGACGCTTGAAGGCGGGGCTTGAGAAGAAACTCTCGTCCCACAGCGAGCCGAGCAGCAGCAGCCCGTCGATGCGCCCGCCGGAGTCCTTGCGGCCTGCCAGCTTCCAGCACAACGCGCCGCCCATAGAGCCGCAGGCGACGAAGATTTTTGCGCGCGGCGACTGTTCGGCATAGTGGCCGATCAATGCGGCGATCTGGGTGGCACCGGTGTCGCCGAAATCGGAAAAATCCGGCGACAGATAGAGGCCGCCATTGCCGGCCATCAGGTTCTTGATGCGGTTGAAATTGCCGCCGAAGGTGAAGTCGTCGGTGCCCTGCTTACGGCTGCCGCCCTGCCCGTGCAGGTAAAGCACGATGATGCTGGCGCCCCCGGTCTTGCCGACGGCAATGTGGCGGACATCGCCAGCGTCGGTCTTCAGCAAGAGATCCTGCTGCACCTTGCGCACGCCGGTTTCGGTGTATTGCGCGTGCACACGACGCTCAGGCACTTCGTCACGAGCGTTGATGTCGCGCAGCTCACGATAATCGACAACCGTATAGGCGCCGTTGTTTTCGGATGAGAGCGTGACCGGATAGGCGAACAGATCGTCCTTGAAGGGCTTGAGTTCGAGAGCGTTGGCGTAGGCGGCACAAGAGAGCGACAAAAGAATCGCCATCAGCAGGGCCGGGAGGCCGGAGGGAGGCAAGCGGAACCGGAAGCAGGAACGAAAGGCCATCCCTCAGCCATGCGTTTTTCGGCTTCGGTTTGTCAATCCTGCAGCACGCCGCCGGCGCCTTCCAGCGCCTCGCGCGTGTCGACATCGACGGCTGCCCCTTCGCCGATCTCGACATCGATGACGTCGAGCCCTTCGGCCTCGACCAGATGGCGGGCGCCGGTATCGCCTTCGAGGTGAGCGATCGCGGCAAACAGCGAACGCGGCAGCAGCACCGGATTGCCGCGCCGCCCGTCGTGCGAGGCCCGCACCACCGATCGGCCTTCGGACCTGCGGAACGCCTCGATCAGCTTGTCGAGGTCGGCCGAGGCGACGCCGGGCATATCGCCGAGGACAATCATGGCGCCTGCGGCGTCGCCGGAAATCTTGGCGATGCCGGCCTTCAGCGACGAAGACAGACCCTCGCCGAAATCCGGATTGTCGGCGAAGGTCACATCGAGGCCAGACAGTGCATCGCGCACGCGCTCGCGCTGGTGGCCAGTGACGACGATGGTGGCCCCGGCTTTCGAACCGACCGCGCGTTCGGCAGTGCGACGGACCAGCGGCTTGCCGTCGAAGAGCGCCAAGAGCTTGTTCGGCCCGCCCATGCGGCTGGAGCGGCCGGCGGCCAGAAGCACGATCTCGACCTTTGGTTCGGCTTTGGCCGGCAATGGCTCGCGCGGTTGCGGCCGCGTCGGAATTTCCATCAACAGCCCGCCGACACCCATGCCGGCAATATCCCTGGCGGTCACGTCGAGACCGGCGATCAGCCGGTCGAGCACCCAGTCGAAGCCGTTCTCCTTGGGACTGCGGGCGCAGCCCGGCGCACCGATGATGCGCTTGCCGCCTAGAGTGCCTAGCACCAGCAGATTGCCGGGATCGACCGGCATGCCGGCGCGGATGACAGTGCCGCCCGCCCTTTCGATCGCAGCAGGAACGATGTCGCCGAAATCGGCCATCGCCGAAGCGCCGAAGATCACCACCATATCGTTGTCGCGGATCAGCGAGGCCGCAGCCTCGGCGACGGGGATAATTTCATGCGGGGTTCGACGCTCCGCCGTCAGCCTGCCGCCCGAACGCGCCAGGCGCGCTTCGGTGACGCGCAGCGTCTTGTCGAGCACGCTGGGTTTGATGCCGGGCAGCACCGTCTGGATGACGCCGACGCGCACCGGCTGATAGGCGTTGACCGCAAATATCTCGCCGCCGGCGCAGATCCTTGCCACGGCATCGACCAAAGCGGAGGCGACCGCAAATGGGATGATCTTCACCGTTGCTACCATCTGACCTTTTTCGACCGGCGCATGCTGCGCCAGCGTGGCGATGGTGATCGTCGGATCGACGGCGTTGATGGCGTCGATCATCGCCGCGTCGACGGTGAACATGCCGGCAGCCTGCGCGTGGAGGTTGACCCTACCTGTCGCGGCGGGCCTCGCCTCGATGTTGCGATGGATCATGGATGCGGCGATCTTTTCGGCAGCGACGTCCTCGCTGAGATCATCGGGCGCCAACACCGCCGCTACGACCTCGGAAATGCCAGCGGCCTTCAACAGGGACACATCCCGGGCGCTTAGCCTGTGCGCCTTGCGGAAGCGGCGCTCTCCGGCTGTGGTGGCGTGCGCCAGCACTGCCCCTTCGGCCGCATCGATCGCAACGGGACCAAATTTCACGCGATGGCGCCTTTGGATTCGAGACCACGGGAGCGAAAGGCGTGGATCGCTTGCGCCAACACCGCGACGGCGATCTCGGCCGGGCTGGCAGCCCCAATGTCGAGGCCGATCGGGGCATGAATGCGGGCGATCTGGTCGGCGGTCGCTCCCGAAGCCAGCAGGCGTTCCACACGTTTGGCGTGGGTCTTGCGGCTGCCGAGCGCGCCGACATAAAAGCAGCCGGCGTCGAGCGCCGCCTTCAGCGCGAAATCGTCGATCTTCGGATCGTGGGTGAGAGCAGCCAGCGCCGTATAGCTATCGAGCGGCTGACGCGTCAGCACATCCTCTGGCCATTCGGCATGCAGCGCGATATCGGGAAAACGATCGGGCGTGGCAAAGGCCGTTCGCGGATCGATGATCTCGACAGGATAGCCGGCGATCCTGGCCATCGGTGCCAGCGCCTGGCTGATGTGGACGGCGCCGATCACCACCAGGCGCGGCTGCGGCAGATGTGCGTTGAGGAAGAAGGTCCGTCCCTCAGCTTCGGCCGAACCGGAATTGCCCGTGCGAAATGCCTTGGCGATGGCCGCCCCGAGTTCGCCGGCTACCCGGTCGCCCTCGCGCACGACACGGTCGCGGCCGTCGCCGAGATCGGTGACCAGGATTGCCGCGCGGCGGGCGCGGCGTTCGGCGTTGAGTGTCTTCAGCGCATAGGGATCCATTCGAGATCAACCCAATCTTTCTACATAGACCTTGATGCGGCCGCCGCATGACAGGCCGACTTGCCAGGCGGTCTCGTCTGCGACGCCGAATTCGAGCATTTTGGCCGTGCCGCTATCGATAACATCGACCGCCTCGGTCACCACCGCGCCTTCGACGCAGCCGCCCGAGACGGAGCCGTGGAAATTGCCTTCCGCGTCGATCACTAGGTGGCTGCCGACCGGGCGCGGCGCCGAGCCCCAGGTCTCGACCACGGTGGCAATGGCGACATCCTTGCCGTCCTTCATCCAGCCCTCCGCGATGATCAGCGGATCGCGGGCCTCATCGAGATAGATACTGTGTTCCATGATTTTCTCCCTGGCAGACATGTGGTTATGCGACGCGCTTCGCGCCAGCCTGGATCCACCGCCGCGGGTCGACCGAACGCATAAAAACAGCACGGTCGCCAGCGACCGGTCCGCCACATAATCCGCACGGGTCAACAGATCGAGCGTCTCGTCGATCATCCGCGGCGCCGGACGCGGTTTTCAACTCGGTCATTCTGTCTTCGCGGGCGCGGCCATCTGAAAGCCTCTACAAAGCGTGGTAGCCGCGGTTGTGATAGATCAGCGGCCGCAAATTATCGCCGATGCGCAAACCTGTAACCTTGCCAAAAAGCACACGGTGGGTGGCCAGATCCTTGGAGTCGATCAGTTCGCAGTCGAAGACGGCGAGCGCGCCCTTCAGCGTCGGCGCACCGGTCGAGATCACATCCCATTCGGCCAACGCGAAACGCTCCTCGACCGGCAGGCCGGTAATGCCGGAAAAGGCGATCGACAGCGGCTCCTGATCCGAAGCCAGCGTGTTCAGGGCAAATTTGCCGTTTTCCACGAACGGCTCGTTCTTGGGATTTTCACGATTGAGGCAAACCAGGATGGTTGGCGGCGTGTCCGACACCGAGCAGGCCGCGATCACCGTCGCGCCGCGCCTGCCGGCAGGGCCATCGGTGGTGACTACATGCACATGGCCAGCAAAATGGGCCATCGCGTCGCGGTAGGCCTGCGGCCCGATGTCATTCTTCTTCAGCACCGATGATTTTCCACTAGTCAGAACCAACCGTTATATATGGGGGGATATTGCAGGCCACAAGCGAAGTGCTTGACCTATATCCCGAATTCGCGTGTTGCGCCAAAGCTGGCCAGCCTTTAGGTCTTGACGGCATTGGCGCCGGCAACCACGCGACCGGCGTGGAGGAATTCTTCGCTCGCATGCGACCTTGGACAACCACGATAGCGGTGCTGGCCTGGCTCTCGGTCGCCTGCAGTGCAAATGCCGAGACGCTGCTGGTCGGCGTCGCGGCACCTTTGTCGGGGCCGTCGGCGATCCTCGGCAAACAGATCGAGGCCGGCGCGACAATGGCGGCTGAAGCGAACGATGCCGAAATCAAGTCGATCGATGACGCCTGCACGGCCGACGGTGGCGCCGCCGCCGCGCGGGAGTTCACCGCGGCCAAGGTCAACGTCGTCATCGGGTTTTTGTGCACCGACGCAATCGAGGCGGCTCTGCCGATCCTCAAGGATGCCGGCATACCGGTGATCACCGTCGGCGTGCGCACGGAAAGCCTGACCGACCGGCGCGCCAAGACCGGATGGCCGATCTATCGTCTCGGGCCGCGCGGCGACGACGAGCGCAATGCCGTCGCTGCCATCCTCACCCGCCTATGGCAAACCGAGCTGTTCGCCATAGTCGACGACGGCACGATCTATGGCCGCGAAATGGCCGAGACGTTTCGGGCAGCCGCCGAGCAAGCGGCTCTGAAGCCGGTGTTCGTCGACACGTTCCGGCCGCAGCTCGACAACCAGATCGGCCTGATCGGCCGGCTGAAGAAAGCCGGCGCAACGCATGTCTTTGCCGGCGGCGACGGCGATGATGTCGCCATTATGGGCCGGGATGCCGGCCAGCTAAATACCGGCATGGTGTTTGCCGGCGGCGAAGCGTTGCGCGCGCCGCCCGGCGACGTGCCTTATGCCGTCGGCACGCTGATGATCGCGCCGCCCGAATGGGCCGACGTCGCCGACCCCAAGGTACTGCAAAGCTTTGCAGCACAAAACATCGTGCCGGAAGGTTACACGCTTCCCGCCTATGCCGCGGTCGAGATCGCCAAGGCGGCTTCAGCATTGCCGCAAAGCTCCGGCGAGAGGCTGGCCAACGTGCTGACCGCGCATGACTTCACCACGGCGATCGGACCGATCCGCTTTGACGAAAAAGGTGACCTGACGCAAAATCCTTATCGAGCCTACCGTTTCGACGGCGGCCGTTTCGCGCCGGCGGAGAGCCAATGATGTCCAGCACAGGGATGTTCCATACGGGTCCGCGCAATCTCATCACGGACGTCGCCGGCCTGCGTGTCGGCAATGCGGCGAATGCCAAGCTGAAATCCGGTGTGACCACCGTCATCTGCGACGAACCGGCCGTGGCCGGCGTGCAAATCCTGGGCGGTGCGCCGGGCACCCGCGAAACCGACCTGCTCGAGCCGCACAATTCGATCCACGCCATCCATGCCGTGGTGCTTTCGGGCGGGTCGGCTTTTGGCCTCGACGCCGCGTCGGGGGTGCAGGCGGCATTGCGTGAAAGGCGCATCGGCGTCGAGGTCGGCGGCTTTCGCGTGCCGATCGTGCCGGCGGCGATCCTGTTCGATCTGCGCAATGGCGGCGACAAGGATTGGGGCCGGTATCCGCCTTACCGCGACCTCGGCTACGAAGCCGCGCAAGCCGCCGCGATCGACTTTGCGCTCGGCACCGCCGGCGCGGGTGCCGGCGCGCTGAGCTCCGGCCTGAAGGGCGGGCTCGGCTCGGCCTCGACGGTGCTGGACAGCGGCGTCACCATCGGCGCGCTTGCCGCCGTCAACCCGACCGGCTCGGTGACGGTCGCCGGGACCCGCCATTTCTGGGCGGCACCGTTCGAGATCGGCGACGAGTTCGGCGGGTTAGGCTATCCCCACCCGATGCCTGACGATGCCAGAAAGGTCCTGCTGAAGTTCCGTGACAGGTATGCCGCAGAGCAGGCGGAAACCGGCGCCAACACGACCATCGCCGTGATCGCCACCGATGCGGTACTCACGAAGGCCGCCGCCAAACGCCTGGCGATATCGGCGCATGACGGCTTTGTCCGTGCCATTTGGCCGACGCATACGCCCGCCGACGGCGATCTGGTCTTCGCGCTGGCAACGGGCAAGAGCGGCATCGAGCTTGAGCCCGACGATGCAATCGATCTCTACGCCGCGGCCGGCGCCACGATGGCGCGCGCCATCAGCCGCGGCGTCTTTGCCGCGACGCCGGCCGAGGGCGATCTGTTCCCGGTCTGGTCGTCGCGCTGAACGCGCAACGCTCATTCGGGTGAGCCGTAATCAGACTGGATTATGATCAGGTGGGTTCGGATTTTTCTTCCTCGAACGTGACCGCAACATCCGAGTTTGCCGACAGCCGCACCTTCTGGCCCTCGACCTCGGCGACAAGGCTGAGAGGAATGAAGTGGTGATGGCCCCTGTGAGCGCCCTCGCCGCTGTCGCGCTTGGTCAGCTTTATGCGATCTCCGTCAACCTTGTCGACGGTACCGACATGGACGCCGTCGGCACCGATCACTTCCATACGTTCGCGAATCTTGGCTGCATCTGTCATGGGGGTCTCCCTTAGAGCGCCGCGCGTCCCTTTGGACGCGCAAACGACGCTCTAAACATTTTGAATCAATGCATCGTGCCTTCCGAAAATCGATTCTGATTTTCGGAAGGCACAATGCGGTGAAGCTGCCGACAATAACAAACGGCGGCCGGATTGGATGCATCGACTTTGTGTTTCAGTCAGCACGATCTTTTGACGGCATCGTGATAGGAATTTAACGGCGTCGACCGCCGGAATGGAAAGCCCCATGCGAAATCTTGCCCTGTTTGCAGTCTGCCTGCTTGCCCCGCTTGCAACTTTGGCCGCCGCCCACGCAGGCGATGTCGCCGAGCTTGAGATCCTCGGCTTCAGCAGTGATGGCGGGGTCTTTGCCTTCGAGGAATACGGCGTCCAGGACGGATCGGGATTTCCCTATGCGACCCGCTATTATATCGACACGGCCGACGACAGTTTCCTGAAGGGCTCGCCGATACGTGTCCGGCTCGACGACGAGAATGCCACGGTGGCCGCAGCGCGGCTGCAGGCCCGGCAAAGGGGCGAAGCGATCGTCAGTCAGGCGGAACTCACGGCAAATCGCGGCATCACCGCCGGCTTCAACCCGGTGACCGAGCTTTCTGCCGATCCCTTCCGCATGGTGGTCAATCCGCGCCCGATCTTCTCGCCGGTCGACGATCCGCTCGAGTTCCGGCTCGACCAGATCGGCATGAATGACACCGAACGCTGCCAGAGCCAGGGCGAGATCAATGGCTTTCGCCTGCTGCGCATCGAGGCGAAGGATGGCGGCCAGACGAGGATCATTCACGAGGACAAATCGAGCCCGCAAAGCAGAGGCTGTCCGAATGGCTACCAGATCGGCGCGGTTCAGACATTTTCGCTGGATAGCCTCAGCGCCTATGCCGTGCTGATCGCGGTGCGCCAATACGGCTTCGAAGGGCCGGACTATCGCTGGATCGCGGTAACCGGTCGCCTGTGAAGTTCCCCGCCATGCGCTATCGCGCTCTGGGCCGTCTTCGCCGCTCCTTGCCGCCGCTGCGCACCGCATTTGCCGGTGCCTTGTTGTGGGCCATAGCGATGGGCGCCAGCGCGCTGCTCAATCTGCTGTTGTACGATTGGGAGACCCCGGCGAAGGTCCGCTTCGTCTCGCTGCTTTATGCTGCCGGCGGCGCGCTGGCCTTCCCGGTTGGGCTGTTTCTGGCGCGGCTCGTCTCGCTCGGACGCCACTGGAAATCGCCCTCGCCGCCGCCTTCGTCTGCCTTCTCGCCGCGACAATTACCTTCACCGGCGGCCTCTTTGGGCTGCAATATCGCTCCTACTATGTCCAATGGCATGCACCCGCGCTCACCATCACCTGGGTTTTCCAGTTCGTGTTCACGATGTTGACGGCGCTTTACCAGTTCGTCGTCCTCGGCATCCGGCTGTATTTTCCGCTCGGTTTCGTTGCACTCGCTGTCGCCAGTGTCTGGTTTGCGCGCCAGCAACGTTGAGCATTTTGCCTGCCTCTGTTAGGACGCGGGCAAATGCTCTCGCAAGTCAGGACCGACTGATGATCCCTCGCTACTCCCGGCCGGAAATGGTGGCCATCTGGTCACCCGAAACCCGGTTCCGCATCTGGTTCGAGATCGAGGCCTACGCCTGCGACGCATTGGCCGAGCTCGGCGTCATCCCGAAGGAGGCCGCCAAGACCATCTGGGAGAAAGGCGGAGCGGCGAAGTTCGACGTCGACGCCATCGACGAGATCGAGCGCGTCACCAAGCATGACGTCATCGCCTTTCTCACCCATCTTGCTGAATTCGTCGGGCCGGATGCCCGCTTCATCCACCAGGGCATGACATCCTCCGACGTTCTCGACACCTGTTTTGCCGTGCAGCTCACCCGCGCCAGCGACATCCTGCTGGCCGACATTGACGGGCTGCTTGCGGCGCTCAAGCGCCGCGCCTTCGAGCACAAGGACACCATTACCATCGGCCGCAGCCACGGCATCCATGCCGAGCCGACCACCTTCGGCGTCAAGCTGGCGCAGGCCTATGCCGAATTCTCGCGTTGCCGCGAGAGGCTGGTGCATGCACGCGAGGACATCGCCACCTGCGCCATCTCTGGTGCGGTCGGCACCTTCGCCAATATCGACCCTTATGTCGAAGAATACGTGGCCAAGAAACTCGGACTGAAGCCGGAGCCGGTGTCGACGCAGGTGATCCCGCGCGACCGCCACGCGATGTTCTTCGCCACGCTCGGCGTGATCGCCTCGTCGATCGAGCGGCTGGCGATCGAGGTGCGCCATCTGCAGCGCACCGAGGTACTTGAAGCAGAAGAGTACTTTTCACCCGGACAGAAGGGCTCGTCGGCGATGCCGCACAAGCGCAACCCGGTGCTGACCGAGAACCTCACCGGCCTTGCCCGCATGGTGCGCTCCTTCGCATTGCCGGCAATGGAGAATGTGGCGCTGTGGCACGAGCGCGACATCTCGCATTCCTCGGTCGAGCGCATGATCGGGCCCGACGCGACGGTGACGCTCGATTTCGCGCTCTCACGCCTGACCAGCGTCGTCGACAAACTGCTAGTCTACCCCGACAACATGCTGAAGAACATGAACAAATTCCGCGGCCTCGTGCATTCGCAGCGCGTGCTGCTGGCGCTGACGCAAGCCGGCGTTTCGCGCGAGGACGCCTACCGGCTGGTGCAGCGCAACGCCATGAAGGTGTGGGAGCAAGGCGCTGATTTTCTTGAGGAACTTCTGGCCGACAAGGACGTTGTCGCAGCCTTGCCCGAGGCCGAGATCCGCGAGAAATTCGACTTGGGCTATCATACCAAGCACGTCGATACGATCTTTAGCCGAGTGTTTGGAGAAGCCTGATGATTTCGTCGGCCGGAGATTTCGATTTCCTTGCCCTGCCCGGGCGAGGCAATTCCGGGCCGGATCATTGGATGTCGCATTGGTGCCGGGTGTTCCCCAATTCGAGCCGCGTGCTGCAGGCCGAGTGGGACCGGCCAAAGCCTGAAGACTGGATCGGCCAGGTGGATGCCGCGGTGGCCGCCGCACCGCGCCGCGTCGTGCTGCTTGCGCATTCGCTGTCGGTGGCGACGGCGGTGAAGTGGGCTGCTAGCGCCAGTCAAAGCCAACTCGACAAGGTCGCGGCGGCATTCCTGGTTGCCGCGACCAATGTCGACGATACCGATCCCTCATTCGACGCGGTGCGCCCGTTCGCGCCGATGCCGCTGAAGCGCCTGCCCTTCCCGACATTGGTGGTGGCGAGCCGCAGCGACCCACGCGTCACCTTCGACAAGGCGACCGCTTTTGCCGCAGCCTGGGGCGCGGATATCGCCGATGCCGGCGATCTCGGCCATATGGGAAATGAGGCCCGCCTGGGCGTATGGCCAGCGGGCCTGCTCATGCTTGGCCGCTTGCTCGAAAAAGCGAACCTCTAACCTACGCCTTACCGGGAACCGTCCTTATTACCGTGCCCCACGGATCCTCGCGGGTGGTCTCGCTTGCGGCATTGTCCGAGCGCATCTCGACCCAGGCCAAGCCGGAGCGGGCGGGATCGCGGCGACCGGCGCCCGCGCTCTGCCACGCATTTGCGCCAATGTGGTGATGATAGCCGCCGGACGACAGGAACACCGCCGCGCCACCGTACTTTGCCACTGTGTCGAAACCGAACTCCTGATGCCACCATGCTTCTGCTTCTTCCGGCCTGCCGACCCGCAAATGGACGTGGCCGATAATGCTGTTTTCCGGCGCGCCCTGCCAGCCGGTGTCGCCGGCCGGCACCTCGGCAACGACCGACGGAATGTTCAGCCGCTCCGTCGCCATCGCTATCTTGTCACCGTTCCATTTCCAGTCCTGCGGACGGCGGTCGGCATAGATCTCGATGCCGTTGCCTTCCGGATCGGTTAGGTAAAGAGCCTCGCTGACCAGGTGGTCGGATGCGCCCTCGATGCCGATCTTGTTGGCGATGGCATGGTTGATCCAGCGGCCGAGATCGGCCCGGCTGGGTAGCAGGAAGGCGGTGTGGAAAAGACCGGCGCTGCGCGGGTCATCGGGTTTCGCGGCCGGATCCGCTTCGATGTCGAGCAAAGGGCGATTGACTGCGCCGAGCGTAATCGTGCCGCCGGCGCGGCTCAGTTCCTGCAAACCGACGACTTTGCGATAG
The DNA here is from genome assembly GCF_040323975.1 of Mesorhizobium sp. M0019. Lineage (NCBI taxonomy): Bacteria > Pseudomonadati > Pseudomonadota > Alphaproteobacteria > Hyphomicrobiales > Phyllobacteriaceae > Mesorhizobium > Mesorhizobium sp. M0019. The sequence goes on along the minus strand of NZ_JAMYVK010000007.1, from coordinate 167,213 downwards.
TAGGCGGCGAGATTGTCTGCATCGCGCGCCCGCAAGCCGACGCGGGCAACGCTGACCGGGGTCGTCGCGGCAAAAGGCAGTTCGCTCATCAAAGTGCTCCGTTCAGGCGGCGCTCGACAAGCTTCCAACAGAGCAATCCGGCGCCATCAATCATTCTACGCCATGTCCGTGCCAAAATCTCGGAACAGCCATTCTTTCCTGGCGACAGATCGTTGATCGCGATCGTTCACACAAGAGCGCAAGAAGCGAACAGGGTGTTCACAATAGCGAGCAGAACCGGGCTCGTGAGCGGCCGTTTGCGTGTCGCTGTTGAGTTCATACCCGGTTGCACCCGACAGCGCCTCTCGCTACATGCGCGCCATGAAAGTCAGGGAAGCAGATATTCTCATCGTGCCGGGCTACACCAATTCCGGCCCCGATCATTGGCAGAGCCGCTGGCAGTCGAAACTATCGACAGCGCGCCGCGTCGAACAGGCGGAATGGTCGAAGCCGGTGCGCGAGGATTGGACGGCCGGTGTCGCCAAGGCGGTTAACGAGGCCGAGCGGCCGGTCGTCATCGTCGCCCATTCGCTTGGCGTCGCGGCGGTCATTCAAGCATTGCCTCGGTTCGAGAGGCCGGTCGCCGGCGCTTTCTTCGTGGCGCCGCCCGATGTCGCCAATCCAGAGATAAAGCCGAGGCATCTGATGACCTTCGGCCCCTATCCGCGCGACCCGCTGCCGTTTCCGTCGGTGGTGATCGCCAGCCGCAACGACCCGTTCTGCGCCTTCGGCGTCGCCGAGGACATTGCCGGGGCGTGGGGCTCGCTGTTCATCGACGCCGGCGATGCCGGTCATCTCAACGCGGATTCCGGCTTCGGCCCCTGGCCTGAAGGCTCGATGACGTTCGCGAAATTCCTGACGGATCTCTAGGAAGCGATCGAATCCCTGACGCTGTTCAGCAGGGTCTTTGCCCCAAGCGAAATCAGCGAATGCTCGGAACCCATCGCCAGCAGCCGGTAACCCATCGACACCACGCGACCGGCGATGGCCGGTTCCATCACATAGATCGCCGCATGCTTGCCGGCTTTGCGGGTGCGCTCGGCGATCGAGGCGACGGTCCCCATCATGCTCTCCAGCGTCGAACTGACGGTGGTGCCCTTCGACCAGGCGATCGAGAAATCCGACGGGCCAAGGAATATCCCGTCGATGCCCGGCGTGTCGAGGATGCCGTCGAGTGCATCAAGCGCGGCCCGCGTTTCGACCATGGCGAACGCCATGGTGCGCTGGTTGCTGTCGCGCAGCCAGTCGGCATAGTCGCCCTTGCCATGGCGCGGAAAAGCATAGGTCGGGCCCCAGGAGCGCTCGCCGAGTGGCGGGTATTTCATTGCGGCAGCAAACAGCTTTGCGTCCGCCACCGAATTCACCATCGGGGCGATCACCGCCTCGGCGCCGAAGTCAAGCGCACGGCTGGCCATGTCGAAGCGGCCGACCGGGATGCGTACCAAAGCCGGCTTGTTGGCGGCCAGCACCGGCACAAGCCCGCGCAGCACGCTGTCCTCGTGATGGCCACCATGCTGCATATCGAGCGTAACCGCGTCGAACCCTTGCCTGGCCAGTATCTCGACCGTCAAGGCATCCGGCACGCCGGACCATGCGGTGAACAGCGTCTCGTCGGCCGCAAGGCGTGACTTCAGGGACATTGGCGATTTCCTCTTTGCTTGCAGCAATTCAGCCGGAAATGACCGCAAAGGCAAAGAAAAACCGCCCGGTGAGGCCGGACGGTCGATTGGTCCAGCATTCGAAGAGTATCGATGGGGATCAGGTGTTCTTGATCTGCTCGATCGCCTGCGCCATCAATTCATCCATGGTGCGGCGGATCTGATGGTCCGACTGGTCGATGCCGGCCGCATCGAAATCCTTGCGTATCTTGCGGAAAACGTCGTGATCGCCGGCTTCCTCGATGTCGCTGACGACCACTTCCCTGGCATAAGCGTCGGCATCAGCGCCGGACTTGCCGAGCTTTTCGGCAGCCCACAGGCCGAGCGCTCTGTTGCGGCGTGCCGCAGCCTTGAACCGAAGTTCCTCGTCGAATGCGAATTTGCGCTCAAAGCCCTCTTCGCGGTCTTTCATGCTGCTCATGGCATCCCTCCGTGAAATCCGATTCGTTGTGCCAATATGTGTTGCCGGAGCACAAACCAAAAGGGCGCCGGCCGGTCAATATGCTACATTGCTTGCTGCGCTGCGGCATTTCGGTGCCCGAAAGCGGTTGATTGAAAGGATTTGCCGATTGAGCAAACAGTGCGATTGGGATAGACACCGGCATTGAACCCCACCGTCGCCATCTTATTTTAGGCAGACGGACAGGAACTGGTCGCTTGCCGCCTGCCCGCAAATCCAGAGAAAAATCAGATGAAAAATCGCCGCCGCATTTATGAAGGCAAGGCCAAGATCCTTTATGAGGGACCGGAGCCTGGCACGCTGATCCAGTTCTTCAAGGACGACGCTACCGCTTTCAACAAGAAGAAGCATGAAATCGTCGATGGCAAAGGCGTGCTCAACAACCGCATTTCCGAGCACATCTTCAATCATCTCAACCGGATGGGCATTCCGACCCACTTCATCCGCCGGCTCAACATGCGCGAGCAGTTGATCAAGGAAGTCGAGATCATCCCGCTCGAAGTGGTGGTGCGCAACGTCGCCGCCGGCTCGCTGGCCAAGCGCCTGGGCATCGAGGAAGGCACCGTGCTGCCGCGCTCGATCATCGAATTCTATTACAAGGCCGATGCGCTCGACGATCCGATGGTATCGGAAGAGCACATCACCGCCTTCGGTTGGGCGAGCCCTCAGGAGATCGACGATGTCATGGCGCTGGCCATTCGCGTCAACGACTTCCTTTCCGGCCTGTTCATGGGCGTCGGCATCCAGCTGGTCGATTTCAAAATCGAATGCGGCCGCCTGTTCGAAGGCGATATGATGCGCATCGTCGTTGCCGATGAGATCTCGCCGGATTCCTGCCGGCTGTGGGACGTGGCGACGCAGGACAAGCTCGACAAGGACCGCTTCCGCCGCGACATGGGCGGGCTGGTCGAGGCTTATCAGGAAGTTGCCCGCCGTCTCGGCATCATGAACGAGAACGAGCCACCGCGTCCGGCCGGGCCGGTGCTCGTCGCATCGACCGACGGTGTCAAAGGTAAGCCGCACTGACGGCTTGCCCGCTCAACAGGTGAACAGGAGCATGTCCAGCGTGATCAAGGCCCGCATTACCGTAACCCTCAAGAACGGCGTGCTAGACCCACAAGGCAAGGCAATAGAGCACGCGCTGTCCGGAATGGGTTTCGGCGGCGTCGGCCAGGTGCGGCAAGGCAAGGTTTTCGACGTCGAATTGGCCGAGAGCGACAGCGCCAAGGCCGAGGCCGATCTGAAAGCCATGTGCGACAAGCTTCTGGCGAATACAGTGATTGAGAATTACGCGGTGGAGATCGCCTGAGGTGAAATCAGCCGTCGTCCTGCTCCCAGGCCTCAATCGCGACCGCGACATGATCGCGGCGCTGACCAAGATTTCCGGCACGCCGCCGGTCACCGTCTGGCAGACCGACACCGAAATTCCCGATGTCGACCTGATCGCCATTCCCGGCGGCTTTTCGTTCGGCGATTATCTGCGCTGCGGCGCCATTGCCGCGCGCATGCCAGTAATGCGGGCTGTGGCCGAAAAGGCGGCCAAGGGCGTCACGGTCATCGGCGTCTGCAACGGCTTCCAAATCCTGGTCGAGGCCGGCATGCTGCCGGGCGCATTGATGCGCAATACCTCGCTGAAATTCGTCTGCCGTCAGGTGAAGCTGCAGATCGCCAATGCCAACACGATGTTCACCCGCCGCTACCAGCCGGGCCAGATCATCCGGGCGCCGGTGGCGCACCATGACGGCAATTATTTTGCCGATGCCGAAACGCTGGCCCGCCTCGAAGGCGAAGGCCAGGTGGTGTTCCGCTATGCCGAAGGCACCAATCCCAACGGCTCGATCAACGACATTGCCGGCATCGTCAACGGCCGCGGCAACGTGCTCGGCCTGATGCCGCATCCCGAGAACCTGATCGAAGCGGCGCATGGCGGCAGCGACGGCCGGGCGCTGTTCGAAAGCGCGCTGGGCATCGCTGCTTGATGCCTTCAATTTTCCTCCTGGAGCCACGGTCATGAAACTCTATTCGCGGCCGTTGTCGCCCTATTCGTCGATCGTGCGGGCGTTGGCCTACATCAAGAACGTGCCGCTCAAGCTCATTGCACCGCCGCCGGGGTTTCCCATCCCGGAGGCGTTTCGTGCCATCTCGCCGTTGAACCGGATTCCGGTGCTGATCACCGGCTCCGGCGAAACGATCGTCGAATCGGTGGTCATCGCCGAATATCTGGAGGAGCGCTTTCCCGAGCCGGCGCTGCTGCCGAGGGACTCGAAGGACCGGGCGCTGGTGCGCATGTTCGCCCGCATCACCGACCTCGACGTGCTCGCCCCGACGATGAAGCTGTTCGAGCTCCATTTCGTGCCGCAGCGCAACGAGGCGGAGATCAAGGCACAGTTCGCCCGATTGCATCACGGGCTTGCGGCAATCGAGGCCCGCATGGCGCATGGCCCGTTCGCGCTCGGCGACGACATCTCCTTTGCCGATGCGTGGTTGACGCCGACCCGCTTCGTCTTCAACAATTTCAGGACAACGATGGGCCGCCCCGATTTGCTTGACGCCTATCCGAAATTCGATGCCTACGAGCAAATAGCCTTGCAGCATCCGGCGCTGTCGCGCGTCTGGGGTGAGATGACAGACGGTCTGAAGATCTTTCTGTCCGAACTCGAGATGGGCGCCGCTTGAACATGAGACCGACGACCACGCGCCTCGCCGTCGCTACTGCCGCCGGGCTTGTACTCGCCTCCTGCCAGTCAGGCCCGAAGAGCGCGCCGGCGCCGGCGGGCAAGAGTGCGTCACTGCTTGCCATGGAGCAGGTGGCAATAGCTGCCCACAAATGCTGGATCGCCAGCAAGGACCCTGCCTTCAAATCTTACCAGATGGCCAACGAGCTGAATTCGTTCAGCGGCACGCCGCGCTTCCTGCTGGTGCCGGCCAAACATTATGGTGGAAAGCCGTTGCTGGTCGTGCAGGCGCAAGGCAATTCGAGCCGCGTCGACGTGTTCGGCCCATTGATGGCGGAACCGCTCGGCGCCCGCATCGGCTCGGACATTGCCCGCTGGCAGGCGGGCAATCCGGCCTGCGGCGCTGCTGCCTAGCCCAATGGGTCGCGTGCTGCAGATCACCGGTCTGGTCGTCGGCCTGGCCGGGCTCGTCCTGCAGCTCTGCATCACCGTCCCGGCATCAATGGAAGCCGGCCGCGGCTTTGCCGGCTCGCTGGTCTTCTATTTCAGCTTCTTCACCATCCTGACCAACATCGGCGCGGTGCTCGTCCATGCCTCGTTGCTGTCGTCGACGGGTTATGCCTGGTTTCCGGCCTTTTCCGCGCCACGGATGCGGGCGGGCGTAGCCGTCGCCATAACGCTGGTCCTCATCGTTTATGCAACGGTCCTGGCGCAGCTTTGGCAGCCGCAAGGGCTGTTCCTGCTCTGCGATGTGCTCCTGCACTATGTGACGCCGGTGTTGTTCGTGCTGTGGTGGCTTGTGGCAGGCGCCGACGGCTCGACGCGGTGGCGCGACATCTCCTGGTGGATGATCTATCCGATCGCCTATCTGGCCTACGCGCTGCTGCGGGCGCCGATTGCCGGTGAAGTGCCCTACCCGTTCCTCGATCTCGCCAAGAACGGCGCGACCAGCGTCGCCGTCTCGGCTCTGGCCATCACCGGGCTCTTTCTGATGCTGTGCATCGTGGCGGTGCTTGTGGACCACGGTGTCACGCGGATCAGGGCGGCGGGCGTTCATCCGCGATGATGCTCTCCCGCCGCGGCAGCCTTTAGCGTCTTGGCACGGTTCGCGCGGCGCCTGCACGGATCGCCGCAGCAGCTTCGCCAGCGATCCGTGACATGAACTTGCGCGTGAATTGGCCGAGCGGCTTGGTATCTTCGAGCGCCCAGCTCGTCGCGAGATCATCGGTGTTGAATTCGTCGACGATAACCCAGGCTGGGGTAAAGAGGGTGGCGCGGCGGGCCTCGGTCTCAGGAATCTCAACATAGTGCGCGCCAGGTCGTGGCGGCTGGCTCGTGATTGGAAAGAGCAGGGCCTGCTTGCGGCCATTCTTGCCGGCAACGATCAGCATAACGCAAGTCGGCCGCGCCTTGCGTCCGCTTTCCTCGCCCCGGTCATATTCCCTTGCCCACAAATAGGAATAGAGAATGATCTGTCCGTGGCCGGGTTCAGTCATCCCGAACATCATCTCGCGCGACTGCGTCGAGGCCGGTTAGAAGCCTGTCGCGTTCCTCGGCCGACAGATCCTCGACGCGGTGTGCCCGTTGCGCGCTGCGACTGGTGATGCGGTCGAACTGCTCTGCCGTCAGGAGAACGAACTTGCGCTTGCCGCGCTTGGTGATGTCAACAGGGCCGCGGAACGCGGCCTCAACAACCTCGCCGGATTTGTTGCCGAGATCTGTGAGGGTGAAACTTGCCACGGTCATCTCCTTCGTTATCCCCAAAATAAGGGAATTAGCTGTTTTCAGCAATACCCCTATTCACTGGAGACGTCGCGAGCGAATGCTGTGAGGGCACGAAGGAGGATGGTATCTCAGTGATGAAGAAGATCGCGTTGGTTCCGATGTCGATATTGACGCTCTCGTCTAACCGTCGATATGCCACGCGACGTTCGAGACGGAGCATCCGGCTGCTCTCAGTCCCAAAACGCCCTCAGCCCCTCACGATGGGCATCGCAACGCGAGATACCGATGTCCTTGAGCTGGTCGTCAGTCATCTCGAGCAGGACCAGCCGGCTGCGCCGGCGATCCATTAACCCGTCGATCCACCTCGCGAAGGATCTGAGCGTACGCACCAGCCGACTGACATAGGTTGGCCTGCCCGGCGGGCGCGCCACCTGCACCTGCAATTCAACTGCCGCGTAGCGGATTGTCTCTATTGTACCCATTTTCTTTCTGCCAAGATTGCAATTGTGCCCTTTTGTACAGCCCGCTTCATATGTATTGACTCTCATTTCGGTGCAATGTAAAAAATTGTCACCATGACAACTTGGCTTCCAGACCTTACAGCCGGCACTGGCCCGCTCTATCAGCGGCTTGCCGATTCCATCGAGACGGACATCGACCGCGGCCTGATCGGTGCAGGGGCAAAGCTGCCGCCGCAGCGCGATCTGGCATACGACATCGGCACGACTGTCGGCACGGTCGGCAGGGCCTATCAATTGCTGCGCGAGCGGGGATTGGTCAGCGGCGAGGTCGGCCGCGGAACCTATGTTATCGCTCAACAGTCGGAGAGCGCAAAGCCGGATTTCCTGGGGCCGGTCGAACAAGGCACGCGCTATATGGATGCGCCCGGCGACAAACTGCGCTTCGATAGCACGGCCGCACCGGATGTCGGCCAGGGTGCCATCGTCGCCGATGTGTTGACACGCACGGCGCAAGACCATCCGCATGAGATTTCAAGCTACACGCGTGATTTCCCGGACCGCTGGTTCGAAGCCGGCAGGCGCTGGCTGTCACGCAATTCCTTTCGCCCGGCCGCAGATGCCATTGTCCCCACGCTCGGCACCCACGCGGCGGTAATGGCAACCATTGCGGGGCTCACCGCCCCCGGCGACTATGTCATCTTCGAACACCTCACCTATTCGCAGATCTCGCGCAGCGCCGGCCTGATCGGTCGCCGGACCGCACTGGTGGCGGCTGATGACGAGGGCATCGATCCCGAGGATTTCGAGCGCGTCTGCGCACAAAAGCATCCGAAGATGATGTTTTTGATGCCGACGGCCAAGAACCCGACGCTGACAACGCTGTCTGCCGCGCGCCGCGAGGCAATCGCGCGTATCGCCCGTCAATATAACGTCGTCCTGATCGAGGACGATCTCTACGGCGGACTGACCGACGACCCGACACCTTTATTGGCCGAATATGCTCCCGAACGGACCATCGTTGCCGGCGGCCTCTCGAAATCGGTCGCGGCGGGTGTTCGCGGCGGTTGGCTCGCTTGCCCGCCGGCCTATCGTCACCGCATCCGGGTTGCCCACAAGATGATGACGGGCGGCCTGCCCTTTCTGCTGGCGGAGGTGGGCAGCCGGCTGGTGCTGTCCAGTCAGGCCGCCGAGATGCGCAAGCGCAGCATTGCCGAGATCGGTGCGCGCATCGCGATCGTGCGCGAGACACTCGACGGCTTCGACTTCAAGGCGCTGGATAATGTGCCGTTCGTCTGGCTCACTTTGCCCGACCCGTGGCTTTCCGGCACTTTCAAACAGGCCTGCCTCGAACATGGCGTGCTCATCGACGACGAGGACGAGTTCAAGGCGGGACGTTCCGAACAGGCCTTTCACGGCGTGCGGTTTGGCATCTCGCAGCCGCGACAGCGGGACGATATTGCGCACGGCGTCGCAGTGATCCGACGGCTTCTGGACGAAGGCCGCGCCGGCTACGACAGCTTTTCCTGAACCGGCTTGAAACCGGCGGGTCGAGTGGCGATCTCTCGCTACTTGCGGCCAGTTGTTGCTTTCCGTCGTTTTAGTCATCCGACGGGGTGTATCGGCTGCAAAGCTTGCGATAAGACGGGACTCGATCCCAAGGACATAAATTGCCGATCATGACCATTTCCAATTCCGTGCCGATCACTCCGGAACTCATTGCCGCGCACGGGCTGAAGCCCGACGAGTACCAGCGCATCCTCGACCTCGTCGGGCGCGAACCGAGCTTTACCGAACTCGGTATTTTTTCGGCGATGTGGAACGAGCATTGTTCCTACAAATCCTCGAAGAAGTGGCTGCGCACGCTGCCGACCACCGGGCCGCAAGTCATCCAGGGCCCGGGCGAGAATGCCGGCGTGGTCGATATCGGCGACGGCGACTGCGTCGTCTTCAAGATGGAGAGCCACAACCACCCCTCCTACATCGAGCCCTATCAGGGTGCCGCGACCGGCGTCGGCGGCATCCTGCGCGATGTCTTCACCATGGGCGCGCGACCGATCGCGGCGATGAACGCGCTGCGCTTCGGCGCGCCGGACCACCCCAAAACCAGGCATCTGGTTGCCGGCGTCGTTTCCGGCGTCGGCGGCTACGGCAATTCCTTCGGCGTGCCGACGGTCGGCGGCGAGGTCAATTTCGACGCCCGCTACAACGGCAATATCCTGGTCAATGCGTTTGCCGCGGGCCTCGCGAAGACGGACGCAATCTTTCTGTCCGAGGCCAAGGGCGTCGGCCTGCCGGTCGTCTATCTCGGCGCCAAGACCGGCCGCGACGGCGTCGGCGGCGCCACCATGGCTTCTGCCGAATTCGACGACAAGATCGACGAGAAGCGGCCCACGGTCCAGGTTGGCGATCCCTTCACCGAAAAATGCCTGCTCGAAGCCTGCCTCGAACTGATGGCGTCCGGCGCCGTTATCGCCATCCAGGACATGGGTGCCGCTGGCCTCACCTGCTCGGCGGTCGAGATGGGCGCCAAGGGCGACCTCGGCATCGAGCTCGACCTCGACAAGGTGCCGGTGCGCGAAGAGCGCATGAGCGCCTATGAGATGATGCTGTCGGAGAGCCAGGAGCGCATGCTGATGGTGCTGCGCCCCGAAAAGGAAAAACAGGCCGAGGCGATCTTCCACAAATGGGGCCTCGACTTTGCCATCGTCGGCAAGACCACCGACGATCTGCGCTTTCGCGTGCTGCACCAGGGCGACGAGGTTGCCAACCTGCCGATCAAGGATCTTGGCGACCAGGCGCCGGAATATGACCGTCCCTGGGTCGAGCCGAAGAAGCCGGCGCCGCTGGCCGGCGATGCACCGCAAGCCGACGTGGCCGAGGCACTGCTCAAGCTGCTGGGCGGACCGGACCTGTCCTCGCGCCGCTGGGTGTGGGAGCAGTACGACACGCTGATCCAGGGCAATTCCCTGCAGCTTCCCGGCGGCGACGCCGGTGTCGTGCGCGTCGACGGTCATCCGACCAAGGCGCTCGCCTTCTCCTCCGACGTGACGCCGCGCTATTGCGAGGCCGACCCTTACGAGGGCGGCAAGCAGGCGGTTGCCGAATGCTGGCGCAATCTTACCGCCACCGGCGCTCTGCCGCTCGCGGCCACCGACAATCTCAATTTCGGCAATCCGGAACGGCCCGAGATCATGGGCCAGCTGGTTGGTGCTGTGAAAGGCATCGGCGATGCCTGCCGGGCGCTTGGCTTTCCGATCGTCTCCGGCAACGTCTCCCTCTTTAATGAGACCAACGGACAGGGCATCCTGCCGACACCAACCATCGGCGGCGTCGGTCTGATTGCCGACTGGTCGAAAATGGTGCGCATCGGCTTTGCCGCCGAAGACCAGATGATCGTGCTGGTCGGCGCCCCGACGATATGGGGCTCGCATCTTGGCCAGTCGGTCTATATGCGCGACATCTTTGGCCGCGCCGACGGCCCGCCGCCGCCGGTCGATCTCGGCCACGAGAAGCGGGTCGGCGACCATGTGCGGGCACTGATCGCCTCCGGTGTTGTTACCGCGGCGCATGACGTTTCCGATGGCGGCATCGCGGTGGCGCTGGCCGAGATGGCGATGGCCTCCGGCATCGGCGCGACCATTCCCGGCCTGATCGGTGCAGATCCGATCCCGGTCTGGTTCGGCGAGGACCAGGGCCGTTATCTGCTGACGCTGTCGATCGACCCGCAGAGCGAGCAATGGGACGCCATTCGCGAACAGCAAAACAAGCTCGGCGTTTTTGCGCCGTGGATCGGCTCGACCGGCGGCAGCGAACTGAAGCTGGGCGAGGCGCGTGCGATACCGGTCAGCGAATTGACCGCCGCCCACGAATCCTGGTTCCCTCGCTTCATGGCAAATGAGGTCGTGGACCCGTGATGTGATCGAGTGGGCCCCTTTCCCTGTGGTTCATCCGCCATTTCGACCATATCTATGAGATCACGACCTGAACAAGGAATCCTCACATGGCAATGGACGCCCACGACATCGAACGGCTGATCAAGGAAGGCATTCCCGACGCCAAGGTGACGATTCGCGACCTGGCCGGCGACGGCGACCATTATGCGGCTGAGGTTGTTGCCGAAAGCTTTCGCGGCAAAAGCCGCGTCCAGCAGCACCAGATGGTCTATGACGCGCTGAAGGGCAACATGGGCGGCGTACTGCACGCGCTTGCCCTGCAGACCAGCGTGCCGGACTGAGCTCTCTTGCAGTTACCGGCTCGCAAGCTTCTTACCGGTCACGGCAATGATCGGCCCCGCCGGATACTTTCCACCCACAATCATCCGCTCGCCGTTCGACAGCGCCGAAACGACCCCGTCGAAGAAAAGCGCGTTGGGACAATCGAGCGCATCCCGGAATAGCCGTGCGAAGCTGCCGAGGCTGACTTCAGAGCGTGAGATCGCCAGCACGACCGTATTTTCGTCACGCACGCCGACGCCATTGCGGATATAGCGTGATGTGCCGTTCTGCTCGAAGCGGGGATGAAGCCGGCCGTCTATCACCAGCATCGGGCCGGATTGCGTGGCAAACATCACGTCCAGTCTGGTCGCAGCATAGGCGCTTGTCTCCATGACCGCCGCCTTGCCGTCCTTGCGGACCAGGAATACGCCATTCGGTTTCAGGAAGAAATTGCCTCCGCTGCCGGCGACGTTGATCGGCGCCTTCTCCCGGCCGTCTTCAACGAGAAGGCCGACTGGGGTCAGGTCTTGGTGGTACATGCCGGCGTTCATGGCGAGCAGCACCGTCCGGCCCTGATCCGCCATCGCCTTGTCGAATTTGTCCAGTGAACCGAAAGCCTTGCCGTCGAGGCCTGCGTGGAACACACCGACGTCATAGCGGCGCAGATCGATCTCGCAGGCGACATAGGCGACCGCCTCGAAGCTCGCATCGCGGCACGGCGCTGGCAATGCACCGCCGACAACGAGGGGTGGTTGTCTCGGCGACCTGGCCCACCAAATCAAGGCCAGTGCGGCGAGCAGAACGGCGAGGAGGAACCCGGCGAGATATCGTCTTTTCATCGCGCCTCGGGAAAGATGGTGGCCAACGCTCTTGGCCCAAGATCAGACGTTCCTTTGCGCCATTTGCATGGCAAGGCGGCAAACATCTTGTTTCGCGCAACCCATGGGTTTATTTGAAGGGTAATGTTCGAGCCTGACTCCCACAGGCATGAAAGGGTATTCCATGAGCGGCATCAACGACTACATCGACAATGAAGTGAAGGGCAACGACGTCGTTCTCTTCATGAAGGGCACGCCCGGCTTCCCGCAATGCGGATTTTCCGGCCAGGTCGTGCAGATCCTCGACTATATCGGCGCCGACTATAAGGGCGTCGACGTGCTGACGTCGGCCGAACTGCGGCAAGGCATCAAGGACTATTCCAACTGGCCGACCATCCCGCAGCTCTACGTCAAGGGCGAATTCGTCGGCGGCTGCGACATCATCCGCGAGATGTTCCAGGCGGGCGAATTGCAGACCTTCCTCGTCGAAAAGGGCGTCAGCGTCAAAGGCGCCGCCTGACTTCTGTTTCTGCGTATGACCTTCCGCCTGCGATTTTCGGGGGTCATGCGCTAAGCGCCGGGGCAGCCCCCACCTTGGCAAAAAGTTCTGCCCGCTATCGGGCAATCAACGAATGGATGCGTCGGCCAGCCGGCGCATTTTCGTTTGAGGATCGGACTGGCCGTGGATCAGCAAGCACAAGCGCAGCAAAAGGCAAGCACCTTGCCTATTCCGCGCTGGGAATTCATTGCGCTGTGCGCGGCGCTGATGGCGCTCAATTCGCTGGCCATCGACATTATTTTGCCGGCGCTGCAGCAGATCGGCGCTTCGCTTGGAGTCGAAAATGAAAACCACCGGCAATATGTTGTCACCGCCTATATCCTTGGCTTTGGCGGCGGACAGCTGTTCTTCGGGCCGATCTCGGACCGCTTCGGGCGCCGCGCGCCGCTTGTCGCAGGGCTGGTGATCTACGTCCTGGCGGCCGGCGCTGCGGCAATCGCCCCGTCATTCACCACGCTTCTGCTATGCCGGGCCGTGCAAGGCATCGGCGCGGCGGCGACGCGCGTCATTGCCGTCTCGATCGTGCGCGATACGTTCGACGGAAGGCGCATGGCCGAAGTCATGTCCTTGATCTTCATGGTGTTCATGGCCATTCCGGTGGTGGCGCCCGGTATCGGCCAGTTCATCATGCTGTTTGCGACCTGGCATGTGATCTTCGTCACCATGGCAGCCGGCGCGCTGATCGTGTCCGCCTGGTCGCTGCTGCGCCTGCCCGAGACACTACACCCCGAATATCGCCGGCCGCTGACGTTGTCCTCCATCATCGGCGGCTTCCGCATCGTTCTCACCAACCGCATCGCGCTCTGCTACGCCTTCGCCAGCACCTTCATCTTCGGCGCCATGTTCGGCTTCATCGCCTCGGCCCAGCAGATCTATGTCAGCGTGTTCAATGTCGGCGAGATGTTCCCCGTCATCTTCGCGGGGGTTGCCGGCGTACTTGCTTTTTCGAACTACCTCAACTCGCGCCTCGTCGGCCGCATCGGCATGCGCCGTCTGTCGCAAAGCGCGCTGCTGCTGTTTCTGGCCATCAGCCTTGCCTGGCTGGTCGTTTCCATCGAAATAAAGATGCCGCTCTGGCTCTTCATTACCTTCTTTGCCTGCGCCATGGTCCCGTTCGGCGCGCTGGGCGCGAACTTCAACGCGCTCGCTATGGAGCCGCTGGGGCACCTGGCCGGCACTGCGTCGTCGATCCTTGGGTTCATGCAGACATTTCTTGGCGGCATTCTCGGCACGCTGATCGGCCAAGCCTTCAACGGCACGGTGACGCCGCTGGCCGCCGGGTTCTGCAGCGTGTCGGTGGCGGCGCTGCTGATGATCCTGCTGGCCGAGCGCGGCAGACTGTTCCAGCCGCATAACCCGCCGGTTTAATGCCCATTGCGCGTGCGCCTAGGATGCACCCTCACTGACCGCGGTGAAGCGAGGGAACAGCGTACGTCCTGCGATTGCTCCACCCATACTGTCCGAAACGGGCAGTGGAAGAGCCTTGTCGAGCGCCTCGAGGACGGAAGCCACGAAGGCCCGGTTGAGCGGACCATCGTCCCCTAGATGTGAGTAGGTGGCGCGCGGCTTGCCGATAAGCGTGCCGTTTCGGCGAATTGAGAACTGCAGCGTCAGGGTCATGCCCGCGCTTCCGCGCGGCGGCTTCCAACAGGCGAAGATCGCGGAGAACATCTCGTCTATGGTGTCGACGGAGTCGGGACTGCGACATGCGCGTTCCCCAGCTCTTGTTTCATGGACACCGGCAACCAAGGCAAGGGCAAAGGCCGTTGCAACAATTGCGGACCGAGGTTTCATTCGAGATCTCCGGTTTCGCACAAGATTGGACAACTTTGGCAGCAAAGAGCTATTCCGCCCAGAGCTCACGGCGCAGCTCCCGCCAGCTCTCCCGGTCCGGTGCGACCAGCAGGCCACCCCCGACATGCGACGGCAGATAGGCGCTGCCGTCGAAGCGCGCGGCATGGCCGCCGGCCTCCGCATGGATCAGCACGCCGGCCAAGTGGTCCCAAGGCATCAGCTTGTTGTAGACGACGAAATGGCCGTGGCCGCTGGCCAGCAGGCGGTATTCATGGGCGGCGCAGCGATAATTGAACTGCGATAGCGACTTGGTCTGGTTGCGCGCCAAACGTGAGCGGTCCGGCTCGGGCACATAGTGCCATGAGACCGCACCGGTCATTTCCGACATCGGCGCCGGTTTGGCGACATGGACCTTTTCCAGATCGCCATGGGCATGGCGGATATGGCTGCCGGCGCCACTAACGCCGATCAGCCAATCCTTGCCGACGGGATCGTGAATGATGCCGGCGACCGTCTCGCCCTTGATCACGACGCCAAGCATGACGCCGAACAGCGGCACGCCGGAGGCGAAGTTGAAGGTGCCGTCGACCGGGTCGATGACGAAGGCGAGTTCGGCATCGCCGAGACCGTCGAGCAGCGTCGGGTCGTCGGAGCAGGCCTCCTCGCCGACGATCATTGCGTGGGGATAACGCTGGCGCAGCCTGGCGGTGATGAGCCGTTCGGCATTGACGTCGGCCTCGGTGACGAGATCGGCGGCCGAGGTCTTGCGACGGACGTCGCCCTCGCTCAACCGGCGAAAGCGTGGCATGATCTCGGCGACGGCGGCTTCCGACAGAAGGTCGGCAAGCCAGTCGATCGCGCTATCGTCAAATGTCATCGGGACGCCTGGTGGTGAGGGTTTCGTTGAGGGCGGCGAAATCGAACAGCTTCCTGTCGAGCAGATGCGAACGCCGCACATTGGTCATGGCGTGGATCATCGTGTCCTTGCGGCCGGGCATGCGCTTCTCGATGTCGTCGAGCAGCGCCTTCATGGCGTTGCGCTGCAGGCCTTCCTGGCTACCGCACAGATCGCACGGAATGATCGGGAATTTCATGGCGCCGGCGAATTTCTCGAGATCGGCTTCCGCACAATAGGCGAGCGGCCGCAGCACCATGACATCGCCTTCGTCATTGAGCAGCTTCGGCGGCATGGCGGCCAGGCGCCCGCCATGGAACAGGTTCATGAAGAAGGTTTCCAGTATGTCCTCGCGGTGGTGGCCGAGCAGCAGCGCCGAGCAGCCCTCCTCGCGGGCAATGCGATAGAGATGGCCGCGCCGTAGCCGCGAGCACAGCGAGCAATAGGTGCTGCCCTCGGCCAGCTTGTCGGTGACCACCGAATAGGTGTCCTGATATTCGATGCGATGCGGAATGGCATATCTATCGAGATAATCGGGCAATATGTGCTTGGGAAAGTTCGGCTGGCCCTGGTCGAGATTGCAGGCTAACAGCTCGACCGGCAGCAGCCCGCGCCATTTGAGATCGAGCAGAACGGCAAGCAGGCCGTAGGAATCCTTGCCGCCCGACAGAGCGACCAGCCAACGGTCGCCGGGCCTCACCATGGAGAAATCGTCGATCGCCTGGCGGGCAAGCCGCAACAGCCGTTTGCGCAGCTTGTTGAACTCGACGGAGGACGGCACATCGGCAAACAGAGGATGAAAGCCGCCTTCGGCGTCGGCGACCGGTTCGAGCGTTTCGGCGTCTGGCTGCATGTTCACGGCGCGTCGGCCCCAAGATCCTGTTGCCGCCCGCAGTAGCGCATCGGACCGAAAATCGAAATCGATTTCGGAATCACGCCGCGGAAAAGGAACGAAAAAAGAAAAGGCCGCCTCGACGGGCGGCCTTCGATTGTATCGCGACGAACGCGACGATCAGCGCGAATAGAATTCGACGACCAAGTTCGGTTCCATCTGCACGGCAAACGGAACGTCCGCCAGGCCGGGGATGCGCGTGAAGGCCGCGGTCATCTTGTTGTGATCGGCTTCAATATAATCGGGCACGTCGCGCTCGGCCAGGCCCACCGATTCCAGCACAATGACCAGCTGCTTCGACTTCTCGCGCACTTCGATGACATCGCCCGGCTTGCAGCGGTACGAGCCGATGTTGACGCGCTTGCCGTTGACGTTGACGTGGCCATGATTGACGAACTGGCGCGCCGCAAAGATGGTCGGCACGAACTTGGCGCGGTAGACGACTGCGTCGAGGCGCGATTCGAGCAGGCCGATCAGGTTCTCCGAGGTGTCGCCCTTGCGGCGGTCCGCCTCTTCATAGACCTTGCGGAACTGCTTTTCCGAAACGTCGCCATAGTGGCCCTTCAGCTTCTGCTTGGCGCGCAGCTGCAGGCCGAAATCGGAAAGCTTGCCCTTGCGGCGCTGGCCGTGCTGGCCGGGGCCGTATTCACGCTTGTTGACCGGGGACTTCGGGCGGCCCCAGATGTTTTCGCCAAGACGGCGGTCGATCTTGTACTTCGCGGATTCGCGCTTGCTCATCGCATTCCCTTTCAAAACAATGCACCCGGAACCTCATGGTCCGGGTGAAGGAAACGCGCCCTCCTCTGGCCTCCGTTTTCGAGACCTGACAGGGTTTTCCACGCAACGCGACGGAAAACCCACGGGACACGTCATTTCAAACAAGACATAAGGAAAGTAAAACCGGCTTCCCAAACGTCTTGCACACATAAAGAAAACCACCGGGCATTGCGGCCCGGTGTTGGTGGGCTGGTTAAACGGAGATTTAACCGCTGTCAAGCTTCTGGCTGGCGCGAATCGCCGAACCGGATAGTGTTGCGGTTGTAGAATGTGCCGGATGTGGCGGGAGGTTGCGCCAGCGGCATCAGGAAGGGACTGAAGTCAGAGGAGCTGGAATTCGCATGAAGAAGTTCTTCCTTACGTTGGTAGGCGCCGCGGTGATGGCCGGCACGATGGCGGTCGCGCCCGAGCCGGCGCAGGCCCGGCATTGGCATGGGCACAGGCATCACCAGGTCTGCCGCATCGTGGTCAAGAAGAAGGTGGTGTGGCGCCACGGTCATCGCAAGGTCATCCGCTACAAAGTGCGGCGCTGCGGGTGGGGCTGGAACTGGTAATTTTCGTCCTCGCCCGTTGAGACTTCATGGCCCGCGGCTCAGCCGCGGGCCTTTTATTGACCGGCATCCGCCGTCAGAATGGCCAGTCGATCAGTGTTTCGACTTCTTTTCCGGCAGGCCCTTGCGCTTGGTCTCGGCGAATTCCTCGAGCTGTTTTTCGCTCATGGATTTATACATTCCCTTCGACGCGCCTTTGAGCGCGCCCTTCTTGGTCTCGCCGCGCTTGGCTGACAATGCCGCGCCGGCCGCTTTCTGCTGGGCTTTTGAGGTGGCTGGCATGATGGTTTCTCCCGTTTCCGATGAGAGGAAAACGCATTGTCTGGTGTGATGTTCCCAAAGCGAAAATTGCTTGCGGTCAGGATACCGCCAAGCCAAAACCCTGCATCAGCCGGCGCGTCGGAAAATCGGCGCTGTTCGAGGTGAAGAATGCAAGGTCGGCGCCTTCGGGCAGTGCCTCTCTACGATAACAGGCCTCGGTATCGGCGAGCAGCGACAGCGCGCGGCGTGCGATCGCCTCGGCCGGGTCGAGCCAGTCGACCGGCCAAGGTGCTGTCTTGCGCATGCGGTTGGCCAAAAACGGATAATGGGTGCAGGCAAGCACGACGATGTCGGTGCGCAGCCCGTCATGCTCAACGAAGCACGGCGCGATCTCGGCGCGCACGGCGTCCTCGTCGACAAAACCATCGCGCATATAGGCTTCGGCCAATCCAGCCAGCCTGTCGCTGCCGACCAGGCGGACATGGCATTTCTGCGCCCATTTGCTGATCAGGTCGCGCGTGTACTGGCGCTTGACGGTGCCGGGCGTAGCCAGCACCGAAACCAGGCCTGAGCGCGTGCGTTCCGCCGCCGGCTTGATGGCCGGCACGGTGCCGACGAAAGGATGGCCGGGAAACCTCTCGCGCAAGGCATCGATGACCAGTGTCGAGGCGGTGTTGCAGGCGATGACCGAAATGGCCGGCGAAAACCGGTCGAGCAGCCTGGCGAATAACTCCAAGATATGTGTTCTCAGCGCCGGTTCCTCCCAGGCGCCGAAGGGGAACGCCGCGTCGTCGGCGACATAGACGAAGCGGCGGTCAGGCATCAGCACGCGCGCCTCACGCAGCACGGTGAGGCCGCCAATGCCGGAATCGAACATCAGGATCGGACGGGCGCTCGATGGATCGGTCATTGTCATTGAGTCACTAAGGGCTGGGAGTCACTAAGGGCTGGGAATCACAAACGAGATCACGAGGGAGGCCCGGCCCATGCTTTCTGCTTCGGCCAATGATGCTTTATCCCGGCCGCTTCTATGTGGAACCATCATGGCCTTGATGCGGCGAGCCGGTCACACAAGGCCGCGCTTGCCGAAGCCGCCGGGCCGCGGCCGGCCGTTCGCCGGAGATGCAGGTTGAGATGCAGGGTGGTTCGACGGCACCGGCGCGGCCCGCGTGGTGTAGGCTGGAGCCAGGGCCGTCGCGCCGGCGGCTGACGCTGAATGGAGCGCCGCGGCGCCGCGCGGCGGCCCGGGCGGGTCGAAATCGTCGAAACTCAGGGATGACGCCATATCCGCAGAGCCACCACCCGCCGGCTTGGCCGCCAAGATGACGGCCCACAGCCCGACAAGAGCTAATCCCAGCAGGTTAAGGCCGGAATGCGAATCTTCGCCGTCGAATTTTACGACAAGAACAGTGCCGGCCTGCAGAATCGCAAACAGGGTCGAGAACACGATATAGGACCAAAGGATCCAACCCGACCCTTGCGCGTCGCGGCTTCGACGCCAGGCGAAATTCGCGTAACAGAACGATCACCAGCGAGGCGACGAGAACGGCTGCGGCCAGCCCTTCCCTGGAAGGTCCGGGCTTCGAATTGGCCAAACCCTCGATGCCGATGGTCAGCACGACGCACAGCACAAAGGTCACGATTTCCGCAACCAGCAAGGCCGCGGAATAGAAGAAAAAGCGAAGACGCCCGATATTTGAATTGAACATCGAAAGGATCCATCGTTTTCCAGACAATGGATCACACCAAATAACATTCGGTTACTGGTGAGGTATGGGTCGTTCCGAGGCTAGTCTTTGTCTGTCGCCTTGCCAGCGCGCCGGGCCGCTGCCGGGAGCCGCCTTGGATCGTCGCCGGGCGATCCGTCGCCGCGCGGCATGGCCGGCGAGAACCTGTCCAGCGATGATATTATGCCGCGCAGCACCTTAAGCTCCGGCTCGGCAAAGCCGGCGCGGGTCAGCACTGCACGCAAATTGTCGACCATCTTCGGCTTCTTCGCTGCCGGGCGGAAATAGCCGCGCGCCTCCAGTGCACCTTCTAGATACGCAAACAGGCCGTGCAATTCTTCCTTGGCAGCCGGCGGCATTTCGGGGCCGGAGAAGTTGGTCCTGGTCTCGTCTTCCAGGCCGGACTTCATCCATTCATAGGACATCAGCAGGGCCGCCTGGGCGATGTTGAGCGAGGAGAAGGCTGGATCGACGGGGAAGGTGACGATCTCGTCGGCAAGGCCGACCTCGTCATTATAGAGGCCGAAGCGCTCGCGGCCGAACAGGATGCCGGTGCGCTGGCCGGCCCGCTGCCGCGCCCGCAGCGCCCTGCCCGCCTCGACCGGACCGCGCACCGGCTTGAAATTGTCGCGCGCGCGCGCCGTGGTGGCGAAGACGAAGTTCAAATCGGCAACCGCCGAGGCCAGGTCATCGAACACCTTGACGGCATCGATGACGTGGTCGGCGCGGCTTGCGGCGGCACGCGCCTTCTCGCTCGGCCAGCCGTCGCGCGGATTGACGAGCCGCAGCTCGGAAAGGCCGAAATTGGCCATGGCGCGTGCAACCATGCCGATATTCTCGCCGAGCTGCGGCTCGACCAGGATGATCGCCGGTCCGGACGCTGGAGTTCCGGAGGCAAGAGGGGTATCGGGATCCTGGGTAGCGGCCATGGTTGTCAGTGAACTGCTGTTTGCGGCATTTCGCAGTCCCCTGCCACATTTGGCGGCGAAAATGAAGCTTTCGCAAGGAATGCCGACACTACGGCGCGGTTCGCCGTTTGCGCGGCCAAAAAGCCTTTGATATACGGGCCGCATCCCAGGGCCGGCAGCCGTGCGGGCAAGGCCGTTCCGTTCCCCAAAAGCGAGGCATTCTTTCCATGGCGAAGATCAAGGTGGCGAACCCGGTCGTCGAACTCGACGGCGACGAGATGACCCGCATCATCTGGCAGTTCATCAAGGACAAGCTGATCCACCCTTATCTCGACCTCAAGCTCGAATATTACGACCTCGGCATCGAGCACCGCGACGCCACCAACGACCAGGTGACCATCGATTCGGCCAATGCCATCAAGAAATACGGCGTCGGCGTGAAATGCGCGACGATCACGCCCGACGAGCAGCGCGTCGAGGAATTCAAGCTGAAGAAGATGTGGAAGTCGCCGAACGGCACCATCCGCAACATCCTCGGCGGCACCATCTTTCGCGAGCCGATCATCATGAAGAACGTGCCGCGGCTGGTGCCCGGCTGGACCAAGCCGATCATCGTCGGCCGCCACGCCTTCGGCGACCAGTACCGCGCCACCGACTTCCGCTTTCCCGGCAAGGGCAAGCTGACGATCAAATTCGTCGGCGAGGACGGCCAGGTGATCGAGCACGATGTGTTCGACGCACCCGGCGCCGGCGTCGCCATGGCCATGTACAATCTCGACGAATCGATCCGCGAATTCGCCCGCGCCTCACTGAACTATGGGCTGCTGCGCAATTACCCCGTCTACCTGTCGACCAAGAACACCATCCTCAAAGCCTATGACGGACGCTTCAAGGACATCTTCCAGGAGGTCTACGAGGCGGAGTTCGAAGCAGAATTCAAAGCGAAGAAACTCTGGTACGAGCACCGGCTGATCGACGACATGGTGGCCTCCAGCCTGAAATGGTCGGGTGGCTATGTCTGGGCCTGCAAGAATTATGACGGCGACGTGCAGTCCGACACGGTGGCGCAAGGCTTCGGCTCGCTCGGCCTGATGACCTCGGTGCTGATGACGCCGGACGGCAAGACCGTCGAGGCGGAAGCCGCGCACGGCACCGTTACCCGCCACTATCGCCAGCACCAGAAGGGCGAGGAGACCTCGACCAATTCGATCGCCTCGATCTTCGCCTGGACGCGCGGCCTCGCGCATCGCGCCAAGCTCGACGACAATGCCGAACTGAAGCGCTTTGCCGAGACCCTGGAAAAGGTCTGTATCCAGACGGTCGAGTCCGGCTTCATGACCAAGGACCTGTCGCTGCTGATCGGCCCCGACCAGCCATGGCTTTCGACCACCGGCTTCCTCGACAAGATCGACGAGAATTTGCAGAAAGCGATGGCCTGAGCCCAACCGGCATGGGCAAGCCCGTCGTCTACGGCGCGGATTACAGCGTCTATGTGCGCATCGTGCGGCTGGTGCTGGAGGAAAAGGGCGTCGGCTACGAGCTCGTGCCCGTCGACATCTTTGCCGCGGACGGCATTCCCGGCTGGTATTTCGAGCACCAACCGTTCGGCCGCATCCCGGCCTTCGAGCATGA
Organism: Mesorhizobium sp. M0019; assembly: GCF_040323975.1. Taxonomy (NCBI): domain Bacteria; kingdom Pseudomonadati; phylum Pseudomonadota; class Alphaproteobacteria; order Hyphomicrobiales; family Phyllobacteriaceae; genus Mesorhizobium; species Mesorhizobium sp. M0019. The sequence goes on along the minus strand of NZ_JAMYVK010000007.1, from coordinate 145,167 downwards.
CGGCTTTCGCCTCTACGAGACCGGCGCGATTGCCCGTTATGTCGACGAAGCCTTTGACGGCCCGGCGCTGCAGCCGGCCGGAGCCCGGCCTCGAGCACGCATGAACCAGATCACCGGCCTGCTCGACGCCTACGCCTACAGAACCATGGTCTGGGATGTCGCTGTCGAGCGGCTGGAAAAAACGCCGCCCGACGAAGCCGTGATCGCCAACGGGTTGCGGCAGGCAAGAACGGCACTGCAGGCGCTCTCCTCGCTGAAAGCCGAAGGGCCTTGGCTGTTGGGAACGGACCTGACGCTGGCCGACCTGCACGCCGCACCGATCATCGGCTATTTCGTCAAGGTCGCCGACGGGCGAAAACTGCTGGCCGAGTTTGCCGATATTCGGGATTGGTATGCGCGCATCACTCAACGCGCGAGTTTTGCGAAAACCGAAAAGGCAGGGTGACAAAGATACGAGAGGCCGAGGGACAGCACCCCCCTCTGTCCTGCCGAGGCTGGCGACAAATTCTCCCAGATCCTTGCCTTCTCTGCCTCGCAAGCCGCTCAATCGGGAAGGTAGATCTCCGCCTTCATAAAGGTCTTCGCACGGCCTGTGATCAGCACGCGATCTCCGGCCAGTTTGCATAGCAAATGCCCGCCGCGCTGCGAGCATTGGAATGCCGACAGATGAGTCTTGCCGAGTTTTTCAGACCAATAAGGCACCAGCGTCGCATGAATGGAGCCGGTTACCGGATCCTCGGGAATGCCCGCCCCGGGCACGAAGTAACGGGAGACGAAATCGTGGGCTCGCCCAGGCGCGGTAATAACCAGGCCGAGAGGATGAAAACGTCCGATCCTGAGCAGATCGGGAACGAAAGATCGCACGGTTGTCTCGTCGGCAAGCTCGACAAACAGGTTCTCGAAATTGCGGAAGCTCGCAACCGGCCGCTGAGGCAATATCGCTTGTAGCGCCGAGTTCAGCTCTTCCTCGACGGGCTGCGGCGGAAAACACGGCAGATCGAGCTGATAGCCCCCTTCCCACCGGGAAACCCGCAGCTCGCCGACCCGGGTGGCGAAGGCCATTTCGCCCTGACCATTGTATTCCGTAGCCAGCACATGGGCTGCCGCAAGAGTGGCGTGGCCGCAGAAGTCGACTTCATGGACCGGCGTGAACCAGCGCAAATCCCAACCTTTGCCATTCGACCGCACAAACGCGGTTTCAGCAAGATTGTTTTCGTTGGCGATGGCCTGCATTACCTGCTCCGACAGCCATTCCTCTAAAAGGAGAACGGCGGCAGGGTTACCCTGGAAGGCCCGTTCGGCAAAGGCATCGACCTGATACATCGTCAGCGTCGGCATATCGGCCCTCAAAGATATCCGCTGGGCGGCGCGCCATTTCGGCCGTGCCGCCCCCGGTGCTGGTTCACGCCGCTTCGAGAGCCGCCTTCACCGCAGCGATCGCGTCTTCGGCCTTCGAGGCGTCCGGGCCCCCGGCCTGAGCCATATCGGGTCGCCCGCCGCCGCCCTGCCCGCCTAATGCCGCGGACGCGACGCGCACCAGATCGATGGCGCTGAAGCGGCCGGTCAGATCATCGGTGACGGCGACGACGACGCTTGCCTTGTTGTCCTCGCCGGCGCCGACAAAGACGACGATGCCGGAGCCGAGCGACTTCTTGCCGGCATCGGCCAACGGCTTAAGATCCTTTGGCGAGACGCCCGATACCGCCTTGCCGAGAAAACCGACACCGGCAATGGTTTCGTTTTCCGCCGGCACACCGGCTGGCGAGCGATCGCCCAGCGCCAGCTTCTTGCGCGCCTCGGTCAGCTCCTTTTCGAGCTTCTTGCGTTCGTCGAGCAGCGCCTCGACGCGGGCCGGCACATCGGCCGGCGAAATCTTCAACGCGGCGGCGGCCGCCTTCAACCGCTTGTCCTGTTCGTCGAGATGCTTTCTGGCCGCCTCGCCGGTCAACGCCTCGATGCGGCGTACGCCGGCAGCGACCGCGCTGTCGGACACGATGCGCACCAGGCCGATATCGCCGGTCGCCCTGACATGGGTACCGCCGCATAGCTCGACCGAATAGGGCCGGTTGGCCTTGGCGCCATGCAAGCCCGTGCCCATCGAAACGACGCGCACTTCATCGCCATATTTCTCGCCAAACAGCGCCATGGCGCCTTCGGCAATGGCGTCGTCGACAGACATCAGCCGCGTGGTTACAGGGCCGTTCTGAACGGCGATCTCGTTTGCCATGCGCTCGACCTCTTCGAGCTCGTCCGGCGAGATCGGCTTGTTGTGCGAAATGTCGAAGCGCAGACGCTCGGGCGCGACCAGCGAGCCCTTCTGCGCCACATGGGTACCCAGCACCTCGCGCAGCGCCTCATGGATCAGATGCGTGGCGGAATGGTTCGCGCGCAGCCTGGAGCGACGCGCGTGGTCCACCTTCAGCTCGACGGTCGCGCCTGTCTTGACCGTGCCGTTAGCCACCTTGCCGAGATGGACGAAAAGCCCATCGGCCTTCTTCTGGGTATCGGATATTTCGATCGAGAACCCGTCGCCTGAAATGACGCCGGTATCGCCCATCTGGCCACCGGACTCGCCATAGAACGGCGTCTGGTTGACAACCACGGCAACGGCGTCGCCTTTGCCGGCACTGTCGACGGTCTTGCCGTCCCTGACCAGCGCCTGAATGAGGCCTTCCGCCTGCTCGGTCTCATAGCCGAGGAACTCGGTGGCGCCGGCGTTCTCGCGCACCGGAAACCATACCGTCTCGGTCGCCACGTCGCCGGAGCCGGCCCAGCTTTTGCGCGCCTCCGCTTTCTGCCGCTCCGTCGCCTCGGTGAAGCCGGCAAGGTTGACCGAGATGTTGCGCTGGCGCAGCGCGTCCTGCGTCAGATCGAGCGGAAAGCCATAGGTGTCGTAGAGCTTGAACGCTGTCTCGCCATCCAGCATGTCGCCGGAGGCCAGCTTTTCCGTCGCCTCCGAAAGCAAGCCCAAGCCGCGCACCAGCGTCTTGCGGAAACGAGTTTCCTCAAGCTTCAGCGTTTCGGTGATCATCTGTTCGCCGCGCACCAGTTCCGGGTAGGCTTGGCCCATCTCGCGGACCAGTGCCGGCACCAGGCGCCACATCAGCGGATCGCGGGCGCCGAGCAACTGCGCGTGGCGCATGGCGCGGCGCATGATGCGACGAAGCACGTAGCCGCGGCCTTCGTTGGACGGCAGCACGCCGTCGGCGACCAGGAAGCAGGACGAACGCAGGTGATCGGCGATGACGCGCAACGATGCGACGGCGTCCGCATCCGGACCTTTGCCAAGCGCCGACGACGCAGCGTCGATCAGGTGGCGGAACAGGTCGGTTTCGAAGACGCTTTCAACCCCTTGCAGGATGGATGCCATGCGCTCGAGGCCCATGCCTGTGTCGATCGACGGACGCGGCAGGTCGACGCGCTCGTCCTTCGTCACCTGTTCGTACTGCATGAACACCAGGTTCCAGAATTCAAGGAAACGGTCGCCATCCTCCTCGGGGCTGCCGGGACGGCCGCCCCAGATATGCTCGCCACGGTCGATGAATATCTCCGAACACGGCCCGCAAGGTCCAGTGTCGCCCATTGCCCAGAAATTGTCCGAAGTCGCGATGCGGATGATGCGATCGTCCGAAAGGCCGGCGATCTTCTTCCAGTACGAGGCCGCCTCGTCGTCGGTGTGGTAGACGGTGACCAGCAGCTTGTCCTTCTTCAGCCCGAACTCCCTGGTGATCAGGTTCCAAGCAAGCTCTATGGCCCGCTCCTTGAAATAGTCGCCGAAGGAGAAATTGCCGAGCATCTCGAAGAAGGTCAGGTGGCGCGCGGTGTAGCCGACATTGTCGAGGTCGTTGTGCTTGCCGCCGGCGCGAACACTCTTCTGGGCAGTCGTGGCGCGCGAATACGGCCGCTTCTCCAGACCGGTGAAAACGTTCTTGAACTGCACCATGCCGGCATTGGTGAACATCAGCGTCGGGTCGTTGCGCGGCACCAGCTGGCTTGACGCGACGACCTCGTGACCTTCCTTGCGAAAATAGTCGAGAAATGCCGACCGGATCTCGTTGACGCCACTCATGAATACTGCCTTTTCGAGAGAACCGCCGGCTGCCGGCGGAAAATAGACATGGCCTTTTAGCGGTCGCACCGCAGCCTGTCCAGAAACACCAAATGGGCTCAAATCCCGGCTTTCACCAGCGCCTTGAAATGCGTCTGCCTCGCCGTCAAACGCGAACCGCCGGCCCAGGGCCGGCGGTTCGAAACGCATCGATTACGCAAACTCAAAATCAAAACATCAAATCGAAACCTGGCTGAGGCTCAGCGAGGCGTCGCTTGCCCTACATCACCCCAGCGTCGTCCTCGAAACCGTCGTCGCTGCTTTCGGAGCCGCCGTTCTCAAGGAATTTCTCAGCGATCAGCCCGGCATTCTGCCGTAGCGCCAGCTCGATCTCGCGCGCCGTGTCGGGATTGTCGCGCAGGAACAGTTTTGCGTTTTCGCGGCCCTGGCCAAGACGCTGCGAATTGTAGGAGAACCAGGCGCCCGACTTTTCGACCACGCCCGCCTTGACGCCGAGATCGACCAGCTCGCCGGTCTTGGAGACGCCCTCGCCATACATGATGTCGAACTCGACCACCTTGAAGGGCGGCGCCAGCTTGTTCTTGACGACCTTGACGCGGGTCTGGTTGCCGACGACCTCGTCGCGATCCTTGACCGAGCCGATGCGGCGGATGTCGAGGCGGACCGAGGCATAGAATTTCAGCGCATTGCCGCCGGTCGTCGTCTCGGGCGAACCGAACATGACGCCGATCTTCATGCGGATCTGGTTGATGAAGATGACCATGGTGTTGGAGCGCGAGATCGAGGCGGTCAGCTTGCGCAGCGCCTGGCTCATCAGGCGGGCCTGCAGGCCGGGCAGCGAATCGCCCATCTCGCCTTCGATTTCCGCCCGCGGCGTCAACGCCGCCACCGAATCGACCACCAGCACGTCGATGGCGCCGGAGCGCACCAGCGTGTCGCAGATCTCCAGCGCCTGCTCGCCGGTATCGGGCTGCGAGATCAAAAGGTTTTCGAGATCGACGCCGAGCTTGCGGGCATAGACCGGGTCGAGCGCGTGCTCGGCATCGACGAAGGCGCAGATGCCGCCCTTCTTCTGGGCTTCGGCCACCGTGTGCAGCGCCAGCGTCGTCTTGCCCGAGCTTTCCGGCCCGTAGATCTCGACGATGCGGCCGCGCGGCAGGCCGCCGACGCCAAGCGCGATGTCCAGTCCAAGCGAGCCGGTCGGCACCGTTTCGATCTCGACGACCTGCTCGTTCGCGCCGAGCCGCATGATCGAGCCCTTGCCGAAGGCACGCTCGATTTGCGACAGCGCCGCATCCAGAGCCTTTGATTTGTCCACCGCTTTGTCCTCTACAAGCCGCAAAGAATTCTGAGCCATGATACATCACCCCGTGGTCGTCAATGGAGGCCGGACAATCCCGCAATCCTTAAAAGAATGTACCTCATTTGTTCTCATTTGTCAATGAGCACCAAGGGTTTGAAAAATAACGCATATCCCTATTTGTTCTATTTTTGTTTCGCAATTATTGCTTCCGATGTGTCTCGCCTCGCATGCGGCGCCGTTGCCGTCACCAACCGAATCGGACCCGCGATTGCAGGGTTCCGCCCGGCGACCTAGTCTCCCCCGGGCAACAGCTAAAGGGCATTTTGACGGCATGATCAAATCCCCGACGATCCTGGCCGTGGGCGGCGCCTATATCGAGCGGCGCGGCCGGGTTGCCGGCGCCTTCGTGCCGGCCGCTTCCAACCCCGGCACGATGCGCGAGCATGTCGGCGGTGCCGTCTTCAACGCCTTGCGCTGTGCGGTGCGACGCGGCGCCTCGGCCTCGCTGCTTTCGGTGCGCGGCGGCGATGCCCTTGGCGACACGGTTTTACGCGCCGTCACCGAGGCCGGCATTGCCGACCTGTCGGCGGTGTTCCTCGACCGAGCAACGCCAAGCCATACGATGCTGATCGATAGCGACGGCGGGCTGATCGCCGGCCTTGCCGACATGGTGCTCTACGAGCTGGCGCTTCCCAAGCAGATCCGCCGCGCCAAGGTGCGGGAAGCGATCGGTTCGGCCGACGCGGTGCTGTGCGACGCCAACCTGCCGTCGACCGCGCTGGGGCGGCTGGCGGCACTCGCCGCCGACAAGCCGGTGTTTGCGCTTGCGGTCTCGCCCAATAAGGCGGCGCGGCTGATGCCGGTGCTCGACCGTCTGGCGCTGGCCTTCATGAACCGGCAGGAGGCCGGCGTGCTCGCCGGCGTCCAAATCGATCAAGGCATCGTCGACGGCCTGAGACGCGCCGGGCTGAAAAGCGGCGTGATCACCGCCGGCGACGAACCAGTGCTCGGTTTCGACGAATTGAGCGCGTTCTCGATCTCGCCACCGCCGCTACAAAAGCGGACCGATGCTGCCGGCGCCGGCGACGCATTGGCCGGTGCGACGATCGCCGCCCTGCTGCGCGGCCTGCAGCTGCGCGCAGCGCTGCGGGAAGGCGTTGCCGCAGCTATGCTCGTCGTCGAGCGCGCCGCCTTCACCAGCGCCAGCTTTGCCGAGGCGCTGGCGCTTGTGCCCGAAGCGCGGGACCTGGCGTGAAGTGCGGCCCGGAATTGCCGAAACATGACGCAGCCTATTTTCCGGCGCGCCGTCCTGCCTCGTAGGCGCGGCGCGCCCAGATCGCCATCTCGTCGGGATCGTCGAAGGCGCTGTCGGGAACGCTCCAATAGGGCATCGACACGAGCTTGCCGTGGCGCGAGCCGGTATAGGTCCATTGCCGGCAGCCGGCCGCTTCGAAATCCGGGGCGCTTTCGGCGTCGGCCTTCAGCATCAATTCGCCACGGATGACGATGGCGACGATGACGCCGTCGAAATAGATGCCCTTGCCGCCGAACAGCTTGCGGATGCTGACCGGGCCGAGGCCTTCGAAAAGCTCTTCTATGCGCTCGTTGTCCATGCGGCGATCATGTCACCCGGATTTCCCCTTGTCATCGACGCAACCGGCACCATCCTGACAAGTTCGGAATCAGTTTCATCGGAGTTTCTCATGCCGCTTCTGCTCAAAGGGTCCTGCCGGTGCAATGCCGTGCGTTTCGAGGTGGAAAGCCATACGCCGGTGCCCTTCATGCTGTGCTACTGCTCGATCTGCCGCAAGCAGCAGGGCGGTGGCGGTTTTGCCATCAATCTCGGCGCCGATTACGAGACGCTGAAAATCCAGGGCAAGCGCCATCTCGGCGTCTACCGCGCCGAGATCGAGGACGACGAGCACCCGCAACGCGAGATCTCGACGGGCGAGCGGAACTTCTGCACGAAATGCGGGACGGCACTCTGGCTCTACGACCCAACCTGGCCGGAGCTGGTGCATCCGTTTGCCTCGGCTGTCGACACAGACCTGCCGAAGCCGCCGGAGAAGGTGCATCTGATGCTGAAATACAAGGCGAACTGGGTCGAGCCGGATATCGGCAAGGGCGACAAGGTTTTCGATGTCTACCCGGAGGAGTCGATCGCAGACTGGCACAAGCGAACGGGGATGTGGGTGGATTAGCTTCGGCAGTCCCCCTCATCCGGCCCTTCGGGCCACCTTCTCCCCGCTGGGAGAAGAGACTGGCTCAACCGTTCGCGACCTCTTCTCCCCTCGGGGAGAAGGTGGCCGCGAAGCGGCCGGATGAGGGGGTCTCGCGAAATCCTACTAAGGAAAAGAAAATTCTCAGGCCGAAGCGCGTGCTTCGGCCAGTGCCTTCAGATCGGCCGGCTTCAATTCGACCGATTCGCCGCAGCCGCAGGCCGAGCTCTGGTTCGGATTGCGGAAGGTGAATCCGGTGCGCAGCGTCGTCTGCTCGAAATCCATCTCGGTGCCGAACAGGAAAAGGGCCGCCTCCGGCGCGACATAGACGTGGGCGCCGTCACGCTCGATATGATCGTCCTTGGTGTTCGGCTCGGTCACCAGATCGACCGTATATTCCATGCCGGCGCAGCCGCCCTTCTTGATGCCAAGGCGAATGCCATGCGCATTCTCACGGGCCGCGACAATCTCGCGCACCCGGTCGGCGGCCTTTTCGGTCATGGTGATGACGGCAAAGCGTCCCATATCGTTCTCCACTTTCACGCGGGTTCAAGGCCTGCGGATCATTCTCGCCTAAGATGGTGAAGTTTTCTGCTCACTGCAACCAATTTGGATGTAATTTCAGTTGGCGACAATCGAACTATGGCGAAACTGAATGCCGCTTGACACCAATCGAACAGTTGAATTTCGGTCATCTCCTGCTCGGCTCAGCCTGGTTGCCGCTTTATCGGTGGCAATGGCAACTTTAGGCATTGCACTTGGATGGCGCCTAGTGCCGAATATCGCTCCAGGTAGCTTCAAGCAATTTCTCGGTTGGATAACGGCCATATCGTTCACCGGCACTTTTGTGATCGCTGTGGTGCGTCTTTTCGATTTGAAACGGCCGACGCTAGTTTTGTCGCCTAAGGGCTTTTGGGACGTCCGCCTGTCAGCAGAGTTCATTCCATGGAGTGTCGTCAAGCACATTTCTGAGCGGAGTTACCGGCGACGAAAGTTCCTTTTGGTAGAAGTCCTAGAGAGCGTCTGGCAGAGCCCGTCTTTGACCAAAATGGCGCGCTGGAGTCGGGGTCCCAATAGAGCGATGGGTCTAGACGCAATGTGTATTGGCACGGGAGACCTCGACGTCAAGTTTGACGAGCTGTTCTCAGCGATCACGGCTTATGCCCAAACATACGGCGCCAAGGTCGACTAAGTTCAATACCACCCAACCGCCACCTGCGCCTCTTCCGACATGCGGTCGGGCGACCAGGGCGGGTCGAAGGTCATGTTGACCTCGACGCCGGAGACGCCTTCGACGGCGCCGACGGCGTTTTCGACCCAGCCCGGCATTTCGCCAGCCACCGGGCAGCCCGGCGCGGTCAGCGTCATGTCGATCTTGACCGAGCGGTCGTCCTCGATGTCGATCTTGTAGACGAGGCCGAGCTCGTAGATGTCGGCCGGGATTTCCGGGTCGTAGACCGTCTTCAGCGCCGACACGATGTCGTCGGTCAGCCGCGCCAATTCGTCGGCGGGAATCGCCGATCCGGAAACCACCGCATTGGTCGTCGTTTCCAGTGCCGTGCTTTCGGCGGTGTGGCTGGTATCATCCATGATCGTCACCCGAAGAATTTTCGCGCTTTTTCCAGCGCATCGGCCAAAGCATCGACTTCGGCCCTGGTATTATACATGCCGAACGACGCCCTGCATGTGGATGTTACGCCGAAGCGTTTCAACAGCGGCTGGGCGCAATGCGTGCCGGCGCGGACCGCCACTCCCTGCCGGTCGATGACCATCGACACGTCATGGGCGTGGATGCCCTGCAGCTCGAACGAGATGATGGCGCCCTTGCCGGGCGCATCGCCGAAGATGCGCAGCGAGTTGATGGCGCGCAGTTTTTGATGCGCATAATCCTTCAGATCGGCCTCGTGCGCGGCGATACGCTCGCGTCCGATCTTTTCCATGTATTCCAGCGCCGCACCAAGCCCGATCGCCTGCACGATCGGCGGCGTGCCGGCCTCGAAACGGTGCGGCGGATCGTTGTAGGTGACGATGTCTTGCGTTACCTCCTCGATCATCTCGCCGCCGCCCATGAACGGGCGCATCCGCTCCAGAATATCCTTCTTGCCGTAGAGCACGCCGATGCCCGACGGGCCATAGACCTTGTGGCCGGTGAAGACGAAGAAATCGCAGTCGAGGTCCTGCACGTCGATCGGCATGTGCACGGCGCTCTGGCTGCCGTCGACCAGCACCGGAATGCCGCGCGCGTGGGCGATGCGCACGATCTCCTTGATCGGCGTCACCGTGCCCAGTGCATTCGACATGTGGGTGATGGCGACGAGCCTAGTACGGTCGGTCAGCCGCTTCTCGAATTCCTCGATATGGAAGACGCCGAGATCGTCGACCGGCACCCAGACCAGCTTGGCGCCCTGCCGCTCGCGGATGAAATGCCACGGCACGATGTTGGAATGATGCTCCATGATCGAGAGCACGATCTCGTCGCCTTCGCCGATGTTCGGCATGCCGAAACCATAGGCGACCGTGTTGATCGCCGCCGTGGTGTTCGAGGTGAAGATGATGTTGTCGGTGCTCGGCGCATTCAGAAATCTCTGCACTATCTTGCGCGCGTTCTCATAGGCGTCGGTTGCGGCATTCGACAGGAAATGCAGGCCGCGATGGACGTTGGCATATTCCTGGGAATAGGCGTGCTGGATGGCGTCGAGCACGGCCTGCGGCTTCTGCGCCGAGGCGCCATTGTCGAGATAGACCAGCGGTTTGCCGTAGATTTGCCGCGACAGGATCGGGAAGTCGCGGCGGATCGCCTCGACGTCGTAGGGGATGTTTTCGACTTTCTGGTCCATCTCGAAGTCCTTGCCGCGCTGCCGCGTTCCTTCCAACACCCCTCATCCGTCTCGGCGCTTCGCGCCAATCCACCTTCTCCCACAAGGGGAGAAGGAGAGGCGCGTTTCCTTCTCCCCTTGTGGGAGAAGGTGGCCGAGCGAAGCTCGGTCGGATGAGGGGTGCTGGCCGAAGCGCCAGGCCCTCATCCACTTTATCCGTGCGCCACGAACCAGTTGTCGAGTCTCGCTTCCAGCGCCTCGACGATGGCCTCGTCGTCCAGTTCCTCGATCACTTCGGCGACGAAGGCCTTGACCAGCAGGCCGCGCGCGGTCTTCTCGTCGATGCCCCGTGCCATCAGGTAGAACAGATGGCTGTGGTCGATCTCGGTGACGGTCGCGCCATGGCCGCAGACGACGTCGTCGGCGAAGATTTCGAGCTCCGGCTTGGTCGAGAACTCGCCGTCGTCCGACAACAGCAGCGTGTTGCAGGCCATCTTGGCGTTGGTCTTCTGCGCATATTGGTGGACGTTGATGCGGCCCTGGAAGACGCCGCGCGCCTTGCCGGTCACCACGTTTCGGATGACTTCGGTCGATGCGGTATGCGGCACGGCGTGGTCGAGCACCATGGTGACGTCGGTATGGGTGTCGCCGGCGAGCAGATTGATGCCGCGCAGGGTGAATTCGGCGCCCTCGCCGGTCGTCTTCACAACGACCTCCTGGCGGACTAGCTTACCGCCGGCATTCATGACGAACAGCGTCAGTTTCGAATTCTTGCCGAGATGCGCCTTGAACTGGGCAAGGTGCGTCGCCGTATCCGGCTGCTCCTGCACGATGAGCCATGTCACCTCGGCGCCCTCGCCAAGCACAAGCTGGCTGACCGAACTGACCAGTGCCGCCCCCTCGCCCGCCTGGCGTTCGACAATGACAGCGTTGGCGCCGGCGCCGACACGGATGGCCAGCCGTACATGCGTCTGTCCACCGGCCTGCAAATTCTGCAATTCGACCGGCTTGTCCAGTTGGGCACCGTCGGCGATGTCGACGAAATAGCCGTCGGCGACAAAGGCGGTGTTGAGCGCGCCGATGGCATCGTCGCTGCCATAGGAATCCAGCCCCGGGGCGATGCTGCCGTCGGTCAGCTTCTCCGACAGGCGCTGCACGGCAACGCCTTCGATACCGGGCAGTTTCGTACTCGAAACGCCGTTCAGCACCGGCAAAACGCTGGAGCCTTCGACGATCGGCGCAATGGCTTTCGCAACCGCTGCCGGATCGAAGTCCGGCACCGAAGTCAGCAGCCGGCGCAGGTCCGTATAGTGCCAGGATTCGGTGCGCCGAGTCGGCAGGCCGCCCTTGATCGCCTCGATGGCGTCGTCGCGCTTCAGCATCACCGCGCCGTCGCCCGGCAGCAGCGACAGCCGCTCGCCAAAGGCGTCGATCAGCGCCGTTTCGGCCAATGTTCGCTGGGGTGTCGTGTGCATATTCATCAGTATCGCCTTATTTGGCTTGCCTTCCGGGCCTGCTGGCATCTCACGCGGCTTGCCCGATCACGCCGGCATAGCCATTGGCCTCGAGGTCGAGCGCCAGCGACTTGTCGCCCGACTTGATCACCTGACCCCTGTAGAGCACGTGCACCGTATCCGGCACGATGTATTGGAGCAGGCGCTGGTAGTGGGTGATGACGACGATGGCGCGGTCCGGCGAGCGCAGCGTGTTGACGCCGTCCGCGACGATCTTCAGCGCGTCGATGTCGAGGCCGGAATCGGTCTCGTCGAGGACGCAGAGTTTTGGTTCCAGCAGCTTCATCTGCAGGATCTCGGCACGCTTCTTCTCGCCGCCGGAAAAGCCGACATTGAGCGGCCGCTTCAGCATCGCCATGTCCATGTTGAGCGAGGCGGCCGCTTCCTTCACGCGCTTGAGGAATTCCGGGATTTTCAGCGGCTCCTGGCCGCGCGCCTTGCGCTGCTCGTTCATCGCCACTTTCAGGAATTCCATCGTCGCGACGCCCGGTATCTCCATCGGATACTGGAAGGCGAGAAAGATGCCGGCGGTGGCGCGCTCGGCCGGATCCATGTCGAGGATCGACTGGCCGTTGTAGAGGATGTCGCCCTCGGTGACCTCATAGTCCTCGCGGCCGGCGAGGATATAGGACAGCGTCGATTTCCCCGAGCCGTTTGGCCCCATGATGGCGGCGACCTCGCCGGCCCTGACCGTCAGGTTCAGGCCGCGAATGATCTCAGTGCCGTCGTCGACGATACGGGCATGGAGGTTTCTGATTTCAAGCATTTTTTGCAGTCTTTCAGTCGTATTGGATCGTGGCGTTAGCCGCTGAATGAATGTGTTACGTCAATCTCGCCTTCATGGAGTCTTGCCCTCCTCAGACCAGAGGCCAGACCCGTCAATAAAGCCGAGCGCTTCCTTCCCGCCGCAGCCGAACCGACATTTTACCGAACGCCGCGCGTCCAAACGCGAAACGCCCGACGCCCGCTGACCGCGAAGAAATTTTTCAACTTCGTCAGATGTCACGACCAAATCACGAGCCGGCTGGAGTTCGAGCCCATACCGCCCGCGAATCTCCTTGATCGTCTTAATCGGGTCTTCCCCACGAGCATTCTGTTCGCGCACAAACTCCTGGGCGTCGGTATGTGGGGATACGTCTCTGTCAACAAGGTTCATGGCGACGTTACTACCCCACGCTCCCCTCGAGGCTGATGCCGATCAGCTTCTGCGCCTCGACGGCGAATTCCATCGGCAGCTGCTGGATGACGTCCTTGACGAAGCCGTTGACGATCAGCGCGATCGCCTCTTCTTCCGGGATACCGCGCTGCATGACATAGAACTTCTGGTCCTCTGAAATCTTCGAAGTGGTCGCCTCGTGCTCGAACTGCGCAGTCGAATTCTTGGCTTCCATGTAGGGCACGGTGTGTGCGCCGCACTGGTCGCCGATCAGCAGGGAATCGCAATTGGTGAAGTTGCGGGCGTTGGTCGCCTTGCGGTGTGCCGAGACCTGGCCGCGATAGGTGTTCTGCGAGAATCCGGCGGCGATGCCCTTGGAGATGATGCGGCTCGACGTGTTCTTGCCGAGATGGATCATCTTGGTACCGCTGTCGACCTGCTGGTAGCCGTTTGAGACGGCGATCGAATAGAACTCGCCGCTGGAATCGTCGCCGCGCAGGATGCAGCTCGGATATTTCCAGGTGATCGCCGAGCCGGTCTCGACCTGCGTCCACGAAATCTTCGAGCGATGGCCACGGCAGTCGCCGCGCTTGGTGACGAAATTATAGATGCCGCCCTTGCCCTCGGCGTCGCCGGGATACCAGTTCTGCACCGTCGAATATTTGATCTCGGCATCGTCGAGCGCGATCAGCTCGACCACCGCGGCATGAAGCTGATTCTCGTCGCGTTGCGGCGCCGTGCAGCCTTCGAGATAGGAGACGTAAGCCCCCTCCTCGGCGATGATCAGCGTGCGCTCGAACTGGCCGGTGTTCTTCTCGTTCATGCGGAAATAGGTCGACAATTCCATCGGGCAGCGCACGCCCTTGGGCACGAAGACGAAGGAGCCGTCGGTGAACACGGCCGAATTCAGCGTCGCGTAGAAATTGTCGGAGGTCGGCACGACCGAGCCGAGATACTTCTTCACCAGCTCCGGATGCTCGCGGATCGCTTCCGAGATCGAGCAGAAGATGACGCCGGCCTGCGCCAGTTCCTTCTTGAAAGTGGTGACGACGGATACGGAATCGAACACCGCATCGACGGCGACGCGGCCCGACTTGTAGACGTTGTCGCTGGCTTCCTCGAGCTCCGACGCATCGGTCTTCTGCACGCCGGCGAGGATTTCCTGTTCCCTGAGCGGAATGCCGAGCTTCTCATAGACCTTCAGCAGTTCGGGATCGACCTCGCTGAGCGAAGTCGGCCCCGGCGTGCTCTTGGGCGCGGCGTAATAGTGGAGGTCCTGGAAATCGATTTTGGGATAGTGGACGCGCGCCCATTTCGGCTCGTCCAGCGTCAGCCAGCGGCGATAGGCTTCCAGGCGCCATTCCAGCATCCAGGACGGCTCGTCCTTCTTCGCCGAAATGAAGCGGATAATGTCTTCGCTCAGGCCTTTGGGGGCCTTGTCCATCGCGATTTCGGTCTGGAATCCGTATTTATACTGGTCGACATCGATCTTTCGAACTCGATCGATCGTCTCCTGCACAGCAGGCATCAGCGTTCTCCATCCACGCCGGGGTCAAGGCCCGGCAGTTTTCAAACTATGGCACCGCAAACGAGCAGCCATCAGGCACCCGAGGCGGCGTAAGTTTCATATAGTGCGTTCATGCCGGAAATTCACCCGGCCAAATGCGAACGCACGGCTCTACCAGGCCGCAAGGCCCTACATTTCGTCTGCCGCGCTCAGGCGGCTCGTTCCCTGCTTGCCTTTTCCTTACCGGCCTGGCGCGCGACGATCGTCGCCAGCGCCGAACGGAACAGCTCAATGTCTTCAGCGCTGGTCGCGTGGCCGATGGACACGCGCATCGCGCCGAGGCTGTCACCATAACCCATGGCTTTCAGCACGTGACTCGGCCCTACTTTGCCCGACGAACAGGCCGATCCAGCCGAGAGCGCCACACCGGCCAGGTCGAAGGCGATCTGCGCCGTCTCGGCCTTGATACCGGCAATGGCGAAGAACGTGGTGTTGGCAAGCCTTGGCGCGCCGGTCCCGAAGATTTCGGCGTCCGGAACCAGCGTTTTCACGATCGCCTCGATTTCGTCGCGACGCTGCCGCACCGCTCCGATCGTTTGCAAGCCGGCAAGCGCCTCACGCGCCGCCGCGCCAAACCCGGCAATCGCCGCTAGGTTTTCGGTGCCGCCGCGATGGCCCTTTTCCTGGCCGCCGCCGCTGACCAGCGGCTTCGGCATCATCAAGTCCGACGCCGCGACAATGGCGCCGACGCCCTTGGGGCCGCCGATCTTGTGCGAGGAGAGAATCAGATAATCTGCGTAACCCGCTGACATATCGAGCGGAATGCGGCCGGCCGCCTGCACGGCATCGACAACCAGGATGCCACCCGCCGCCTTGACGATTTCGGCAATGCGGCCAACCGGCTGGATGACGCCGGTCTCGTTGTTGGCGGCATGGATTGCTACCAGCGGCATGCCTTCGGCCTTGTCATGCGCACCGAGTGCTGCCGCCAGGGCGTCGAGCCTGACGACGCCGTCGGCGTCGACGCCGATCCGCGTTACCTGCCCCGTGGGGAAGCGCCCGCCATTCAGCAGGCACGGATGGTCGGCCTCGGACACGTAAAGCCGGCTCATGCGGAGGGCGCCGCGCCCCATCTGCCAGTCCGGCGTCAGCAGCGTCGAGGCCGCTTCCGTCGCGCCGGAGGTGAATACGACATGCTCGGCTTTGGCGCTGACCAGTCGCGCCACATCGCGCCTTGCATCCTCGATCAGCCGCCGTGCAGCGCGGCCCTCGGCATGGACCGAGGACGGGTTGGCGGGGACGTCGAGCGCAGCTACCACCGCCGCGCGCGCCGAGGCAAGCAGCGGCGCGCTGGCGTTGTAGTCGAGGTAGGCGCGTGCTCCGGCCATTTCCGTCCAACTGGTCCCTTCAAAAGCCGTTCCGCGAAGATAGCGCGTTATTTCCTTGAAATTGCAAGGCAAGACGTCCTATTTACGCGGCTTACGGCGCGGGTGGCCGAGCCACAATTTTTGGCCGCCCAGTTTTGAACAATTCTAAACTAGCTTCTAGAAAGACGCTCGCCCTGCGTCAAGGCCTAGGGAAGACTGGGGCCTAGGGAAGACTGGGGCCTAGGGAAGACTGGGGCCAGAGGAAGAGTTGTTCCGGGCGCCGCGCAAATTTATACCAAGTGGAGTATTTCATGCCTGAGGTCATTTTCACCGGTCCGGCCGGCCGTCTGGAGGGTCGCTATCAGCCCTCGAAGGAAAAGAGCGCGCCGATTGCCATCGTCCTGCACCCTCACCCCCAGTTTGGCGGCACGATGAACAACAAGATCGTCTACGACCTCTTCTACATGTTCCAGAAGCGCAATTTCACCACGCTGCGCTTCAATTTCCGCGGCATCGGCCGCAGCCAGGGCGAGTTCGACCACGGCACCGGCGAATTGTCCGACGCCGCCGCGGCGCTCGACTGGGTGCAGTCGCTGCATCCGGATTCCAAGAGCTGCTGGGTTGCCGGCTATTCGTTCGGCTCGTGGATCGGCATGCAGCTTCTGATGCGCCGGCCGGAGATCGAGGGCTTCATCTCGGTCGCGCCGCAGCCCAATACCTATGATTTCTCGTTCCTGGCGCCATGCCCGTCGTCCGGCCTGATCATCCACGGCGACGCCGACAAGGTCGCGCCGCCCAAGGACGTGCAGGGGCTGGTCGACAAGCTGCACACGCAAAAGGGCATTACCATCACCCAGAAGACCCTGCCCGGCGCCAACCATTTCTTTGCCAACCATGCGGAGCTTCTGATCGAGGAATGCGCGGACTATCTCGATCGCCGGCTGGCCGGGGAACTGTCCGACCCACGGCCGAAGCGGCTGAGATAATCGGCGATGTACCAACCGCCTCACTTCCAGGAAACACGGCCGGACGTCCTGCACGGGCTGATCCGGGCGCATCCGCTTGGCCTGCTGGTGTCGAACGGCGTCGAGGGGCCGGTCGCCAACGCGATTCCCTTTCTTCTTGACGCGGATGTGCCGCCGAACGGCAGGCTGCGCGCCCATTTGGCCAAAGCCAATCCGCAATGGCGGCTTTTGGCCGACAATCCCCTGGCGCCGGTGCTGGTCGTCTTCCAGGGCGCCGATGCCTATGTGACGCCGTCCTGGTACGAGACCAAGCGTGAAACCGGCAAGGTGGTACCGACCTGGAACTACGCCATCGTCCAGGTCCGCGGCAGCGTCACGGTGATCGAAGACCAGGATTGGCTGGCCGAGCAGATTTCCGATCTGACGATGTCGCAGGAGGGCGGCCGCTCGGCGCCGTGGGCGGTGACCGACGCGCCGGCACCCTTCATCCAGTCGCAGATCAAAGGCATCGTCGGCCTGGAGATCGAAATCACCGAAATCAGCGGCAAATGGAAAGTCAGCCAGAACCGCCCGGCCGCTGACCGCGTCGGTGTCGCCGAGGGGCTCGAGAGCGAGACTGCCGATTCGGCCGACATGGTCCGGCTGGTAAGGTCTTACGGCGGGCTGGACGGCAAGTAATCTGGATTGCTTGCTCGACCGGTTTCAGGCCGATCGAGGGCTCAATCGACCTTCGTCATCGCCGTCTTGCGCTCGTTGGCGATCAGCCAGAGATTGCGGATATAGATCAACAGGCCCATGGCCTGGCCGGCGATGAACACCGGATCCTGACGCTGGATGGCGTAGATCAGCAGCAGGCCGCCGCCGAACAGCGAAAAGAACCAGAAGGCGATCGGCACGACGCTGCGCTTGGCCTTTTCCGACGCCACCCACTGCACCAGAAAGCGCATGGTGAAGAAGAACTGGGCGACGAAGCCGAGCAGAACCCAGGCATCGAATTGCTTGACGAAAACATCGTGAAGCCAGGTCGCCAATTCCTGAAGCACGTTACCCATGCCTGATTTCCTCTACTTTGGGCATTCTGCGGCGCCTGCGGCGCAGCCACCAGACGCCGGCAAGATCAAGCACGCCCTGCAGGCCGCGATCGAAGATGCCGTAATTCGATTTGCCGTGGCGGCGGGAGCGGTCGACGACGTCGCAATGGACGACGCGGTAGCCCTCCTGGATGACCAGAGCCGGAACAAAGCGGTGGGTGCCGTCGAAGAACGGCAATTTCCTCAAAATGTCGGTATGGATCGCCTTGAGGCCGCAGCCGGTATCCCGCGTCTCGTCGTGCAGGATGGCTTTTCTCAGCCCGTTGGCGAAACGCGACGCCAGTTGCTTGATCTTGCTGTCGCGGCGCTTCAGACGCTGTCCCTGCGCAGCCCCGACTTCGGGACCAGCCTGCCGCAGCGCGTCGATCAACACTGGGATATAACCGGGGTCGTTCTGACCGTCGCCGTCGATGGTGGCGACGATATCGCCGCGCGCCGCCCAGGCGCCCGAACGCACCGAGAGCGACTGGCCAGCGGATTTCGCATGCCTGAGATGGCGCAGCGGGAACGCGCGAAGCGCTGCCTGGGCGGCGAGCACCGAAGGGGTATCGTCGGTCGAGCCGTCATCGACGACGATGACCTCGAAGTCGCGCCCGGCCATCGCGGCGCCGATCTCGTCGAGCAGAAGCGGCAGGTTCGCCGCCTCGTTCCGGCAAGGAATGACGATGGATATCTCCGGCATCTCGACTCTGTCATAGGATATGGCATTCGATCGATGCCGTGCGGTCCAGCGGATGAGACCCGTTGGCGGCGCCTCATTACGCCAGCCGAAACGATGACGCAAGCAGGCCGCACGCTTGGGGTTCTCCCTTCTCCCTTGTGGGAGAAGGTGGCCGCGCGAAGCGCGGTCGGATGAGGGGTGTTCCAGCTTGGCAACGACGGCACTCCGTCCAACACCCCTCAACCGTCTTGGCGCTGCGCGCCAATCCACCTTCTCCCACAAGGGGAGAAGGCAAGAGGGTGTCGCAAAACCGGATTCCACTTTTGCTGATCGCGCTTGAGTGCTAAACGCCCGCCTTCATGCATAGCCGAGCCGCATTCGGCCGGAAGCCTTTCGGGAAAGAAAATGTCCGCCTTCAAATCCGATTTCCTGCGCACGATGAGCGAGCGCGGTTTCATCCACCAGACCTCGGACGATGCCGGCCTCGACCAGCTTTTCGCCACGGAAACGGTGAGCGCCTATATCGGCTTCGACGCCACCGCCAGGAGCCTGCATGCCGGGTCGCTGATCCAGATCATGATGCTTTATTGGCTGCAGCAGACCGGCCACCGGCCAATCGCGCTGATGGGCGGCGGCACCTCGATGATCGGCGATCCGTCGTTCAAGGACGAGGCGCGCAAGCTTTTGACGCCGCAGGACATCGAGGACAATCTCGCCGGCATCCGCCGCAACTTCACGCCCTACCTCAAATTCGGCAGCGGCCCGAACGACGCCGTCATGATCAACAATGCCGACTGGCTGATGGACATCAACTACGTCAATTTCCTGCGCGATGTCGGCCGGCATTTTTCGGTCAACCGCATGCTGGCCTTCGATTCGGTCAAGCTCCGGCTGGACCGCGAGCAGTCGCTGTCGTTCCTCGAATTCAACTACATGATCCTGCAGGCCTACGACTTCGTCGAGCTCTACAAACGCCTCGGCTGCCGGCTGCAGATGGGCGGCTCCGACCAGTGGGGCAACATCGTCAACGGCATCGATCTCGGCCATCGCATGGAAGGCGCGCAGCTGTATGCGCTGACGACGCCGCTGCTCACCACCTCCTCCGGCGCCAAGATGGGCAAGTCGGCGTCGGGCGCGGTCTGGCTCGATGCGGAGATGTTGAGCCCCTACGAGTTCTGGCAATACTGGCGCAACACCGAGGACGCCGATGTCGGCCGCTTCCTGAAGCTTTACACGACCTTGCCGCTCGCCGAGGTCGCACGCCTCGAACGGCTCGGCGGCTCGGAGATCAACGAAGCCAAGAAGATCCTCGCCACCGAAATCACCGCCATGCTGCATGGCCGCGAGACGGCGGCGGAGGCAGCCAGGACGGCAGAAGCGCTTTTCGAAAGAGGTCAGTCAACCGAGTCATTGCCGACAGTAACCATCGACAAAGGACAGGATGACAAATGGCAATTTGGCAGGTCGAATGCAGCAATTGCCGTCGCGTCGGGACTTGTGCCGTCCAATTCGGAAGCTCGGCGCAAGATGGCGGAAGGTGCTCTACGAATCAATGACAGGGTCGTCACCGACCCGAACGAAATTGTCTTGTGGACCGACCTGTACGAAAACACCGGAGCATTCAAAGTTCAGTTGGGAAAGAAGAAGGTCATTCTGGTACGGCCGGTCTGACCTCTGCTGAGGCTCAGGTGAGACCGAGCCGGCGACGGGCATAAGCAATGGATCGCTGCATTCCTCGGCAACTGTAACGGCATGGATCCTAGGGTCTCCGCGACGTCGCTTCGCTCCTGCTGCGCCCTAGGATGACGAAGGCATGGTGGCTCAAGGCTAGTCGCGGATGTCGGAGAGCGAGGCGGTCGCGTGGCGGCCGATGGCAAACGCGACCTTCGAGATTGGCTGAAGTCTCCCCTCGCTTCGTCATCCTAGGGCGAAGCAGGAGCGAAGCGCGGAGACTGTAGGATCCATGCCGTTACCTCTAGGCGGTGCTACGCTGAACAGCACTTCACCCGGCCTTTTTGGCGCCACCCGCCTACCCTACCCGCCTCACCGATACTCGAAGATCGACCGGAATATCCCGGGCGCTATCACCGATAGCGGATTGACCTCCAGGTTGGGCTTGTTGGCGTTGCCCTTGAGCCTGTAGGTGACGCCGATCAGGCCGCGGTCGCGGCCGTTGCCGAGCAGCGCGCCGATCAGCGGCAGTTCGCCGAAGATGCGGTTTACGCCGTAGGCCGGCATGAACGTGCCGGTCATGTCCATATTGTTGTTCTGGTCGTAGAGCGTGCCCTGGAAGGTGGTGCCGATGCGCGAGCCGCGCAGCACGCCGTTGCGCAGCTTGAGATAGCCGCTGCCCTTATCGATCTCGCTGAAACCGCGCTCGAACTTCACCCTCGACGTGTCGAGATTGCCTTTGACCGCCTCGTTGAGGCTGCGGTTGTCGCCGGCCGGCGTCGTCGACACGATCGAGGCGAGCTTCGGCTCGTTGACGACAAAGAAGTCCTTGGCGTCGACCTGGCCTTTCATCGGACCGTCGCCGGCCCCGGTCAGCGCGAGCGTGATCGAGCCGCCTTCCATATGCTCGTAGATATTGAGGAAGCGTAGTATGGCGCCGGCGTCGGCCGACTTCATGTTGAGCGTGCGCAGGCCGCCGCCGGTCGTGTTGCTGATGGTGATGGCGGCTCCCGAACTTGCCGTGGCGCTCACCTTGAGCCCGTTCACCCGGGAGCCTGCGGCGCTGTAGTCGAGCTTCAAATTCGACAGCACCTCGTCATGGAAGCCGGTCAGGGAGCTGACGTCGGCGCTGACCGAGATCGCATCGACGCCGGTGGTCTTGGTAGCGGTATCGACGTCGGACGTGAATTGCTTGATCAGCGAGCGTGCGTCCAGCGCGCTGCCGCTGACCTCGACCGCATAGGCCTTGCCCGACCGCTTCACCGAGACGGCGACGTCGTCGCCCCGGTTCAAGGTGACCTTGCTGAACCGGGCCGAGGACAAGGCGCCGTTGACCAGCACGGCGCTGCCGTCGATGGAGAAGGTCTTGCCGTCGAGTTCGAAATTGGACAGCGTCGTGGTGTCGCCGGTCTTCGCCATGGCGAAGACGACCTTGGCGGGAATGCCAGGCCCCTTGTTCCAGCCGGCCCAAGGGATGTCCAGTCTGGCGTTGGTCAGGTCGGCCGACACGTTCTGATTGCCGGTGCCACTCTTGTCGATCGCCACCTTGATGGTTCCGGAAAGCAGCGTCGACAGGCCAGGCATGGCGGTGGCGCGCGTCTTGTCGTCGAGCACCAGCTCCACTTTACGACTGCGCGGCGGGCCGCCATCCCTGAGCGGCTCGATCAGGTCGAGCTCGGCCGGAATGCCGTTGAGCAGCGCCTTCGCCGAGATCACCGCCCGGTCGGGCGCGACCGTGATCGAGCCGTCGGCATGGCTGACCGTCTGGCCCTCGAACGGCTTGCCCAGCGACAGGTCCTTGTAGTCGAGCGCCACCAGCCAATCGAGTTTGGAAGAGTCGACACCGGACTGCAGCGGAATATCGGCCTTGACGTGGCCGGTTACCGTGCCGGACAGGTCGTCCGGCAGGAGGCCGACATGGCGCATGGCGTTGATCGGGTCAAAGGATGCCAGCTCGGCGATTGCCGGCGCCTCGCCGGCGACATCGATGTCGAGCGCGCCGATCACCGGCGGATGGTTCGCCGCCTTGACGGTGAGCGTGCCGTTGCTCGCCGCCACCGTGCGGCCGCTCGGCATATAGACGCTGCCCGACGACAGCGCGACGTCGACGTCATTGCCGTGGAAGCCGACGACGCCGACGGCATCGCGGATCGGCGGAATGCGGCCGGCCGTGTCGAAGCGCGATCCTTCGACCTGGAATCGGCCGAACACTTCAGCGGCCGAAAGCGGCACGCCGTTGCCGAGCCGTCCGGGCACGACCTGGAACTGCAGGCTGCCATCGACCACGCGGCCGCCGAACAGGTTCTTGAGCACCCACAGCCTGGCATTGCGCGCCGAAAACCAGGGCCATAATTGCTTGACGTGCGAGACCGGCATGTCGTGAACATTGAGCGCCACCGATATGCCCGGCGCCTGGTTGGCGACGAATGAAACCGAAGCCGTGCCCAGCACTTCGCTGCCCGGTCCGGACCGGACGCCGATCTGCTCGGCGACCAGCTTTTGGCTCGTCGGCTGGTAGACGCCGGCGATACGGGCAATGAAGCTGAGTGCCGGCTCCGGCGAATCCGAAGGCGCCAGGGTCGAACCGTCGCTGGTCAGGTCGTAACGATAGGATGGCTCCTCGCCCGCTGCGCCGGTAGCCGGCTTCGGCCCGATCGAACCGGCGAAATCGAAGGTCGAGCGGCCGGTTTTCACCAGCAAACTGTCGACCTGGATTTTGTTCGACCCGGCGACGAGTGTTGCATCGAGATCGATGTCGGCCGGAAGCAGGCCGCGCGAACCGAGATCGAGCACCGATCCGGTCAGTGACAGGGCAGCGGTCAGCCGCGAACCGTTGTCGCCGGTCCCTTCCGACCCCGCCAGCTTCAAGGCGATCGCACCCAATTTGCCACCTGCCGCAGTGTCGGCGTCCGCTGCCTGGATGCTGGCGTCCAGCGTGGTGATGCGTCGCGTCGCCGGATCGCGGGTGGCGGAAGCGGCGATGGTAAGCGCCCTGCCGTCGACATCCGCGTCGGATGAAAACTCCATGCTTCCCGGTCCCGACTGCGAGACGGAGGCGTCGGCGATGGTGACCGACTTGACCGATCCGGTCTCGGGCAGTGCCAGCTCGACGTTGCGCAGATCGATCTGGCGCACCGAATCCTCGCGCACCGCATCGAGCGCGCGGTTGACGTTGGCGAAGACGGCGGCGGAAAGTTTTTCCGGATCGATGAGGCCGTCCTGGTTGCGCAGCCCGGCCGTCCAGTCGCCGCCGGACGGCATCGCGGCCATGACGATGTGCGCGTCGGAAATCCGGGCGCTGGTCAGCCGTACCTCGCCCGAAAGCAACGGGATCAGCCGGATGCCGAAGCGGACCCGGCCGGCATCGGCCATCGGTTTTCCGTCGGCGGTCTTGAGGCTGACGTCGCTGACCTGCAGCGCAATGAAGCTCGACCCGTCAAGCGTCAGCCGGGCCGGCCCGACGGCAACGTCGACATCGAAGCCGGCCAATCTCTCGATTGCCGTTTCGGCTTCCGCGCGAAGCCGCTCCGAGCCGAAGCCGGACACGCCGATCGCATAGACGCCGGCGCCAGCCAGCAGCACAAGGGCGACAAGGCCGGCAAACAGCCGCGCCATCATACGGACGCCGCGACCGATCGACGCCTGGCCGAGCGGCGGGACGCGGCACGCGGACGGAAAGGTTCCCAGGTCGGTGATCTCGTCACGCCTGAACCTGATCTTCTCGTGCTGCGGTAGCTCCTGATCCACGCAATCTTCCGTTGAAACGAATTCGATCGTGGACGAATCCCCGCTCGACATTATATCGATGCAGCCTGGCGCGTAACCTCAAACAAGGGCATCGGTATGGCTGACCTCGACGTGGGCGATGTTGCGCCGCAGTTCGATCTTCCGCGCGACGGCGGCGGTTCACTCAGCCTCGCCGCATTGCTGGGAAAACCCATCGTACTCTATTTCTACCCACAGGACGACACCACAAGCTGCACCAACGAGGCGATCGGCTTTTCGCAGTTGAAGCCGGAGTTCGAAAAGGCCGGCGCCGTCGTCATCGGGCTCTCGCCGGACAGCGTCAAGAAACACGACAAATTCAAGGCGAAATACGATCTGAGCGTCGACCTTGTCGCCGACGAAGAGCGCAAAGTGATCGAGGCTTACCATTTGTGGGTGGAAAAGAAGCTCTACGGTCGCACCTATATGGGCGTCGAGCGGGCGACGTTCCTGATTGGCCGCGACGGACGCATCGCCAGGATCTGGCGCAACGTCCGCGTCAAGGGGCACGCCGAAGAAGTGCTGGAGGCGGTTCGCGCCCTTTGAGAGCTGCGCCAGGCCGTTGCAATTCGATACCCGTTTTGCGCGAAGACCTTTGGCTGTCGTTCGATCCGGCAAAACTTTGTTAACCCTAATAATGTGTAATCAGGCTCGTCGTTGGTGTCGTAACGAAAGCTTGGTCCCGTGAACGTAGCCAGTCAGTCAGCGGTCTTCGGCAGACGCAAAGAGCCCCACACGGTCATCATCGCCCGGGGCGACCAGATAAGGCATTTCACCATACGCCCGTGGCTGGCGGCATTTTGCGGCTCGGCGCTGGCGGCGGTCGTCATCGGCTACCTGCTGGCGACCTCCTATCTGGTGCTGCGCGACGATCTGATCGGCGCCACGACGGCGCGGCAGGCGCGCATGCAGCAGGCCTACGAAGACCGCATCTCGGCACTGCGCAGCCAGGTCGACCGCATCACCAGCCGCCAGCTACTCGATCAGCAGCTGATGGAAACCAAGGTCAGCGAGCTGCTGGAACGGCAGAGCCAGCTCAGCCTGCGTCACGGCCGCCTCGGCCCGATCCTCGAACGAGCCGAAAACGAGGTCGCAACGCCGCCCGTGCCGACGGCAAAGCCGGACGAACATGCCGACGCGACCGGCAGCATCCAGCCGACGGCCTATTCCGTCGCCAGCCTTGCTGCCCCCCTTCCCAGCAACGACACCAGGCCGTTCTCACTGTGGTCGACCCGCGCCGATCCGCTGCCGAGCGAAAGCGCGGCCGACCGGGCAGACAAGCTCTTCGTTTCGATCAACAACTCGCTGAAGGCCATCGAGAGCCAGCAGCTCACCCGCATCGCCACACTTGCCGACAATGCCTACAAGAGCGCCGACGCGATCTCGCAGGCGCTCGAGGCCGCCGGCCTGCCGGTCGACAGCGAATTCGAAAAGAGCGACGTCGGCGGCCCGCTGATACCACTCGACAGCTCGTTGGTCTTCGATAGCAAAGTCAAAGAGTTGGACGAAGCGCTTGACGCGCTGGATCATCTTAAAAAGGAGGCACGCCGGCTGCCGCTCGCCAACCCCGCCCCCGGCCGCAGCGTTACCAGCCCATTCGGCGTGCGCACCGACCCCATCCTCGGCACGGCCGCCTTGCATTCCGGCATGGATTTCAGGGCGCCGGTCGGTATGCCGGCCAAGGTCACGGCAGGCGGCGTTGTCGTCAAGGCCGGCTGGAACGGCGGCTACGGCCGCATGATCGAGGTCGACCACGGCAACGGTTTTGTTACGCGTTACGGGCATCTCAGCGAAATCGACGTCGCCGTCGGCCAGAAGCTCGATGCCGGAGACGTCATCGGCAAGACCGGCAACAGCGGCCGATCGACCGGCCCGCATCTGCACTACGAGGTCCGCCACAATGGCGAGGCGATCGATCCGCTGCGCTTCCTGACCGTCGGCAAGAAGGTCGCGCAGTATCTGTAGAGCCGGCGATTCATTCGCCGTGAAGCCTGGCGCGCGGCCAACCGCCCGCCAGGCAATATAAGGATGGATCGCTTTCAGCCCTCAGCAGCGGCCATGAACGCGCCGAGCCGCCGGTTGAACGGCTCACCGGTCTGCTGAACGCTGTGCCCCGCGCCGGCGATCACGGCACGATCGGCACCAAGCACGTTTTCGAGCACGTCGCAGACGGCGTCGAATGCTGCGCTGTGCCCGCCGGATACCACCAGTTTCGGGAACGGCGCATCGGCAAGTTGCCGAAGCGGAATTTCGGCCTCCCATGGCCCGCGTTCGACGACGAGCATGGCCGCGCCTTGCGCGAGCGGGGGCGGCAGCGGGTCTGGCAATTGTATCGCCGAGCCGACCAGATGGAGGAACTGGCGCAAGAAAAGCGCGGGATCGTCGCGGGGTCCGCTTTGCCAGTGGGTCTTCAGGCGCGTCACGAGTTCATTCACGGCAACATCCCCGCGCGCAAGGTCAAAGGCCGGCGGCTCGATCACCGTGAGCGAACGGATTGCTCGCGGGCGCATCGCTGCTGCAAGAAGAGAGATGACGCCGCCATAGGAATGCCCGACCAGATGGACGCGGCTTTCGTCCCAGAGGTCATGCGTCCGATCGAGGAATCCGGCGACCAGTCTGGCGTCGACGACGAAATCCTCGCGTTCGGCAGGGGAACTTGATCCGTATCCGGGCCGGTCGACCACAACCAGCTTCCAGCGCTCCGCAAGCGGTTGCTGGGCGGACCATGTCATCATGCCGTTCGTGACGCTGCCGTGGACGAACAGAACCGGCGGCCCGTCGCCCCGCACCTCATAGCCGAGATCAATCCCGTCGAGGGTCAGCTTCGGCATCGCATCTCCTCCCGCAGACCGGCGAGAGGAAGTATGCTCCCTGCAACGGAAAGGCGCAACGAACTCCGATCCCTGGCCGGCTCACAGGCGGGTTCCGAAATGTGCTTCAGGGCGCTTATCGGATTGCCGGCCAAGGTCATGCCTGGCTCCCGTCCAGCCGGTGGCGCTTCATACTGGAAAATTGCCAGAGTTGGCCCATCCGCCGGCGGGCGCGAATTCGCCGGCGTTAGAAGGACCTTGGCCACAGGCGAATTATTTTTGAATTCCATTTGACTGAATAAATCTTCAGTGCCAGTCTGGCCTCTCTCGAGGGCACAAGGCATGGCACTGCGGGGAACCAATCAGGAGTTCGGGCGGCCGTATAACCGGCGCATCGTGCTCGAATCCATCCGCCTTCACGGACCGATCGCCCGCGGCGACATTGCCAGGCGGGTCGGGCTCACCGTGCAGACGGTGTCTACCATCGTTCGCGAGTTGGAAGAGCACGGTTACGTGTTGTCGCTGCGCGAAGAGCCCAAGGGACGCGGCCTGCCACCGGCAACGCTGCGCATCAATCCGGAAGGCGGCTATGCCGTCGGCATCCACGTCACCCCGCTGGGCATCAATGCCGCCCTGATCAACCTAAGCGGCGATGTTATCGAGAGCACCTACCGCGAAGCCCCAAATGCAACGCCCGACCACGCTTTCGAGCTGATCGGCGCCATGGTGCTCGAATTGACGGCATTGCGGCCCGGTGGCCGCGTTCTCGGCATCGGCATGGCGCTGCCCGGACCGTTCGGCGTGGAGTCCATGAGCTTTGTCGGGCCGACCACCATGACCGGCTGGAAGGATGTGGCGCTGCGCGAGCGGCTGGCCGCCTCGACCGGACTGCCGGCCTTTTTCGAAACCGATATGGCGGCGGCTGCTATCGGCGAGCGCCTCTACGGCCTCGGAACGGCATATTCCGAGTATTACTATCTTTATTTCGGCGTCGGTCTCGGCGGCGTCATGGTGCATGACGGGGCGGCATTGCGCGGCGCCTGGGGAAACGCCGGTGAAATCGGCCACATTCCCGCGGTGCCGGGCGGCGAGCCCTGCCCGTGCGGCAATCGCGGCTGCCTCGAACGGTATCTCTCGCTCGAGGCGCTGCGACGCCGCAACATCGCCGACGCCGAGTGGGTGAGCGAGATTGCGCCGATCTTCCGCAACGCCGTCACCATCATCGAAAACTTGTTCGATCCCGAAACCATCATCCTCGGCGGGCTTGCCTCCACCGACCTGCTCGAAAGGCTTGCCGGCGCGGCCGCGCACCTGCCCATTTCGGTCTCGGCGCGAAGCGACCGCGCGACCCCCCGCGTCCGCGTCGCGCGCGGCGGCCAGCATGCGGTGTTGCGCGGCGCCGCCGCGCTTGCCGTCTCAGGAGTGCTTTCGCCACGCTTCGGCCAGATCTTCACCGCCGAGCGCGAACGCGGTCGGGATCTCTTGCATAACAAGGGGATCGCAGCATGAGCGAACCGCTGCTGGTGCTCGACAACGTAGCCAAGAATTACGGCGCCATCGAAGCGCTGAAAGGCATCAGCTTTTCGATCGACAAGGGCGAAGTGGTGGCGCTTCTGGGCGACAACGGCGCCGGCAAATCGACGCTGGTCAAGATCATTGCCGGCGGCCTGGAGCCGTCCTCCGGCCGCATGCTGTTCGAAGGCAAGGAATTCCTCGCCAAATCCCCCGCCGAGGCCAAGGCCGCGGGGATCGAGACGGTCTACCAGGACCTGTCCCTCTGCACCAATGTCGACGTGGTCGCCAATTTCTTCATGGGCCGTGAGATCACCAGGAAGGTTCTCGGCATTCCAGTGCTCGACGAGCGCGCCATGGAGCAGGTGGTGCAAAAAGCCTTGGCAAGCGCGGGCACCCGCATTCCCTCGCTTCGCACCAATGTCGAGCACCTCTCGGGCGGTCAGCGACAGGCCATCGAGCTCAACCGGTTCGTGCATTTCGGCGGCAAGCTGGTGCTTCTCGACGAGCCGTTCGCAGCGCTTGGCGTCGAGCAGACGCGGCGCGGCCTCGACATGATCCGCCAGGTGGCGAGCCAGGGTATCGGCGTCGTCATAATCACTCATATCATGCAACAGGCCTTCCAGGTCGCCGATCGGATCGTGGTGATCCGGCAAGGCGTCGTGGCGGGCGACGTCGCACGCAACAAAACAAGTCCCGACGCGGTGATCAACATGATCACCGGAGAGACGCTCGCCGGTGCCGGACCGACGAACTGAGGGACAAACGAGGGGTCCGGCGCAAGAGGAGCGAACGACATGAAGAAAATACTTCTTTCCGTCTTCGGTATCCTGGCACTGGCCTTTGCCACGCTCACGCCGGCATTCGCCCAGTCCAAGGGCACCGTCTACTACATGGTGCCGACATTGCTCGATGAGTTCCAGACCGGCTCGGTGAGCGCGCTGGAATTGTTCCTGAAGCAGGTCGGCTACGAGATGAAGACGCTGAACGCCGACAACAAGACCGACGCTCAGCAATCGCAGATGAACGACGTCATCGCGCTGAAGCCGTCGGCGATCATTCTTGCCGCCGTCGATTTCAATGCGCTGAAACCGTCGATCGAGGCCGCCCGCGCCGCCGGCATCCCGGTCGTCGAGTTCGACCGCCAGATCACCTCGACCCCGTCCGACTTCACCTCGGTGGCCGGAACCGTCGAGATCGGCTACGTCGCCGCCGACCAGGCGCAAAAGCTCCTGACCGCGAAAAACGGCTCGGTGAAGGGCAAGATCCTGCAGGTGCTCGGCGATCCGGGCGACCCCTACACGCTCGATATCCAGAAGGGTTTCGAGGAGAAGATGAAGGCGTTCCCGGACGTCAAGATCATCTCGCTGCCGGCCATGCAATGGGCGGCGGATGCAGCCGGGACCATCGTGAACGACCAGCTGCTCGCCAACCCCGACATCGACCTGATCTTCAGCCATGCCGCGCATCTTTCGGTAGCTGCCGTCGCCTCGCTCGAGGCCGCCGGCAAGAAACCGGGCGACGTCATGCTGATGAGCTCGAACGGCGCTCCGGTCGGCCTCGACCTGATCCGCAAGGGCTGGCTCAACGTCGAAGTCGAGCAGCCGCTCTATGCCCAGGCCGCGGCGGTCGCCATGTTCATGGACAAGGTGGTCAACAAGCAGGAGATCAAGCCCGGCGAATATGATGTGCTTGGCCTGAAATCGACCCTGACCAAAGAAGCGTGGGGGCCGAACATCAAGATCCCCGGCGCTGCGATCACCAAGGAAAATGTCGATAACCCTGCCTTCTGGGGCAACATGAAGCCGCCGACCGAAACCATAAAGCCGGTCGAATAGCAAACTCGCCAGAAGCTCCGGGCCATTGCCGGCCCGGAGCCCAGCCCTGCAGCCCCGGTGCGTTCAAACGGACGCGCACGGGGATGCTGCAGCAATTTTCAACCGCGCCTGATCTTTCCGAAGAACGAATGGTTTTCGGGGTCATGCGCCAACCGGATCCGCAGATGAACCCCCGCACGCGCCAAACCCTCGAGTTCATCCTCGACAATCTTGTCTGGTTCATGCTGGTCTTCGTGCTGGTGGTCTTTTCCATCCTCATCCCGAACTATTTTCAGCTCGGCATTTTTGCCAACATCATCGAGGCGTCGAGCGTGCTCGGCGTCATGTCGATCGGCTTGGCGCTAGTCATCATCGCCGGCCATATGGACCTGTCGGTCGAATCGGTGGCGGCGCTCAGCGCCATGGCGGTCGGCATCCTGTTCTGCTCATCGGGCATCGGCCTCGGCATCCAGTTGCAGCCGCAATGGCTGATGGTTCCAGTTTCGCTGCTCATCGCGCTTGCGGTCGGCGGCCTCATCGGCGCCTTCAACGGCTACCTGGTGGTCAGGGTCAAGATGAGCGCCTTCATCATCACCCTGGCGTCTTACATCTGGGTGCGCGGCCTGGTGCTGGTCATCTCCGGCGGCCGCTCGGCGCAGGACCTTGCGCCGGCGATCCGCTGGTTCGGCATCCAGCGCCTGGGTGGCCTGCCGCTGACAGCCTGGATCGCCATTGCGTGTTTCGTGGTGTTCTCGCTGATCATGGCCAAGACGCCCTTCGGCCGGCACCTGGTCATGATCGGCGGCAACGAGACGGCGACCTTCCGCGCCGGCATCCGCGTCAACCGCAACCTTGTCATAGCCTTTGTCCTTGCCGGCGCCATTGCCGGCCTTGCCGGCTGGGTGCTGGCGATCCGCACCTCCGGCGCGACAGCTAATCTCGGCGTCGGCCTGTTGTTCAATGCCTTCGCCGCGGTCGTCATCGGCGGCGTCAGCCTGAAGGGCGGCGTCGGCACCTTGCCCGGCGTCTATGCCGGCGTGCTGCTGCTCTCGGCCATCAACACGGCGATCAATTTGATGGGCCTGCCGGCCAACTTCACCCAGGTGATCCACGGCCTGCTGGTGCTCGCCGCCGTGCTGCTCGACGCGTTCAAGCAGACCATTCGCCAGAGGCTGGCATGACCGGCCGTCTGGAAGACAAAGTCGCGCTGATCGTCGGCAGCGCACGTGGCATCGGCAAGGGCATCGCACAGCGTTTTGCCGAAGAGGGCGCGAAGCTGGTCCTGGCCGACACCGAGGCCGAGGCGGGGCAAGCGACCGCGAACGAACTCGGCGCCGCCTTCATCCGCACCGACATCTCGCAGATGGCTGATGCCGAGGCTGCTGTTGCACTGGCGCTCGACCGTCACGGCCGGCTCGACATCATGGTGCAGAATGCCGGAATCTATCCCTGGCAATTGCTGGAAAACACCAGTCCCGACGATTGGGACCGGGTCATGGCGGTAAACTTGCGCGGCAGCTTCATCGCTGCTCGCGCCGCACTGGTGCCAATGAAGGCACAGCATTTTGGCCGCATGCTGTTCACCTCCTCGATCACCGGCCCGCATGTCACCAGCCCCGGCCACGGCCA
The DNA here is from genome assembly GCF_040323975.1 of Mesorhizobium sp. M0019. Lineage (NCBI taxonomy): Bacteria > Pseudomonadati > Pseudomonadota > Alphaproteobacteria > Hyphomicrobiales > Phyllobacteriaceae > Mesorhizobium > Mesorhizobium sp. M0019. The sequence goes on along the minus strand of NZ_JAMYVK010000007.1, from coordinate 113,295 downwards.
TTATTCAGCGACCAAGGCCGGCATCAATGGACTGATCCGTTCGGCTGCGCTCGAATTCTCGGGCTACGGCATTACAGTCAACGGCGTCGAGCCCGGCAACATCCTCACTGAAGGCATAGAGCAGCATCGCGGTGCGGCCTTCATCAAGAACATGGAAGACGCCATCCCGCTCGGCCGTCTCGGCAGCCCTCGCGATGTGGCCAATGCCTTCCTGTTCCTGGCCTCTGACGATGCCAGCTACATCACGGGCACGACCATCATCGTCGACGGCGGGCAGCTTTTGCCCGAGGGCAAGGATTTCCGGCTGCTGCCGCCATGATCCTCGATTTCGGCGGCGGTTTCTTCCTGCGCCGGGCGACCACCGCCGATCATGCAGCGCTTGCGATGATCTGTCTCAAGACCGGCGATGCCGGCAAGGACGCCAGCGGCCGCGAGGACGACCCGGAACTGCTCGGCCTCCTCTACACTATTCCCTACCAGGTGCTCGAACCCGAGCTGGCCTTCATTATCGATAGTCCCGCAGGTGCGGCCGGCTACCTGCTTGGCGCGGCCGATACGGGCGCTTTCAATGCCAGCCTGGCATCAGAGTGGTATCCCGACCTTCAGCGGCGCGTGGCGGACCCGGGACCCGACAGCTCGCGCTGGCGCGGCAGCGACTGGGCGCGGCATCGGGTCCATCATCCCGATTTCGCTGTTCCGCCTGCGCTGACCGCCTATCCGTCGCATGGCCATATCGACGTGTTGCCGCAAGCGCGCGGGAAAGGCATCGGCAGGCGCGCGATGGCCTTCCTCGAGCAGGGGCTTGCCGCGAGCGGCTCGACCGGCATCCACCTCGAAGTCATGCCGGAGAACGATGGTGCGCTAAGGTTCTACAAGGCGATTGGATTTGCGGTGGTGCAGGACGCTGATTCATCGAAGCGTTGTGTTTATGTGGCGAAACGGATTGCTCACGCTCCGGCGATTGCAGGCTGATCTGCGACAAGCCAATCGCCCAAGTTGCAAAGAACCGGGAGGCCTATGGAAGTACAATGCTGCCGTTCTGTAGCAGCCAGTTGCCCCGCGTGAACACCTTTGCCGCGGGAACGAAACCTTCGTCGCGTGCTCCACCGCAGACACGAAAGTCACCAGCATCACGGTGCGGGGCTAATTCGAGTGTTGGCGGAGCGTCTACTAGTTCATATGGGCGGCAGGGGAACATCCGCGACCGTTCCCCCGGCCACAATCGAGAGCACATAGAGCAGATAAATGGCTAATACCAACAGGGCGAGGAATGAACCGCTGGCAAAGACTCCTGCAACCGCGGCGTCGGGATAAGCTTCGACTTGTTCTTTCTTGAAGGTGTCTTCTTCGTTACGGGTTGTGTTCACAACCCGTTCGCCTGGAAGCCGGTTTTTTTCAGCTTCCTTCGATATCTTATCCGCGAGATCTCCTGCGATCACGGGATCGTCCGGAAGATGACTCACAAGCCATCCAGGAATATTTTCGCTCCCGCCCATGCCCATACGCAATTGAGATACTGCAAGTTGTAGCTTTCGGCAATCGTTTCCCTCATGAGAGGCAAGCAGATCAGACTTAAGTCCCTGCGGAAAGACAGTTCGAATCAGACCAAAGTCCGAGTAGCACAGTGGTCGGATGCGTCTCACCTGGGCGATCAGCTTGAGCGGTGTAGCCCAAACTGAACACATCGAGGAAAATGGTGGGCGATGACGGGCTCGAACCGCCGACATCTTCGGTGTAAACGAAGCGCTCTACCAACTGAGCTAATCGCCCGCCCCGGGCCGGACCTTTAAGCAGTTAGGACCGGCTTCGCAAGGCCAAATGAGCGGCGAGTGGCTTGGCCGGGAGCCGGTTTCGGCAACAAAGTTCGGCTTGTCAAAAAACCTTCTCCTGTTTGCTGTTATGCTGTCCGGGTCCGCTTGACACCCGGTGGCTTACCCCTTATCCACCGCCCCAACGACGAACACGGCTGACACGTGCTCGTCTATGCGCGGGTGTAGCTCAGTTGGTTAGAGTGCCGGCCTGTCACGCCGGAGGTCGCGGGTTCGAGCCCCGTCACTCGCGCCATTTCTCCTTTGGGGTCACGTCCCCTTGATGTCGGAGAAATGTCGACGTTGATTTGTCAAAAATCATCTTCTTTCGTGACTCAGTCTAGGTCCATTCCTTTCGAATTCTGGCATTGATCCTCATCCATCGACCTGCCCGCCTGTTTGTGGTCGAGCCAGAAGACAATAGCTTCTCGGACAAGAGTCGGGTCTAACCCATTCGCTCCCGCTTACAGTCTCATCCCGCAGTGCCGGGCTTCACCCCTCGGCGAGCAGCGCCTCGACTTCCTGCAGCGTCGGCATGGACGGCGCGGTGCCCGGGCGCGTCACCGAAATGCCGGCGACGGCGCAAGCGAAGCGCACCGCCTGCAGGGGTTCCATCCCCCTCGACAGCGCCGCAGCCAGGCCGCCATTGAAGGCGTCGCCCGCACCCGTGGTCTCGATGACCGGGCCGGCGGCGACCGCTGCGACATGCTCGGAACGGTCGGCCGTGTGCAGCAGCGCGCCGTTTTCGCCAAGCGTCACGATGACAGCGCCCACGCCCTTCTCGAGCAGGCTGTCGGCGGCACGGCGGGCATCGTCGATGGAGGATACCTTGATGCCGGTCAGTTCCTCGGCCTCAGTCTCGTTCGGCGTGACATAGTCGCAAAGCGTGTAGATACGGTCCGGAAGCTTGGCCGCCGGCGCCGGGTTGAGGATGGTGGTCACCCCTGCCCCGCGCGCGATCCCCAGCGCCGGCAGCGCCGCCTCGATCGGCTGTTCGAGCTGGGTGACGAAGACGCCGGCCGAGCGGATCAGCCCGGCATTTGCCTCGATGTCGGCGGCCGAGATCAGCATTGCCGCGCCGGGACTGACGATGATGGCGTTATTGCCGCTCGTCTCCTCGACGAAGATATAGGCGGCACCCGTATAGCTCTGCGGCGTCTCGATGACGGCGCTTTTCACGCCCGCCTCTTTCCAGGTCTGCCTCGCCATATCGGCGAACGGATCGACGCCGAGGCGGGTCAGGAAGGTGACGTCGGCGCCGAGCCGGCCGGCCGCCACCGCCTGGTTGGAGCCTTTGCCGCCGGGGCCGAGTGTGAAGGACGTGCCCAGGATCGTCTCTCCCATGCGCGGCTGGCGGGCGGCGCGGTAGGCGGTGTCGGCGACGAAGACGCCCAGTATGACGATCGGTCTGCCCGGCATCTCGCTACTCCGCATCCGGCGGCACGACGCCCTTGCGGAAGGCGAAGCAGCCGTAGAAGCGGCGCTCGCCGGTCTGGATGACGCAATAGGCCCTCTTGGCGCGTTCGTAGAAGGCGTAGCGTTCGACCGAGATCATCGGCCAAGCCTTGCCCTCGGCGGCATCGATCTCTTTTTGCACTTCCTGCTGCACGGCGGGAATGTCGTCCGGCTTGCCGACGATCTCCATGCGCGCGGCCGCGTCGTCGACGAAGGTGTCCAGCGGATAGAGCGACAGTACCGCCTTGACCACGTCGGCCGCCGACGCATCGATGCGCAGCAGCCGGCCAAGCACGGTCTGGCGCGCCACCGAATCAGACGGGAAATTGGTGTCGGCGATAATCAGATCGTCACCGTGGCCCATCGCCCGCAGCGCCTGCAGCACATCGGCATTGAGCAGCGGATTGATTCCTTTGAGCATGGTATTCCTCGCGAAGTTTGCTGGGGCGAAATCAGAGACGCTTGCCGGTCTCTGCGTCGAAGAGATGCACCTGGTCGAGCCGCGGTTTCAGGTGCAGTGTGTCGCCCGGCTTGAAGTCGTGGCGCTCACGGAACAGCGCCACCATCTCGCCCTCGCCGAAGCGCAGGAACACCAAAGTCTCGGAACCGGTCGGCTCGACCACCGAAATCTTCGCCGGAACGCCATCGGGATGGATTTCGAGATGCTCGGGCCGCACGCCGTAGACGACATTACGGCCATCCTCGACGGCACTGGTCGCCGCAATCGGGAACGGCGTCCCGGCGATCTCGACGACGGGCTTGTCGCCCTTGCGCACGACGCCCTTGAGCAGGTTCATCGAGGGCGAGCCGATGAAGCCGGCCACAAACAGGTTGGCCGGCCGGTCGAATAATTCCAGCGGCGCGCCGACCTGTTCGATGCGACCGTCGCGCATCACCACGATCTTGTCGGCCATGGTCATGGCCTCGATCTGGTCGTGGGTGACGTAGATGGTGGTGGTCTTCAGCCGCTGGTGCAGTTCCTTGATCTCGGTGCGCATCTGGACACGCAGCTTGGCGTCGAGATTGGAGAGCGGCTCGTCGAAGAGGAACACCTGCGGGTTGCGCACGATGGCGCGGCCCATGGCGACGCGCTGGCGCTGGCCGCCAGAGAGCTGGCGCGGATAGCGCTTGAGGTAGGGATTGAGGTCGAGGATGTCGGCGGCGCGTTTGACTCGCTCAGTAACCACCGCCGGGTCGGTTTTGCGCAGCTTGAGAGCAAAGGCCATGTTCTGCTCGACCGTCTTGTGCGGATAGAGCGCGTAGTTCTGGAACACCATGGCGATGTCGCGCTTGGCCGGCGGCAGATGGTTGACGACGCGCTCGCCGATGGCGATGGTGCCGCCGGAGACCGTTTCCAGCCCGGCCACCATCCTCAGCAGCGTGGACTTGCCGCAGCCGGAAGGCCCGACCAGCACCACGAACTGCCCGTCGGCGATGTCGACGCTGACATCGTGCAGAACCTTGACGGTTCCGAACGCCTTGGCCACATTGCGGATCGCGACTTGAGCCATCATTCCCCCTTCAGTTGCCGTGAAGCTAAACAACGCAAACGGCGAGGGCAAGTCAGTCTCTTATAGATAAAAAACCCATTCACGTTGACACCGCACTTCGTTGTGCGAATAGTGACAATGTCCGGCTTATGACCCTGTTCCGGGCGCACCGGTACGCTTGTCCGGCACTGAATGCCAAGCGTCGCGGGAGGGAGAATTCGGGCCGCTATTTACGGGAGTCGCTGTCGTTGGGGAACATAATCGGCGCTCCACCATCTGAACCAATTCACAATTGACCTTCTGGGAGGAACGAAATGAAAGTCAGCCTTTATAACCAACTTGTCCGCGCCGGGGCCACCCGCCGCGACGTGCTGAAGGGAGCGGCCAGCATGGCCGCCCTCGCGGCGGCCTCAAGCGCCGGACTTGGTGCGCTGACGCGCACGGCTGCGGCCGCCGACGACCTGCGTGCGCAGATCCTGCAGATCCCGGGTGTCGGCAAGGGTCAGCCGACCGATGCCGACTTCCAGCAGGTCGGCGAGCTTTGCCTTGGCGCCACCAAGGCCAATGTCAAGGAAGGCGAATTCGCCGGTGTCGAACTCACCTTCATGGGCCTCAACAACCAGAACCTGCACAATGTGCTGTTTCGCGGCTTCCTGAAGCCGTGGGAGACCTATACCGGCGCCAAGATCAACTGGATCGACCTGGCGCAGGCTGACTACAACGCCCGCCTGCAGCAGTCGATCGCGACCGGCACCGTCGATTTCGACATCATCGAAATGGGGGCACCGTTCGAAGGCGACGTCTGCGGCAAGGGTCTCACCTCCGAGATGCCGGACTGGGTCAAGGACCAGATCGACATGAAGGATGTCGTGGCCTATCTGCAGCCGCCGGTCGGCACCTGGGACGGCAAGCAATATCGCGTCACGGTCGACGGCGACGCGCATAACTTCAACTACCGCACCGACGTGTTCGCCGATGCCGACCTCGCCAAGGCCTGGAAGGACGGCGGCGGAGAAGGCGAATGGGGCGTGCCGAAGACCTGGCAGCAGGTGCAGGCGGTGACGAAGTTCCTCAAGGGCAAGCAGGTGAAAGGCCAGGATGTCTTTGGCTATCTCGATGCGCCCAAGCCCTGGGGCGGTTTCGGCTTTTATTTCCTCGGCAGCCGCGCCAGCGCCTACGCCAAGCATCCCGATGACAAGGCCTGGCTGTTCGATGCCGACACGATGAAGCCGCGCGTCAACAATCCGGCATGGGTGCGGGCGATCCAGGACGTCATCGATGCCCTGCCCTCCGAACCCGCCGACCAGATCAATGCCGACCCGAACACCACCGCCTTCCAGCAATTCCTGGCAGGCACCGGTTCGATGGTTACCTGGTGGGGCGACGTCGGTTCGAACGTCAAGACCAACGATTCCTCGGTCGTCGGCGACATCACCGGCTTCTCGATCCTGCCGGGCTCGGACGATGTCTACAACTCCAAGACCGGGCAGTGGGACAAGCTCGCCAGCGGCCCGAACCATGCGCCGAACTGCGCCTATCTCGGCTGGGGCGTTTATGTCATGGCCCGCGTCGACAGCGACGAAAAGAAGAAGAAGGCGGCATGGTCTGCCGCTGCCCATCTAGGCGGCAAGGACCTGTCGCTCTGGTGCGCGGCCTATCCGTCGGGTTTCCAGCCCTATCGCAACTCGCATTTCAACATTCCGGAATGGGTGGCGGCGGGCTACGACGAGGCGTTCATCACCTCGTATCTGAAGTCGGAAGCCGACAGCTACAACCATCCGAACGCGGCGATCGAGCCGCGCATCCCCGGCATCTTCCAGTACTACAGCGCTGCCGAGGACATTTTGGCCAACACCTTTGCCGGCAAGATGAAGGCGCAGGAAGGCGCCGACGCCATCGCAGCCGCCTGGGAGAAGCTGACCGACCAGATCGGCCGCGACAACCAGGTCAAGCTCTACAAGGCCTCGCTCGGCATGTAGGCTGAGATCGTGAAACCTGGTCCGGCGGCGCACCGCCGCCGGCCCGCCCCTTGACCGACTTGGCCTCGACCGGCTCAGCCGGATCACCGAGCCTCCTGTGAACGGGCAAGACGCGTGGCTGACCGGACCCTGGCTGACCAGACTTTGTCGACAAGTGAATGGCCGGCAGGCGCCGTGCCATCCGACCTGATACCGCGGAGCCGCAAACGGCTTGGCTGGGCGCTGATGGCTGCTGCAACGCTCGGCCTTCTGGCGGTGATCGCGCTGCAAATCCTTTACAGGAGCGATGTCGATGCTATCGGCTTCGAAACCTGGCGGCCGGTGGTCTACGCCTATGTGCTGTGGGGTGTCGCGCTCGGCATCGGCCAGGTACTGACGCGCGGCGAAGACGGCCAGCGCGCGCTGTTCCTGCTGCCGGCGCTGCTGTTTACCATTGCCATGGTGATCTTCCCGACGCTGTTCGGCTTCTACATCGCGCTGACCGACTGGAACCTCAGTTCCTTCAGCGGACGGCAGTTCAACGGGCTCGACAATTTCTGGCAGATGCTGAACGACGCCTATTATCGCAACGCGCTGTTCAACATGGTGCTCTACGTGCTGGCGGTGTTCGTCGAATATGTCATCGCCTTCGGCCTGGCGCTGCTGCTCAACGCGCAGATCCGGGCGCGAAAATTCTTCCGCGTCGTGTTTCTCATGCCGCTGATGCTGTCGCCGGTGGCGGTGTCGTGGATGATCGGCAAGTCGCTGATGGAATACCGCTTCGGGCCGGCCGCGACACTAGCGCGGCATCTCGGCTGGGAAAACCCCGCCTTCTTCTCCAACCCGATCACCGCCCGCATCTCGATCATGGTGCTCGACGCGTGGACGTTCATCCCGTTCATGATGATCATGCTGCTCGCCGGCCTGCAGGCGATGTCGCGCGAGGTGCTCGAGGCAGCGCGTGTCGATGGCGCCACTGCCTGGCAGACCTTCTGGCAGGTCACCTTCCCGCTGATGCTGCCGGTGTCGGTGACGGCGGTCATCCTGCGCATCATCTTCAAGCTGAAGCTCGCCGATATCATCATCACCGTCACCTCCGGCGGCCCCGGCGGCGCGACCGATTCGGTGTCCAGTTTCATCTACCGCGAATATCGCGACCGCTCGAACGTCGGCTACGGCACGATGCTGGCGATGGCCTATTTGATCATCATCATCGTGTTCGTGACCTGGCTGCTGAAATTCGCCAGCCGCTTCGTGCGCAACGTCAACTGATCGGGCTGGCAAGATGAGCGTTCAGACCACCGACTATGCCGCTTCCGAAATCCGCTCGCCGGCGAGCTTCGTCGCCAACCGCGTCTTCATCTATGGCGCGCTCATCTTCTGGGCTTTCATCTGCCTGTTCCCGATCTATTGGACGATAACCACTTCGTTCAAGACCGCGGTCGACGTCACCCAGGGCCACTTGATCCCGTTCGTCGACTTCCGGCCCGACTGGAAGGGCTGGCGTTCGCTCGGCCTGTCGCCGGACTCGATCTTTCGGACGTCGACAGTTCGCGACGAATTCATCAAGCGTTTCATGAATTCGGTCATCACTTCGGTCGGCGCGTCGACCCTCGCCATCGTCATCGGCAGTCTCGCCGCCTATGGGCTGACCCGCTATCGTTACAAGTTCGCCTGGTTCAGGAACGAGGATATTTCCTTCTTCTTCCTGTCGCAGCTGATCCTGCCGCCGGTGGTTTTGGCCCTGCCCTTCCTCGTGCTTTACCGGGAGGTCGGCCTGCTCGACACGCGCGTCGGGTTGATCCTGCTCTACACGCTGATGGTGTTGCCGATCGTCATCTGGATCATGCGCGACCAGTTCAACTCCATTCCGGTGGAGTTGGAGGAGGCAGCACTCGTCGACGGCCTGTCGATCTGGGGCGCCTTCTTGCGCATCGTCATGCCAATCGCGCTGCCGGGCATGGTCGCCGCCTTCATCCTGGCGATGGTGCTGTGCTGGAACGAGTATTTCTTCGCCGCGCTTTTGACCTCGACCGACGCAAAGACCATTCCTGTCATGGTGGCCAGCCAGACCGGCTCACAAGGCATCAACTGGTGGTCGATGGCAGCGCTTGCCACCGCCGCCATCACACCGCTCGCCGTCATCGGCATCGCGCTCGAGCGTTACCTGATCATGGGCATGACAGCAGGCGCGGTGAAATAACTGCGCCGGCTCTCCCTTCTCCCCTTGTTGTGGGAGAAGGGAAAAGCGCGCTAACCCGAAAGTGTTGCCCGCAAATGCTCGAGGATCATGGCAACCCCTTTTTGCCCCAATTCCGCCGAGGCTTCGGGCGCACTTGCCGTGTACCAGCCGGTGTTGTCGGCGAAGCGGCCGGCATCGACCGCTTCCGGGCACAGCGCCAGCATCAGTGACGTCTCGCCGGTGCCGGCATGGTCGAACGGGTACCGGCTGTGCATTGAAGCCGGCATCAGCGGATGCACCTGCACCCAGTTGAAGAAATTGCTGCCCTCGGCGTGCTCGGCATAATAGTCGGCCATCGCCGGAGAGCCCCACCAGCCTTCGCCACGTTCTTTCTCCAGGAAGCGGAAGATCGCCTGCCGGCCGGCAGCCTTGAAGGCGAGATCGGTCGGCATGCCGGCGGCAAAATTTTCGGTCTGGTGGTGAATGATGGCGTGGATGTTGCGGAAGCCAATGCGCAGCAGGCTGTAGAACAGTTCTTCCGCAAATGGCGCCAGCACATTGCCACCGACCTGCAGCGAACCACTGCCCTCCGGTGCTGCAACCGCATAGCTCGCCGCGCCGTAATGGAAGGGTGGCAGAATGACGATCTCTGCTTCTTTTTCGAACAGTTCCAGGCTCTTGACGACCGCCAGCGTGTCCATTCCGACGGCCATGTGCTCGCCGTGATATTCGAGCACACCGAGCGGCAACACGACCGGCCGGTTCTCGGCGATCGCCTTGCGGATCTGGTGCGGCAGCATCAATTCGTAGCGCATGACACCTACTCCATATTGGTGTGGCGGGCGCGCATCGCTTCCGGCGAGACGCCGGTCAAATCCCTGAGCTTCAGCACCATCACTTCGAAGAGGACGAACAGCGCGCCTTCGAAAACCGAGCCCATCGGCAGGACGGATGTCTTTTCAGGGCCCTGGTCGTCGGCCATGGTCTGAGCCGGGATAAGCAGTGTGAAATCGGCCAGCTTCGCGGCAGTGCTGTCGGCTTGTGCGGTGAGCAGCAGGACTGTGGCACCGGCCTCGCGCGCGACCTGCATCAAGGTCAGCACCGTCGACGTCTCACCCGGGCCGGAACTTGCGAGGAAAACATCGCCCTCGCCCAGCGGCGGCGTGGTCATGTCGCCGACGACCGACACCGGCAGACCGAGATGGTAGAGCCGCATGGCAAAACCCTTGACCTGCATCGCCTCGCGGCCGCAGCCATAGGTGACGATCTTTTTCGCGCCAGCCAGGATGGCGCAAGCGGCGTCGATGCGGCTTTCGTCGATACGCTCCAGCACGGTGCCAAGCTCGCTCAGCGCAATCCCAAACAGGTTTTCGCCGGCGTCCGTCATGACATTTGCACCAGCTTGCAGGTGCCGGAGAACCATTTGAATATCTCAGTCACATCTGCCCCGAACAGCTTGTTTTCACTCATGCTATCACCGCGAAAATCGGTGTCCAACGACACGCAGTGCTTTTGATGCGCTACAGCCGTGATAGTGTCACGGCAAATCCAAATGAGGAAACGACAGCATATGAAGACACGGCATTTCGACCGCATCGGTAATGGCGGCATCACCTTCACCGAGCTCGGCTTCGGCACTGCGCCGCTCGGCAATCTCTACCGCGCCGTCTCCGACGAGGATGCCAATGCTACGCTGGAGGCGGCATGGCGGGTCGGCTGCCGCTACTACGACACCGCGCCGCTCTATGGGCTGGGCCTTGCCGAAACGCGGCTCAATCCGTTCCTGCGTTCGAAGAAGCGTGACGACTACGTGCTGTCCAGCAAAGTCGGGCGCATCATGCGCGCCTGCCCGCCGGAACAGCGCACCGGCATCGGCAAATTCTTCGACACCCCATCGCGCCGCGAGGTCTACGATTACAGCTATGACGGCGTCATGCGCTCCTTCGAAGCCTCGCTGGAACGGCTCGGCGTCGACCGCATCGACATCCTCTTCGTGCATGATGTCGACATCTTCACCCATGGCAGCAAGGAAGCCTCGGACCAGCGCATCCAGGAATTCATGAGCTCCGGCTACTACGGATTGCTGGCATTGCGCGACCAAGGCGTGATCAAGGCGTTCGGCGGCGGCATCAACGAGTGGCAGGTTGCCCAGACGCTGGCCGAGCGCGGCGATTTCGATCTGTTCCTGCTTGCCGGGCGTTACACGCTGCTGGAGCAGGAAGCGCTGCAGTCTTTCCTGCCGCTATGCCAGCAACGCGGCATCGGCATCGTTCTCGGCGGGCCTTACAATTCCGGCATCCTGGCAACCGGGCCGAAGCCCGGCGCCTACTACAATTATTCGGAGGCGCCGCAGGACATCATCGACCGCGTCACCCGCATCGAGGCCGTCTGCAAGCGCCACGGCGTGCGCCTGATCGAGGCGGCGCTGCAGTTCCCGCTGCTGCATCCTTCCGTCGTCTCGGTAATCCCCGGCGGCCAGCGGCCGGGCGAAGTCGAAAGCAATCGCTCGCTGCTCGACACAAAACTGCCACCGGCGCTGTGGGCCGATCTCAAGACAGAAGGCTTGATGCGCGCGGATGCGCCGACGGCATAGTGCCGCCTTTCCAACGACGCTGCGGGCACAGAAAAGAAAAACCGGATATACCGGCTTTTCTTTTCTCTGAAAGACTTAAGGAGGCGCTTAGTTGACCGCGTCCTTGAGGCCCTTGCCGGCCGAGAACTTCGGCACGGTGCGCGCCGGGATCTTCACTTCCGCACCGGTCTGCGGATTGCGGCCGGTCGACGCGGCGCGTTGTGACACGGTGAAATTTCCGAAGCCGACAAGCCGGACATCGCCGCCCTTTTTCAGTTCGCCGGTGATGACGGAAAACACCGCATCAACCGCCGACTGCGCGTCACCCTTCGAAATACTCGCGGCATCGGCGACAGCGGACACCAGTTCGTTCTTGTTCATAAAAATTCCCTTCCATGAGAAAACCGGAACACTCGACTCATCCGGCAGGAAACGGACTTTAGAAAGAAGCGCTCCGGCAACCAAGTCGAAAAGCGCCACGAAAGTTGAAAAAAGCCCGGAAATCCGGGGTTCTTCACATGAAAAAGCCGGGCTCAAGGCCCGGCTCTCTCTTTGTGCATTGCAACTTTAGCAAGAGCTAATGCGCCAGCGATTTACCAGCTTCGTCCCCGACATCGACCACGGCCGGCGCATTGACGGGTTCAACCCACTGGATCGGTTCCGGCATGCGCACCAGCGCATGGCGCAACACTTCGCCAACCCGTGAGACCGGAATGATCTCCATGCCGCTCTTCACGTTCTCCGGAATCTCCGCCAGATCCTTGGCGTTCTCTTCCGGGATCAGTACCTTCTTGATGCCGCCGCGAAGTGCGGCAAGCAGCTTCTCCTTGAGGCCGCCGATCGGCAGCACCCTGCCGCGCAGCGTGATCTCGCCGGTCATCGCCACATCGGCCTTGACCGGGATTCCGGTCAGCACCGAGACGATCGCCGTCGCCATCGCCACGCCAGCCGACGGTCCGTCCTTGGGCGTTGCGCCTTCCGGCACGTGGACGTGGATATCGCGCTTGTCGAACAGCGGCGGCTCGACGCCGAAATCGATGGCCCGCGAGCGGACATAGGACGCCGCCGCCGAAATCGATTCCTTCATAACGTCGCGCAGATTGCCGGTCACGGTCATGCGGCCCTTGCCGGGCATCATGACACCTTCCACCGTCAACAGCTCGCCACCGACTTCCGTCCAGGCGAGCCCGGTGACCACGCCGACCTGATCGTCGCTCTCGACCTGGCCGAAGCGGAAGCGCGGAACACCAAGATAATCGGCAAGATTGTCCGCCGTGATGTTGATCGTCTTCTTCTTCGTCTTCAGGATCTCGGTCACCGCCTTGCGCCCGAGCTTCATCAGCTCGCGCTCCAGGCTCCTGACGCCCGCTTCACGGGTGTAGGTCTGGATGATGCCGCGGATCGCGTCCTCGCCGACGGAGAATTCCTTCGGCTGCAACGCGTGGTCGCGGATCACCTTGGGCATCAGGTGACGCTTGGCGATCTCGATCTTCTCGTCCTCGGTGTAGCCGGCGATACGGATGATCTCCATGCGGTCCATCAAGGGCGCAGGGATGTTCAGCGTGTTCGCCGTCGTCACGAACATCACGCTCGACAGGTCGTATTCGACCTCGAGGTAATGGTCCATGAACGTCGAGTTCTGCTCGGGATCGAGCACCTCGAGCAAAGCCGATGACGGATCGCCGCGGAAATCCTGGCCCATCTTGTCGATCTCGTCGAGCAGGAAGAGCGGGTTGGATTTCTTTGCCTTCTTCATCGACTGGATGACCTTGCCGGGCATCGAGCCGATATAGGTGCGGCGGTGACCACGGATCTCGGCCTCGTCGCGCACGCCGCCCAGCGCCATGCGGATGAACTCACGGCCGGTCGCCTTGGCGATCGACTTGCCGAGCGAGGTCTTGCCGACGCCGGGAGGTCCGACGAGGCACAGGATCGGCCCCTTCAGCTTCTTCTGGCGGCTCTGCACGGCGAGGTATTCGACGATGCGGTCCTTGACCTTGTCGAGGCCGAAATGATCGGTATCGAGCACGTTCTGGGCAAAGGCCAGATCCTGCTTGACCTTGGAGTTCCTGCCCCACGGGATCGACAGCAGCCAGTCGAGATAGTTGCGCACGACGGTCGATTCAGCCGACATCGGCGACATCGTCCGCAGCTTCTTCAGTTCGGCTTCCGCCTTTTCGCGGGCCTCCTTGGAGAGCTTGGTCTTCTTGATGCGCGCCTCGATCTCGGCGGCCTCGTCGCGGCCGTCCTCGCCCTCGCCGAGCTCCTTCTGGATCGCCTTCATCTGCTCGTTGAGGTAGTATTCGCGCTGCGTCTTCTCCATCTGGCGCTTGACGCGCGAGCGGATACGCTTCTCAACCTGGAGCACCGAGATTTCGGCTTCCATGAAGCCCATCGCCTTTTCCAGCCGTTCCTTGACGGACAGCGTGGCGAGCATCTCCTGCTTCTCGGGGATCTTGATGGCAAGATGCGAAGCGACCGTGTCGGCGAGCTTGGAATAGTCGTCGATCTGGCTGGCGGCACCCACCACTTCGGGCGAGATCTTCTTGTTCAGCTTGACGTAGTTCTCGAAGTCGGTGACGACGGAACGGGCCAGCGCCTCGACCTCGACCTCTTCCTCCTCCGGTTCGACCAGCGCCGCAGCACGGGCTTCATGGAAGTCGGGACGGTCGGTGAACGCGACGATTTTCGCGCGCGAGGCGCCTTCGACCAGCACCTTCACGGTGCCGTCCGGCAGTTTCAGCAATTGCAGCACATTGGCGAGCGTGCCGATGTCAAAGATGGCATCAGGCTCCGGATCGTCGTCGGCGGCATTCATCTGGGTCGCAAGCAGGATCTGCTTTTCCTGACCCATCACTTCTTCCAGCGCCTTGATCGACTTTTCACGCCCGACGAAGAGCGGAACGATCATGTGCGGGAACACCACGATGTCGCGCAGTGGGAGGACTGCGAAGACCCCGTCGCTGGGAGCCTTGGATAATTTGGCCATTGTCCAACCTTTCATGTCGCGGCTGCCAATCGGCCAACCGCGAATCTCATATTAACGACCGGGGATCGTTCCGCCTACCACCGTTTGTGACGGGAGTTTTACAGCACAGAATTCGGCACCACGGCCTTCTGCCATTAGTTGGAGGCACGGGGGGTAAAGATCAAGGGTCAACACGGTCCGTCCCTCCAATCCGCAGCCATTACGCGGCGCCGTACGCGGTCTGCGACAGCAAAACGGCGCCCTGCGGCGCCGTTTCGGAAAAAAAATCCATTGCCGGCTCACGTCAGGCGCTGACGTTGCCCTTCTTTTCCTTCTGCTCGGAATAGATGTAGAGCGGCCGGGCGTTGCCTGAAACCACCTCTTCCGAAATAACCACTTCGCGCACGCCTTCCAGCGCCGGCAGCTCGAACATGGTGTCGAGCAGGATCGCTTCCATGATCGAACGCAGGCCGCGCGCGCCGGTCTTGCGCTCGATGGCGCGCTTGGCGATCGCCGAGAGCGCGTTCTCGTGGAAGGTCAGGTCGACATTCTCCATCTCGAACAGCCGCTGATACTGCTTGACCAGCGCGTTCTTCGGCTCGGTCAGGATCTGGATCAGTGCCGGCTCGTCGAGATCCTCCAGCGTCGCCAGGACAGGCAGACGGCCGACGAACTCGGGAATGAGGCCGAACTTCAAGAGATCCTCAGGCTCGACCAGGCGGAAAACATCGCCGGTGCGGCGATCCTCGGGCGAAGCGACGATGGCGCCGAAACCGATCGAGGTCTTCCTGCCGCGATCCGAGATGATCTTGTCCAGGCCGGCGAAAGCGCCACCGCAGATGAACAGGATGTTGGCGGTGTCGACCTGCAGGAATTCCTGCTGCGGATGCTTCCTGCCGCCCTGCGGCGGCACGGAGGCGACAGTGCCTTCCATGATCTTCAAAAGTGCCTGCTGCACGCCCTCGCCCGAGACGTCGCGGGTGATCGAGGGATTGTCCGACTTGCGCGAGATCTTGTCGATCTCGTCGATATAGACGATGCCGCGCTGGGCGCGCTCGACATTGTAGTCGGCCGACTGCAACAGCTTCAGGATGATGTTCTCGACGTCCTCGCCGACATAGCCGGCCTCGGTCAGCGTCGTCGCGTCGGCCATGGTGAAGGGGACGTCGATGATGCGGGCCAGGGTCTGCGCCAGCAACGTCTTGCCGCAGCCGGTCGGGCCGATCAGCAGGATGTTAGACTTCGCCAGTTCGACGTCGTTGTTCTTGCCGGCATGGGCGAGGCGCTTGTAGTGGTTGTGGACGGCCACCGACAGCACGCGCTTGGCGTAGGGCTGGCCGATGACGTAGTCGTCGAGAACCTTGAGGATTTCCTGCGGGGTCGGCACGCCCTCGCGCGACTTCACCATCGAGGTCTTGTTCTCCTCGCGGATGATGTCCATGCACAGTTCGACGCATTCGTCGCAGATGAACACCGTCGGCCCGGCGATCAGCTTGCGCACTTCGTGCTGGCTTTTGCCGCAAAACGAGCAATAAAGCGTGTTCTTGGAATCACCGCTGTTGTTGCCGACCTTGCTCATTTTCCTGTCCTTTCATGGCCGCCCGCCGATGGTCTGGTTGAAAGGGCGCATATTCAATCTATCGCGGGAATCCGCTGCCGCCAGTGCCCCGGCTCCCGCAACGCATTCCGTACGAAACACAAATCGGAAAACGGGGCAATGATTCGAACAACCCCACGCAAAGCTAAGCCGTCGAAAATCAACATAGCCTTAACGTAGGCAATTGCACCCGTCGAGGGAACAGCCAATTGTGGCCGAAATGCCGCAAGCTGCGCCAAAAGCGCGTGATCCCGCCACTCATTGCCACCGCGGGGCCACCGCGGGCCTATAAGGCAATACCTTCGACCGGCTCACGTGACGAAATGACCTTGTCGATGAGGCCGAAATCCCTGGCCTCGTCGGCAGTCATGAAATGGTCACGGTCGAGCGTTTTTTCAATCTCATCGTAGCTCTTGCCGGTGTGCTTGACGTAAACCTCGTTGAGGCGGCGCTTCAGCTTGATGATGTCCTGGGCATGGCGCTCGATGTCGGAAGCCTGGCCCTGGAAGCCGCCGGAAGGCTGGTGGACCATGATGCGGGCGTTCGGCGTGGCGAAGCGCATGTCCTTGTGGCCTGCCGTCAAGAGCAGCGAGCCCATCGAGGCGGCCTGACCGATGCAGAGCGTCGACACGGCAGGCTTGATGAACTGCATGGTGTCGTAGATCGCCATGCCGGAGGTGACGACGCCGCCGGGCGAGTTGATATAGAGGTTGATTTCCTTCTTCGGATTCTCCGCCTCGAGGAACAGCAGCTGCGCGCAGACCAGCGTCGCCATGCCATCCTCGACCGGGCCGGTGATGAAAATGATGCGCTCCTTGAGGAGCCGCGAGAAAATGTCGTAGGCCCGCTCGCCGCGATTGGTCTGTTCGACCACCATCGGAACGAGGTTCATGTAGGTTTCGACGGGGTTCTTCATGGACTATCCCTTTTTGAGGATGGGATTCCGGCGCCGGAGATTTGCAATCGGGCAGAATCGGTTCTGGATCGTTGTTGTGTAAATAGGATGCCGGCTCACCCTAGCGCAAGGCCGCCTCTCCTAGCCATCCGGTTAAGTCGAATCAAGGTTTCCAAACCAGTTTCGCCTGTCGCCGTGCCGGCAGCCCCTCTCCTGCCGTGGGAAGGGGCGCTCATGCTTGGCCGTTGTTTAGCAGTTTCTTAACCGCATCGCTTAACGAAAAGTGGTGAAACCGCTTTTTCCGGCCACGGCTTACCCTACAATCCAACGTTGAACTCGCTTCACGCAGTTCAAACAGGGGGAGTGCGATGATCAAGAAAGTTGCTTCCTTGGCCCTTACCGGCATCAGCGTTCTCGGCATGGCGTCCGAAACGGCTGCCGGCGGACGCGCGGTCGAATGCTACGAGCAGGTCAATCGGCCGGCCGTCTACGACACCGTCTACGAGGATGTGCTCGTCAGCCCAGCCGGCCAGCAGGTGCAGTATGAAGCGCCGATCTACGGGACGCGCGAGCGGGTGGTGCAGATCGCGCCGGCGCGCGTCAGCTACGAGATCGTGCCCGCCATCACCCGCACCATCTACCGGTCCGTGAGGGTCGATGACGGCGGCTATTCCTGGGAATGGCGCATCATCGATGGCCGCAAGGTGCTGTGCAAGGTCAGGCACAAGGCGCGCTATGAACGCGTGGCCGAGATCGTCGTGGTTGAGCCGGAACGCCGGCGGCGCGTTGTCCTCCCCGCCGAATACGAGAGCGTCGCCGAAGAGGTTCTCGTGCGGCCGGAGCTGCGGCGCATCATCGAAATTCCGGCGTCCTATCAAACAGTGGCTCGCCGCGTGGTGATCAGGGAGGGCTCGTCGAGCTGGCGGCGCGTGCATATTCCGAGGCATTGCCGATACTAGGCGCTCAGGCCGCCTCGGCCCTGAGCCATTTCTTCAGGCCGTCGACATCGCCATTGCCGACGCAGGCCGCAACCCTTCTGCCAACTGCCGCGCCGAACTTGTAGCCGTGGCCGGAGCAGGCCGAGACGACCAGGCATCTGCCTTTCCGGTGGGCCAGAAATTTCTCGTCGGCGGTGAAGGTGTAGGCGCAGGTGACCACGTCGGTGACCTTGTACTCGTCGATACGGGCAATCGGCGGTGAAAACAGGTTGCGGATCGCCTCGCCTTCGCCCGGCACCGGCTGACGGTTCCAGTCGGCATCGCTGGTCGGCACCCTGTGCAGGCCTGAGCCGAATTTCATGCCGGCCCCGCCCGAGGGCGGGATGGCGTAGCCGTCGACAGTGCCGCCGATGTTGAGGACGACCGGTGCTGCCTGCCAGACCGCTTTCAGGTCCGTCGGCGGTTCGACATAGGCGAGCGCGGTGCGCCAGGTTTTCAGCTCGCCATCCAGCTCCGGGAACAGTTTTAGCACCCAGGCGCCGGCAGCGACGACGATCCGGTCGGCCTGCATCGTTTCGCCGCCCGCCAGCACGACATGCCCGGCCTCGGCGTCGATCTCGACCACCTTGCTGTTTTCGTAGACATTGGCGCCGTTCGCGCGCAGCCACCTGGCGAGGCCGGCAGCGATCTTGCGGCAGTGCAGCGCGCCGCCGTCCGGCGAAAAATACGCATAGCGGAATGAACCAGGTTCTAGGAACGGCCAGCGTTCGACCGCGGCATCCGGCTCGAACAATTCGAACGGGTAGTTCCCGGCTTCCATGCCTTCTCGGTATTCCTCGGCCTCGTCTCCCGGCTGGCGCGAAATGCAGATGAAGCCGCGCGGATCGAGATGGGTTTCACCGAGATCGGCCCACATCTCATCCCAAGCTTCATAGGCTTCGGTGATCAGCCGGCCGTAGCCCGTTCCGGCCCGGTAGGCGCGGCGGATGATGCGATGATGGTCGCCGGAGGCGGCGAGCGGATTGGGGATCGGTCCCTGCTCGACGATCGAGACGAGGTGCCCGGCCTTGACCAGCGACCAGGCCGTGGAAAGCCCGGCAATGCCTGCACCGACCACGATCACATTCATGAAAACCGTCCTTCCGCAACCGCTTCGGCGGCTCACCTCACGGGAGGGCCAACATACGGTCTGGCACCAGACTGGCAAGCCGCGCTAATGATCTGGCATGACCGAATTGAAGCCGCCCTATCTTGCCTTTGATCCAGCCTCCCGCCGCCTGCGGCTCGATCCGCACGAACCGGCTTTTTTCCAGGACCCATACGAAGCCTACGCCTTCCTGCATGGCGCATCGAACGCCTTCTTCTGGGAAGAATTTGGTTTCTGGTGTTTTGGCGGCTTCGACGACGTCAACCGACTGCTGCGCGATCGCCGCTTCGGCCGGCAGAACCCGGCCGGCATTCCGGACAGCCGGGGCATCGGCCAGGACCGCACGCATCTCAGCGCCTTCGACGGTGTCGAGGCCAATTCGATGCTGGAGCTGGAGCCGCCCGTCCACACACGGCTCAGAACGCTGGTCAACCGCGCCTTCGTCTCGCGTCAGGTCGAGCGGCTCAGGCCGCGTGTCGAAGCGCTGGCCAACGAGCTGATCGACCGTTTCGAGCCGGACCGGGTCGACTTGCTGTCGGCTTTCGCCGCTCCCTTGCCGATCACCATCATTGCCGAGATGCTCGGCGTGCCGGTCGACATGGGGCCGCAGCTGCTCGACTGGTCGCATCGGATCGTCGCCATGTACATGCATGGCCGCACCCGCGAGACGGAGGACACGGCCAATCGCGCCGCGCGCGACTTTTCGAGTTTTTTGCGCGGCTATGTCGCCGAGCGGCGAAAGAGGCCGGGCGAGGATCTTCTGTCGCTGCTGATTGGGGCACAGGAGGACGGTCAGAAACTGTCGGAGGACGAGCTGGTATCCTCGGCCATCCTTTTGCTCAATGCCGGCCATGAGGCAACTGTCCACCAGACCGGCAATGCGGTGCGCTCGATCCTTGCGCAAGGCGGCGACCCGCGCCGCTTCTTCGCCTCGCCGGAAGCGACAGCCGCGACGGTCGAAGAGTGTCTGCGCTACGACGCGCCGCTGCACATGTTCACGCGCTACGTCTATCAGGAGGTCGAGGCCGGGCCCGGGATCATCGTCCAGCCGGGCGAGACGATCGGGCTGTTGCTCGGCATGGCCAATCGCGACCCTACTGCGTTTGCCGAGCCCCTCGCCTTCAGGCTGGACCGTGCCGACCAAAAGAACGTATCGTTCGGCGCCGGCATCCATTTCTGCATCGGCGCGCCGCTCGCCCGGCTCGAACTGCAGGTGTCGCTGAAAACCTTGTTCGACCGGCTACCGCAGCTGCATCTTGCCGAACAGCCGCGCTTCCGCGACACCTATCATTTCCACGGCCTGGAAACGCTCGCCGTACACTTTTGAGCATTCGGTCCGGCAGGGGTGATCAAAGCTTGATCACATACTCCTTGCGAGTCGTTTCAAGCACTTCCCAGCTCCCCTTGAAGCCCGGCCTCAGCACGAAGCTGTCTCCGGCCCCGATGGTGCGCGCCTTCCCGCCGTCTTCGGCGATCACCGAAACCCCTGACAGGATGTGGCAGAACTCCCATTCGTCATATTCGATGCGCCATTTGCCGGGCGTTGCTTCCCAGATGCCGGCATAAAGGCCGCCGTCCTGTTCCTCGACATTCCAGGTGCGGAATTTCGGATCGCCCGAAATCAGGCGATCCAGCGCCGGTGCGCCATGCTCGGCTTCGACGGCGTCGATGTCGACGGACAGAAATTTCGGCGTGGTCATGGCGATCAAACCTTGGCGAGGGCCTGTTCCAGATCGGCGACGATGTCGTTGACGTCCTCGATGCCGACCGAAAGCCTGACCGTGTCCGGCCCCGCCCCGGCGTTGATCTTCTGCTCGTCGGAAAGCTGGCGATGCGTGGTCGATGCTGGGTGGATGACCAGCGACTTGGTGTCGCCGACATTGGCCAGGTGCGAGAACAGCTCGAGCGCCTCGACGAACTTGATGCCCGCGGCATAGCCGCCCTTCAGCCCGAAAGTGAACACCGCGCCGGCGCCAAGCGGCGAGTACTTCTTCTGCAGCGCATTGTTCTTGTCGCTGGGCAGGCCGGGATAGGACACCCAGGCGACCTTGGGATGGTTGGAAAGCCATCCGGCGACCGCCGCCGCATTGTCGCAGTGGCGCTGCATCCTGAGCGGCAAGGTTTCCAGACCGGTCAGGATAAGGAATGCGTTGAACGGCGAAATCGCCGCGCCGATGTCGCGCAGGCCGAGCACGCGAGCAGCGATGGCGAAGGCGAAATTGCCGAAGGTCTCGTGCAGGACGAGGCCGCCATATTCGGGGCGCGGCTCCGACAGCATCGGATATTTGCCCGACTTCGACCAGTCGAAGGTGCCGCCGTCGACAATGGCGCCGCCGATCGAGTTGCCGTGGCCGCCGATGAACTTGGTCAGCGAATGCACGACGATGTCGGCGCCATGCTCGATCGGCCGCAGCAGATAGGGCGAGGCCAGTGTATTGTCGACGATCAGCGGCAAGCCGTGCTTGCGGGCAATGTCGCCGATCTTCTCGATATCGACGAAGACGCCGCCCGGATTGGCCAGGCTCTCGATGAAGATTGCCTTGGTCCTGTCGTCGATCTGGCTCTCGAAGGTCGAGATGTCATTGGTGTCGGCCCAGCGCACCTGCCAACCGAAATTCTTGAAGGCGTGGCCGAATTGGTTGATCGAGCCGCCGTAAAGCTTTGTCGCTGAAACGAAATTGTCGCCGGGCTGCATCAGATTGTGGAAGACCAGCACCTGCGCGGCATGACCGGAGGCGACCGCAAGGCCTGCCGTGCCGCCTTCGAGTGCCGCGATGCGCTCTTCCAGCACTGCCTGAGTCGGATTCATGATGCGGGTGTAGATGTTGCCGAACGCCTTCAGCCCGAACAGCGAGGCGGCATGGTCGGCATCGTCGAAGACGAAGGAGGTCGTCTGGTAGATCGGCGTCGCTCGCGCGCCGGTCGCCGGATCCGGCTTGGCGCCGGCATGGACGGCGAGCGTATTGAAACCGGGCGTGCGGGCCATCGAAAAACCTCCCTGAATGGTGAATGGTGAATGGTGAATGGTGAATGGTGAATGGTGAATGGTGAATGGCAAAGTCGGCCAGCCCCACCCTGATTGCAAGCGGCTCATATGCCGCCTTGCCGGCCTTCCAGAAAAATCTTTCTATTCACCATTCACTATTCACTACCTACTTCTGGCGAACGCCGAAACTCTGGAATCCCGGCCGCATCAGCGGCTTCTTCGACGACAAAACGCCTGAATTGACGCCGGTCCAGCCGATCTCGCCGGACAGCTTGCCATATTCGATCTTGGGGCAACGGTTCATCACCACCTTGATGCCGGCGGCTTCGGCGCGCGCGGCCGCCTCGTCATGGCGTATGCCAAGCTGCATCCAGATGACCTTCGGCAGCGGATCGAGCCGCAGCACCTCGTCGACAATGCCGGGCACGGCAGCGGAAGCGCGAAAGACGTCGACCATGTCGACAGGTCCTGGAACGTCGGCGAGTCTGGCATAGGTCATCTGGCCTAGAATCGCCTTGCCGGCCTGGCCGGGATTGATCGGGAACACCGAAAACCCTTTGCCGAGCAGATATTTCAGCACGAAATAGCTCGGCCGCACGTCATTGGCCGACGCGCCGACCATGGCGATGGTCTTCACCGAATTGAGGATGCCGGCGATATAGGCGTTGTCGTAGGCGTCGTGGTTCATGCCTCGTCATACAGCGCTTCGGAGTGAGGTGCCAACAGCCGCGTCAGTGGCTTGCAATGGGCCAGGGAAAGCCGTCAGCCGGGCAGCGAAATCGATCCGTCTTCCGCGATCGGAAAAGCCGGATTGTGCGCCACTTCCCAGACATGCCCGTCCGCATCGGCGAAATAGCCGTACCAGCCGCCCCAGAAGGCGCGCCCGGCCGGCTTGACGATCTTGCCGCCGGCCTTCTCAGCCGCCGCAAGCACTTCGTCGACCTCGGCGTCAGAGCGGGTGTTGTAGGCGAGGTAGACGGCCGACGGCGCCTTGCTGAAGATCACGCCTGAATCCTCTTCGGCGCTTTGCCTCGGGAACAGGCCGAGAATGGCGCCGCCCATCTGGAAGAAGGCAACGCCTTCAGTGATCCCGGCATGACGGGTCAGCCCCATGCCCTCGTAGAAGCGCACCGCGCGGTTGAGATCGTCCGTAGCTATGGTGATGATGGAGATGCGGGGTTCCATTTCCTACCTCCTACTCCTGCGGCCATTCGGGTTTGCGCTTTCCGATGAAGGCGCCGATGCCCTCTTCCGCATCGCGCGCCAGCATGTTCTCGACCATGACGCGCCCGGTGTAATCATAGGCCTCGGCCAGCCCCATTTCTGCCTGTTCGTAGAAGGCTTCCTTGCCAATCTTGACGACCAGGGAGGATTTGGACGCAATGGTTTGCGCGTATTTGGTGACAATCTGATTCAGATATTCGCGCGGCACGACGCGGTTGACCAAGCCGAATTCCTTGGCGGTTGCCGCATCGATCGTCTCGCCGGTCAAAAGCATCTCCATGGCGTGCTTGCGCGAGACGTTGCGCGACAGCGCCACCATCGGCGTCGAGCAGAACAGTCCGATATTGACGCCAGGCGTGCAGAAGGTCGCCTCGTGCGAGGCGATGGCGAGATCGCAGCTGGCAACCAGCTGCAATCCGGCCGCCGTCGCCAGGCCGTCGACTACGGCGATCACCGGCTTAGGATGGCGAACGATCGCCTGCATCAATGAAGCGCAGGCGGAAAACGTCTTTTCGAAGAAGCCCCTGCCGCGATCGGCATCGGCGCGGTGCGCGCTCAACTCCTTGAGGTCGTGTCCGGCGCAGAACACTTTGCCGGCCGCCCCGAGCACGGTGACGCGGACGGATTTGTCGGCCTTGGCGCGGTCGAGTTCCGCCATCAGCGCCGCCATCACTGCAAGCGAAAGAGCGTTGGCCGGCGGATTGGCGAGCGTCAGGCGCAGCACGCCGTTGTCCAGCCTGGAGACGACCGGCCCTTCGGCAACGGCAGGCTTGATGGCGACGATTTCGGCCATAGGTCGTTCCTCCGCGATTCCGGATCGATGATGGACTAATCTAGTATGCCGTCTCGCTTCGTCCAACTCCCTCGTCCGCTTCTGCCATAATGAATGGGCTGTTGCCAGAAACGCCACGTCGCGTTCATACATGCAGGGCGCAAACCGGGAGACTGAAATGCCCGCCCACAGCAATCTCAAGCCGGTGCTGACGGCTGCCGAAATCAACGCGCTGATGGCGACCATTTTCCCGCAGCTCAACGACCAGTTCACCTTCTACGAGGCGTTGGAGGTGTTTCCAGGCGGCTGTGTCGTGCGACTCAATGCCGACGAGCGCCATTTGCGTCCCGGCGGCACCGTGTCGGGTTCGGCGCTGTTCACGCTGGCCGACATAGGCGGTTATGTCTGCGTGCTCTCGCATGCCGGACCGGATGCGCTTTCGGTCACCACCAGTCTCAACATCAATTTCGTCCGCAAGGCCGAGAGTGGTCTTATCGACGGCCATTGCCGCATCCTCAAGCTCGGCAAGAGCCTGATGGTGTTCGATATCGACATCGTCGCCGGCCCGGAGGGACACACGGTAGCGCACGCAACGGGCACCTATTCGATCCCGCCAAAGCGGATTGATGGTGTGGTAAAATAATACCTTTCATCCAAGGCATTGTTTTTGCTGGATTTTGATAGCTCGCCGACATTTCACGCGCCTTGACGCAGTCGCCGTCCTCTCCTATAAGCCCTCACGGAACAGCGGCCCGCAAAGGCCGCCGTTTTGTTATTGGCGGCGGGCAAGCGCCTTTCGCCAATCCAAGCAACAAGAAACGCCTTCTTTTGAAGGCCCGAACCGAAAGCAACAATCCATGGCAACCTTTTCGCAGAAGCCTGCGGATGTGGTGAAGAAGTGGGTGCTGATCGACGCCGAGGGTCTCGTCGTCGGCCGTCTCGCCACTGTCATCGCCAATCATCTTCGCGGCAAGCACAAGCCCACCTTCACCCCGCACGTCGACGACGGCGACAACGTCATCGTCATCAATGCCGACAAAGTGGTGTTCACCGGCAAGAAGTTCACCGACAAGGTCTATTACTGGCACACCGGCCACCCCGGCGGCGTCAAGGAGCGCACCGCGCGCCAGCTGCTCGAGGGCCGCTTTCCCGAGCGTGTCGTCGAAAAGGCCGTCGAACGCATGATCCCGCGTGGCCCGCTCGGCCGTCGCCAGATGAAGAACCTCCGCGTCTATGCAGGCACGGAACATCCGCATGTCGCCCAGCAGCCCGTCGTCCTCGACGTGGCCAAGCTGAACGCCAAGAACAAGAAGGTGTCGTAAGATGGCTGAGCTTTCCTCGCTCGCAGAACTCGGAGCTGCCACCGGCAATACCAACACCCAGCCGGCCGCACCCGTCCACGTCCAGAAACTCGATAAGTCGGGCCGCGCCTATGCCACCGGCAAGCGCAAGAACGCCATCGCCCGCGTCTGGGTGAAGCCCGGCTCCGGCAAGATCGTCGTCAACGACAAGGTGTTCGCCGAATATTTCGCGCGTCCGGTGCTGCAGATGATCCTCAACCAGCCGATCATCGCCGCCAACCGCGCCGGCCAGTACGACATCGTTGCCACCGTCATCGGCGGCGGCCTTTCCGGCCAGGCCGGTGCCGTGCGCCACGGCATCTCCAAGGCGCTGACCTATTACGAGCCGGCGCTGCGCGCCGTGCTCAAGAAGGGTGGCTTCCTGACCCGCGACAGCCGCGTCGTCGAGCGCAAGAAGTACGGCAAGGCAAAGGCCCGCCGGAGCTTCCAGTTCTCCAAGCGTTAAGCGCTGCGCAATTACACGTTTTCGAAAGGCCGCCTCCGGGCGGCCTTTTCCACAAAAAGAGGCACCAATCACCCCATCGGGCGCGGCTCGCACGCATGGTGGCAGACTTCAGGCCTTGATGAAGTCAATGAACGCCCGCAACGGCGCCGGCACGAGGCGCCGGCCGGGATAGTAAAGGAACGGGCCGGAGAAGCTCTGCCACCAGGGTTCAAGCAGCGGTTCGAGCGCCCCGCTCTCGAAGTGAGGGCGTAGCCAATCCTCGAACAGGCTGATGATGCCGGTGCCGGCGATGGCTGCATCGACTTTGAGGTCAGTCGCCCCGCCCAGGGTCACGAGAAGCGGCCCCGTCGGGTCGACCCGCACCACCTCGCCCTCGCGCTCGAATTCCCACGGCGGCATCGCACGGCTGGCAAAGCGGCCGCGTAGGCAGGCGTGGCCGAGCAGGTCGCGCGGGTGTTGCGGCCGGCCATGACGATCCAGGTAGGCCGGGCTGGCGGCGGTGGCGAAGCGCTGCACGCGCGGTCCGATCGGCACAGCGATCATGTCCTGCTCCAGCCGCTCCTCATAGCGAATGCCGGCGTCGCACCCCGCCGCCAGCACATCGACGAAGCTCTCCTCCGAGATCACCTCCAACCGGATGCCTGGATAGGCGGCGAGAAAAGGCGGAACGATGCTGGGCAGCACCAGCCGCGCCGCGCTGACCGGCACATTGAGGCGCAACGTACCTGCCGGCCTGTCGCGAAAGCCGTTCACTACGTCGAGGGCCGACTCCACCTCGGTCAAGGCAGGACCGAGCCGCGCCAGCAGGCCTTCGCCGGCTTCCGTCAGGACAACGCTGCGGGTCGTCCGGTTGAGCAGCCTGACACCGAGCTGCGTCTCCAGGCGCCGCACCGCCTCGCTCAAGCCGGACGCACTGCCGCCGCTGGCGCGTGCCGCATCCCGAAAACCTTTGGCGCGCGCTACGGCCACGAAGGCGTTCAGGTCCCCGAGATCAATCTGCATTGTTCGCCATTCCGCACAGCCCGTGCGAATTGTACCCAATTATCATGAGATCGGACAGCGTCTATCTGTGCACCGTTCCTGAAGGAGAAAGACCATGTCCAGCGTCGACCAGTCCGGCACATTCATCCTCGGCGACCGCCCAGTGAGACGGCTCGGCTACGGTGCCATGCAGCTCGCAGGGCCCGGCGTCTTCGGCCCACCAAAGGACCACGACGCGGCATTGGCCGTACTGCGCGAAGCCGTTGCACAAGGCGTCAACCACATCGACACCAGCGACTTCTATGGCCCGCACGTGACCAACATGTTGATCCGCGAAGCGCTCGCACCCTATCCCGACGACCTCGTTATTGTCACCAAGATCGGTGCCCGACGCGGCACGGATGGCTCATGGCTGCCGGCCTTCTCGGCAGAAGAGCTGACACAGGCGGTGCACGACAATCTGCACAATCTCGGACTCGACGTGCTGGAGGTGGTCAACCTTCGGGTCATGTTCGACGCGCATGGCCCCGCCGAAGGGTCGATCGAGGCGCCGCTTGCGACGCTTGCCGAGCTCCAGCGACAGGGCCTCGTGCGCCACATCGGGCTGAGCAACGTCACCGCTGCTCAGATCGCCGAAGGCCGTAGGATGTGCAGGATCGTCTGCGTGCAGAACCAGTACAATCTGGCGCATCGGGGCGACGATGCCTCGATCGACGATCTGGCCCGCGACGGCACCGCCTATGTGCCGTTCTTCCCACTTGGCGGCTTCAACCCGTTGCAGTCGTCGACCTTGTCCAAGGTCGCCGCACGCCTCGGCGCCACGCCCATGCAGGTCGCGCTCGCCTGGCTGCTTCGCCGCGCGCCCAACATTCTTCTGATTCCCGGCACGTCTTCCGTCGCGCATTTGCGGGAGAACCTCGCCGCTGCCGAACTCGAACTGTCGGACAATGTCATCAAGGAGCTGGATGGTGTGGCAATGGCGGCCTGCGGGTAGATTACCGAAGGCAGTGATGAGCCAATCTCCCCCAAGTGGGTTCCCTTGCGGGGGAGATTGCCGGCAGGACAGCGAAGGCGCGCGATCTTGCAGGCGGGACAGCCGAGACGCTGAAGGATCGTCGCATTTTTCTGCCACTACGCCACATTTTGTTCTTGCTTTGTGCCGGCAGCTATGCTACTAATTTGGGTATGGTGCTAATTGGCTCCAACGACCCGCCCACAGAGGCGGGTTTTCTGTTTTTGGGTTCCTTCGAAAGTTTGGCGCTGCCGGCCTGGGGTCGGCGGGACAGCGCCCTTCTGCCCTGCCGGGCATCGTCACCACAAGAGGGAGATCCAATTCTCGCCGCGCCGGTCTAGTTGATGCTGGCCGTGTTGGCCGGCTCGGCCGGGCGCTTCTCACCGGCATAGGGCACGCGAAAACCGTTCGCCGCCAGCCAACCGATGGCGGCCTTCGGTTCGTCGGTCTGGATGATGGTGGCGCCGCGCTCGACCCAGAAGCCATAAGTCTCGCGCGGCAGGCTGGCCGCAACCGCCAGCTCGTCGCCGCGACCGCCGGCGAGGAAGCCGCCCGGCTTGTTGACGATGGCATAGGTGTCGGCCCAGATGTGCCAGTCGCCCCTCACCGCCAGCGCGCGCATGCGCGGGCTGAACAGCGGGCCGCCGGTCTCGGTCAGTGTCTCTGATCCCATGCGCCAGTTGATCATCTCGACCGCGCGCATCGGGAAGGCCCGGCTCACTTTCTCGGCAAACATGGCGTCGCGAACCGCGTCATCGGCGATAATCGGCATGAACTGGAAGCCGCTGCCGATCGCGTCCATGGCGGCCTTGACACTGGCAATCCGCTCCGCATTCCACAGGTTCTCCTTGACGATCACCTGTTCGGCCATGCCGAGGTCGCGCGCAACCGCGACCATGCCGACGAGGCTTTCGGTATCGAGCTTGTTGTCGAGGTTGATCAGGATCCTGTCCCTGGTCGTCATCAACATCTCGCGCAACGTCGAGACCGTCTCGCCCGTAACGGCGCCGGTGCCTTCGATCACCAACCGGCAAGTCTTGAGTTCGGCCATCGTGCGGTTGACCACCTCACCCTTGCAATTCGTCGTGCGGTCGAGCCAACTGTCATGCATGACGACGAATTGTCCGTCCTTCGAGCGCCTGATATCGACCTCGACGATTTCGGCGCCCATTGCGATCGACGCCTCGACGGCGGCGATCGAATTTTCGGGATAGAGCGTCTTGCCGGATTGCATGCCGCCGGCGCGGTGCGCGGCCACTATCACATGGTCGCGCCATTGGTTGGCGTGCTCGAAGC
This sequence comes from Mesorhizobium sp. M0019, assembly GCF_040323975.1. NCBI lineage: Bacteria > Pseudomonadati > Pseudomonadota > Alphaproteobacteria > Hyphomicrobiales > Phyllobacteriaceae > Mesorhizobium > Mesorhizobium sp. M0019. The sequence goes on along the minus strand of NZ_JAMYVK010000007.1, from coordinate 84,208 downwards.
GGTCGAGAATCTGCCTAGCGCGCGTTTCGCCTGCCGATGCCTGGCCAAGGGAGAGCGCCAGCGCCGCGGAAAGCAGAAGGCTCAGCCAAATCGTTCGCATGAGACAAGTCGTTCGCACGAGAATCGCTCCGTACCGGGATCGCACCCCGGTTAAGCGATGCCCGTGACAGGCAGGTGAACGAAGCCGGCTTGCAAAATGCCGGAAAATCAGGTCAGCGCCGGCCGAAGCAGTCTTCGGCGGCTACTTTCGGTTGCTTGCCAGGCAATCTCCTGGCGAGCCATGCCGGGTTCGCCTGGCGAGCAAGGATTTGTGACCGGATCGAATGGCCATGATCCTCCGCAGGGGTCGCAATTCTGAGAATTATGTCCAATAAGGTTGCGCGTCGACGCACAGGAGATCGCTTCATGCCACCAAGGACCATCGATCATGCCTTCACCACCCGCTCCAGGACGGGTGCGTCGTTCGAGCCGACCTATGCCGGCGCCCTGTCGTTCATGCGGCGCAAATATTCGAAGGACGTGAAGGACGCCGATGCGGTGGTGTGGGGCATTCCCTTCGACGCTGCGGTCACCAATCGGCCGGGCGCCCGTTTCGGACCGCAGGCAATCCGCCGCGCCTCGGCCATCCTCGACAACGATCCGCAATATCCGTTTTCGCGCGATCTGTTCGAACAGCTTGCCGTGGTCGATTATGGCGACTGCCTGCTCGACAGCGGCAATCACCAGAAGACGCCTGCCACGATCGAACGCGAAGCGGCGAAGATCCTGAAATCCGGCGCCTTTCTGCTGTCACTCGGTGGCGATCACTTCGTCACCTGGCCGCTGCTCAAGGCGCATGCCGCCATCCATGGCCCGCTGGCTCTGGTGCAGTTCGACGCACACCAGGACACCTGGCCCGACGACGGCAAGCGCATCGATCACGGCTCCTTCGTCGGCCGTGCAGTCAAGGAGGGCATCATCGACCCCGACCGGTCGATCCAGATCGGCATCCGCACCCATGCGCCCGACACGTTCGGCATCAAGATCCTGTATGGCCATGAAGTGGAGGAAATGCGTGCGTCCGACATCGCGTATGCCATCGTCGACCGTACGGGCGGCAAGAAGACCTACGTCACTTTCGACATCGATTGCCTGGACCCGGCTTTTGCGCCCGGCACCGGAACGCCGGTCGCGGGAGGCCCGTCTTCGGCAAAGATCCTGTCGGTGCTGCGCCAGATCAACCAGCTCGATATCGTCGGCGCCGACGTCGTCGAGGTTGCGCCAGCCTATGATCACGCCGATATAACGGCAATTGCCGGGTCGATGGTGGCCATGCACTATCTTGGGCTGTTGGCGGAACGAAAGGCCCGACTCGAAGAAATGAACCAGGGCAATCACAGCGTTGCCGGATTGAATCAGGCAAGCGGCATATAGCTTTGAGATAATAGGAATTTTGGCAAGCAATGAAACCGAAAATCTTCATCGACGGCGAGCACGGCACCACCGGTCTGCAGATAAGGGCGCTGCTTGCCGAGCGTGGCGACCTGGAAATCATCTCCATCCCGACCGAGCGCCGCAAGGAAACGGCAGCGCGTGCCGAGTTCCTCAATGCCGCCGATGTCGCGATCCTCTGCCTACCGGACGCGGCCGCCAAGGAAAGCGTTTCGCTGATCGCCAATGACACCACCAAGGTGATCGACGCCTCGACGGCACATCGCGTCGCCGATGGGTGGGAATATGGTTTCGCCGAAATGGACAAGGACCAGGCGAAAAAGATCGCTTCGGCGAAGCGCGTCGCCAATCCGGGCTGCTGGCCGCAAGGACCGATCGCGACGCTGCGGCCGCTGGTTGCGGCGGGGCTGCTGCCGGCCGATTTTCCGGTCACCGTCAACGGCATTTCCGGCTATTCCGGCGGCGGCCGGCCGATGATCGAGGATTATGTCGCCAAGGGCGAGGATGCGCCGGAATTCCTGCCCTACGGACTGACGCTGCAGCACAAGCACGTGCCGGAGCTCAGGACCTATGCCAGGCTTTCGCACGATCCGATCATGCAGCCGGCAGTCGGCAATTTCGCGCAAGGCATGATCACGGTGGTGCCGCTGCAACTCGGCGGCCTCGACCATGTGCCGACCGGCGCCGAGCTTCACGCGGCGATCGCCGATCATTTCGCTTCCATCGATGGCGGCGTGGTCGAGGTGGCGCCGTATCTGCATCAGGAACGCATGCCTGACATCGATCCGGAGATCTATAATGGCACCAACCGGATGAAGCTCTATGTCTTCGCCAATGACGATCGAGCGCAGGCGCTGCTGCTTGCGGTCTATGACAATCTCGGCAAGGGCGCCTCGGGCGCCGCCGTGCAGAACATGGATCTGATGCTCGGCCTCTGAATGGATGTGCCGGCATTTCCAAAGCGCTGGAAGGTCGGCGCGCCCGAACTCACCGCCGAAACGTTCAGCAGCCGCATCTGGAAGGTCGCGCGCGAGGACGGCTCGCCGGCAATCGTCAAGGATCTAAAGCCTTTCGACGATGTCGAGGACGAGTTGCGCGGCGAGCATTTCCTCGCCTGGCGACGCGGCGAAGGCGCGGTGCGGCTGCTGGGCCGCGATGGCCACCGGATGCTGCTCGAGTATGCCGGCGAAACCTCGCTGTCACAGATGATTGCGGATCAGGGCGACAATGCCGCCACCGCGATCGCGGCGGAGGTGATGGCAAGACTGGTCTCGCCGTCGAAGCACCCTGCCCCGCCGGACCTTCAGCCGTTGCGGACCCGGTTTTCCAGCCTGTTCAAAAAGGCGAAGGCCGATCGCGCCGCCGGCGAAAAGAGCCTGTATGTCGAAGCTGCCGAAATCGCGGAACGGCTGTTGTCCAATCCGCACGACGTACGGCCGCTGCATGGCGACCTGCATCACGACAACATCATGCACGGTCCGCGCGGCTGGCTGGCGATCGATCCGAAGGGCGTTCTCGGCGACCCCGGCTTCGATGCCGCCAATGTGTTCTACAACCCACTCGACCGAGACGATCTTTGCCTCGATCCGCGGCGGATCGCGCATATGGCGCATGTCTTTGCCGCAACGCTCGGCCAGTCGCCGCCCGCGATACTTGACCACGCCATCGCCTATGGCTGCCTGTCGGCTGCATGGCACCATGAAGATCGCAATGCGGTCGACGAAAACCGCGAGCTGGCGATTGCCGCGGCAATCCGGCGGGTGCGGCTCAGCCTCTGAGATCGATCTCGTGGGGCAGCGGGTAAGCGCCCTTGGTACCGCGCCAATGCGCGGCGGCGAAGCCCAGCAGAACCAGCGCGAATGCCTGATGCGTCAGGGCCATGTGCAGAGGCACCTGCATCAATAGCGTGCCGATGCCGATCGACGCCTGCACCACGACAATCAGGAACAGCAGCGTCGCGCGTCGGGTATGCGTCGTGCCCGGCAGGCGCCGGCGTGTCGCAATCATGTGCCAGAGCGCGACCGCGAAGATCGTGTAGGCGCCGACCCGGTGGACGAATTGCACCGTCTTCGGGTTTTCGAAGAAATTGCGCCATGCCGGCTCGAGCAGCAGCAGGTCGCCGGGGACCAGCTTGCCGTCCATCAGCGGCCAGGTGTTGTAGCTCAAGCCGGCGTCTAGCCCTGCGACCAGCCCGCCGAGATAGATCTGGACCAGCGCCAGCAGCACCAGGAAGCCGGCCAGACGTTGCGTCGAGCGGTCGGCGGCAGGTTCCGAGTGCGGCGCCAGCCCACGCGCGACCACCATGGTCGCCGTGAAGATCAGCGCCGCCAGCGTCAGATGCGTCGCCAGCCGATATTGGCTGACCGAAACCCGGTCAACCAACCCGGACGCCACCATCCACCAGCCTATCGCGCCCTGCAGAGCGCCGAGAAGGAGGATGCCCGACAACTTCGTGCCGAGGCCCCGCTCGATGCGGCGCGTCGCCCAGAAGAACAGCAGCGGCAGGGCGAAGACCACGCCGACACTACGCGCCAGGATGCGGTGCACCCATTCCCACCAGAAGATCGATTTGAACGCCTCGATGCTCATGCCGTTGTTGAGTTCGGCATATTGCGGAATCTGCTGGTAGCGCAGGAACTCCTCCTGCCACTCGGCATCATTGAGCGGCGGGATGACGCCGTGTATCGGCTGCCATTCGGTGATCGACAGGCCGGAATTGGTGAGCCTTGTAGCGCCGCCGACCAGCACCAGCGCAAACAGCACCAGGAGCACGACATAGAGCCAACCGCGTACCAGCGCGCGGTTGCGAAGGTCGCGATCGCGGGCGGCGAAAGGCGCGGCATCGGATATGGCAGCAGCCATGGATTTGTCCCGGCAGTTGAAGTCGCGGATTGGTGAACCATCGCAACCCGGCTTGCAAGACCGGACAGCGCGGCACGCCGTCGCGCTGTTGCTGGCGGGTTGCGCGTATTGGCTGTTCGGCCTAAGCGATAGCGATCAACGAGATCGCGCCATGCCCATTCGCCTGAAAAAGCTGATCGGAAGCTTCCTGCTGGTAGTGCTGGTCATAGTCTATGCGCTGGTCGCCTCGATCGTGGCGGTCGCCCAGCTGTCGCAGTCCGGGCCGCTGGCGCACTTCATCTTCTTCCTGCTCAGCGGGCTTTTGTGGGTGCTGCCGGCGATGGGCATCATCAAATGGCTGATCCTGGAGCCGCGGCCGAAGGGGCGAGGCAACAGTTAGATCGTCACCACCGTCTTGCCGGCATTGGCCAGCGGCGTCGTCACGCCCGACAACATTGTTCGGATGTGGGCGACGCTCTGATAGCGGCCATTGACCGAAATGCGCGGCAGGGCGTGCAGGAAGCCGGCATGCTCGGCGCGGAGTATGCCGTGGCGGGTCGTCACCGCCGAGGCATAGCCGGCATCGCGGACTAGGCCTACTTCGCGGCGGCCGACGGCACTGGCATAACCGTAGGGATAGGCGAAATGGCGCGGCTCCTCGCCGAGTTTGGCCTGCAATATGCGCTTGACGTCGCCGATCTCATGTCGCGCATCGCTCTCGGAAAGCCGCTTCAGATTGCAGTGATTGACGCTATGTGCGCCGATCGTCACCAGCGGGTGCTCGGCCATGGTGCGGATCTCGTCCCAGTTCATCAGCGTGCTCGGGCGCGGACCACCCAACTCGATGCCGTTCGAGCGCGCCAGATCCCGCAACACCGCACGCTGGTCCTGCTCGCGCACCTTCAGCGTCAGATGAGCGTGCAGGCGCGCATTGGCCTGGACCTTTTTTCCCGGAGTCGAGCAGTCGATTGTCACCGGGCCATCCGGCGTCGTCAGCGTCAGGCGATCGCGCGCATTGACGATGTCCTCGACCACGTCCCACCACAAATCGGCAGCGCCGTCGATCAGTCCCGGCGCGACGTAGATGGTGATCGGCGCGCCGTGTTTCTCCAGCACCGGCAGCGCCTCGGTCATGTTGTCTCGATAGGCGTCGTCGGCGGTGATCGTCGCAAACTGGCCGTACTTGTCGCCAGCCTTGATGCGCTCGATCGCCTTGTCGAGCGTGACGAAACTGTAGCCGTTCGCCTTCATGTCGGCGATCACGGTGTCGAGAAACCCAGGCGCGATGTTCAAGTGGCGGTTGACGCCGTTCGGCTTTTCCGGTGTCGCGGTTACCCGATGCAGCATCAGGATAGCGCCGAGACCGCCGATAAACGGCTTGGCCAGCGGAGCGAGACCGGAATAGCGGGCGAGATTGAGCGCCAGTTTGCGGATTGCCTCGCCCCCGTCGATCATTCATTCACCTTTTGCGCCTAAGCTCATCAAGCATGGAATGCGCCTGCGCGGACCCCCAATCGCGACGAATACGCCCTAAGGATTGAGGTATGGTTGACGCCACCGCGTCATTTGACGGCAATCGGCTGGCAAGCAGCGAGGCGTCGCCGTGTGCCCTGCCGGCCGGCAAAGCCGGCCTGTCAACCTCGGTCGCCGATAGTGCGGCGTTGGCGGCGTACGCAGAATTCTGCCGTTCGGCGCTTTTTGCCCCTGCGCAAAGCGCAGGCTGGATCCTGAACTGGGCCGCACATAACGGCGCCGACGTTGTCGTTGCGACGCTGCGCGCCGAGGACAGGCCGATTCTCTCACTGGCGCTGGAGGTCACTCGCAGTGGAGCGTTCCGCGTCGCCCGGTTCATGGGCGGCCGCCATGCAAACGGCAATTTTGCCGCCGCCGACCCGCAATGGCTTGCGAATGCCGATAGCGCGGCGATCCGCTCGATGCTGGCTGCGATTGCCAAGGCGCGGCGCGACATCGATCTTGTTGCGCTGGAGCGGCTGCTGCCCGATCTCGACGGCGTTGCCAACCCGCTCTCCGCCTTGCCGCATTTTTCGAGCCCCAATCTGTCGCTGGCCGCCGGTCTTGCAGGAGGGTTTGATGCACTGCTCACCCGGGTGAGCGGCAAGCGCAGGCGCAAGAAGCATCGCTCGCAGGCGCGCAAGTTCGAGGCCGTTGGCAGCTATCGTCGCATCGAGGCGAGGACTGCGGACGAGGTGCACATGCTGCTCGATGCCTTTTTCGAGATGAAGGAATTCCGCTTCCGCAAGATGGGCATCGCCAATGTTTTCGGTGAGGCGGAGGTGCGCGCTTTTTTCCGCTCGCTGTTTGCCGACGCGCTTCAAGAGGAAGATCCGTCCTTCGTCCTGCATGGGCTGGAAGTCGCCGGCAAACTTCGTGCAGTCACCGGATCGAGCCGCTCGGGCCAGCGGCTGATCTGCGAATTCGGGGCGATCGCCGAGGACGACCTCGCACACACCAGCCCGGGCGACTTCCTGTTCTTCGAGAACATCCAGGAAGCCTGCGAGGCGGGTTTCGAAATCTATGATTTCTCGGTCGGCGACGAACCCTACAAGCGATTGTGGTGCGATGTCGAAACGCAGCATTTCGAGGTGCTGGTTCCGCTGACGCTGAAAGGTCGTGCGCTGGCGCTTGCGCTCAGGCACGGCGCAAGCCTGAAGGCATTCATCAAGCACAGCCCAATGGTCTGGAAGCTGACCAAGCTGCTGCGCCGCAAAGCCGTGGGGCGAACAGCACCGGCCGCAGGCGAAGACGACAGCTGATTTCGATTTGAGAGAAAACTGCCTCAGGCGGCCGAGCGCCGTCCCGGCATTGGGCCCGGCGCCACATGGCCGATGGGCGTGACCAGCGTCAGGTCGGGATAGCCACTCTCGATGAGCGCGACCGCGGCCTGCGTCACCTCGTCGTCCGGCTCAAGCATGGAGAGCAAGACCTCGGTCCCCTCGCCCACCAGGCGGCTGATGCCTTGCGCGTCGGCCGGTCCGCATTCGACCACGACCAAATCATAGGCGGTGGTTAGCGACTGCATGATGATCGGCAGCCGGTCGGCGGCGCGCATGGCGCGGACCGGATCGGCTGTGCCGACGGGAATCACGTGGCAGTCCGAATAGAGATCGGGGTGGATCACATCGCTGAACTGCGCTTGTGAGGCGAGCAGATCGGTGATGCCCGGAAACAGCCCGCTGTCCAGCATCGGCCGCGAGGCAGCACCCGAAGCGGTGAGATCAAGCAGCAGCACGCGTAGCCCGGCATCGGAGACTGCGCGCGCCACCAGCACTGCCGAGGCGGCCGCCTCGTCGCCTTCCGGTGACACGAATATGGCGCGGGCGGCACCGGTGGCGATCAGTTTTTCCGCGGCCTTGTCGATGTCGACCTCGCCGAGGATAGAACGTGCCGGTTCAATGTCTCCAGCGGCCATTTCAGAGTACTCCGGTTCGATTTTCTCGGCAGCCGCTTCCGCCACCGCGACGGGTTCCGGCTCCACTTTGCTTTCAATGATATTGTCGTCGTCGGCCTCATCGATCTCAACGACTGCCGGTTCGGACCGGCCAACCGACGGGCCGGGCTCGGCCATCACGCGTTCGGCCTGGACAGCCGGCATCGCAACCTGCTCGATGCGCTCGAAATGGGCACCGGCGGCCGGACGCATGGCGCGGCCGGAAAACAGTTCCTGCAGCAGCGTGACGATCGCCATGATGAGCAACGAGCCGACAAAGGCCGCACTGACAATCGGACCAATCTTGGGGAAATAAGGTTCGGCCGGCATCTGGGCCTCCGAAAATACGCGAGCGTCGACGGGCAGATAGTTGCGGTCCTTGCGTGCGGCCGCCTGGAGATAGCTGGATGAATAGAGATCGAGCTGCTGACGCTTGGTCGCGGCATCACGCTGCAGCGCATCGAGTTCCACCTGCTCTTCGCCGGCGCGGGCGGACGCCGCCTTCAGCGTGTTGACGTCTGCCACGAGTTGAGCCTCTCGCGCCTTCGCCGTCTCGGCCTGCGCCATCAGACCTTTCATGATCTTTTCCGCTTCGTTGCGGATCTGGCGGTCGAGATCCGCGAGCTGCGACTTCAGCGCGCGGATGCGCGGATGGTTGTCGAGCAAGGTGGTGGAAAGGTCGGCGATGTTGTTCTTGAGTTCGACTTGCCGCTCGCGCAGGCGCTGGATCAGTTCGGAAGACAACACCTCCGGAACGGCATCCAGCGAGCCGCCATTGCGCAACGCCCTGCGCACGCTGTCAGCGGTCGCTTCCGCCGAAGCGCGATTGGCGCGCACGCGTGACAGTTCGCTCGACAATTCGGACAGCTGCTGGGTGGCAAGCACCGAATTGTTGCCGCCCATCAAAAGATCGGACTGCGCACGGAATGCGGCAACCTTGGCTTCCGCCTCCTTCACCCGGTTCTGCAGATCCGCGATTTCCGGTGCCAGAAAGTCGGTGGCGGCGGAATTCGATTCGAGCTTGGCATTGCCCTTGGAGGCGATATAGGCGTTTGCAATGGCGTTCGGGATCGCGGCGGCAAGCTTTGGATCCTCTGACGAGAACTCGATTGCGATCGCGCGGGTTTTTTCAACGCCATAGACGTTGAGCTTCTCATGCATTGCGTCCAGCACGCGCTCTTCCAGCGGAATCTCGAACGGATCGCTTTTCAAGCCAACAAGGACAAGGGCGCGGCTCAGCGCCGACATCTTCAGCGCCTCGTCGAATTCGGGCAATTTCGCCAGGTTGAGCTTCGCCGCCACCTGCTTGAGGATGTCGGGGGACGAGATGATCTGGACCTCGGTGGCCACAGCCTCTTCGTCGGGAATCGACCGCTCGTTGCCGTTGGCCCCGGCTGGCCGCGTGAACTCCGATTCTCGAGGCCCGATCTCCAGCTTGGCTGCCGCCTTGTATTCGGGCGTTGCAAGCCAGGCGAGCGCAAAGGCCAGGCCCGTTACAACCAGTGCGACGACAAGGATGCGCAACCAGTTTCGCGCCAGGCTGGCGAAAAGCTGCCTGAGATCGACGTCGACATCTGCGGCCGCGGATTGAACGGACATGCATCCCTGCTCCGGTACTGAGTCAGCATGCACCGTAAACAACTATGGTAACTCAGCCGTTAATATCGCGGTAAGAACCTGTCAGGCTCTATTAACAAGCCGCAAACAAGAGGCTGAAAACCATCTGCATTTGTCGATCCGGCCCGCATCGGCCGCGCGCCTTTACCGGCCATTAACCCTAACAGGATGATAACCGAGCTCGATCGTTAAGGTTTGCCGCAGAGTCGCCGGCTATTCAAAGGTACGTGTCCGCTCATGAAAAGCACTGCTCCCCTTTTCCGCGCGCTGCTTGCCGTATCGATGCTTTCGGGCTGCTCCAGCTACCGGCCGACGCCGGCCGCATTCCATGAAGTTCTCGACCAGCCCTATCGCCTCGGCGCCGGCGACCGCGTCCGCGTAACCGTGTTCGAGCAGGAAGGACTGACCAATACCTACAGCGTCGACCAGTCCGGCTATCTCTCGCTGCCGCTCGTCGGCAACGTGCCGGCGCGCGGCCACACCGCCCAACAGCTTGAAAGCGAGATCGCCGAGAAACTGCGCCAGGGTTATTTGCGGGATCCCGATGTTTCGGTCGAAATCGATCGCTACCGGCCGATCTTCGTCATGGGTGAAGTGGGTGCGGCGGGGCAGTATTCCTACGTTCCAGGCCTGACCGTGCAGAAAGCCGTCGCCATCGCCGGCGGGTTCACGCCACGCGCCAACCAGGAAAGCGTCGACATTACCCGCGACATCAACGGTAAGGTGATAACCGGACGCGTGGTGACCTCCGACCCGCTACTGCCCGGCGATACAGTCTATGTTCGCGAACGCCTGTTTTGATGTGCTGACAAAGTGGCGGACACACTCAGGATCGTCCACTGCTTTCGCTCACCGGTCGGAGGCATCTTCCGGCATGTGCGCGACCTGACCGAGGCTCAGGTCGCCGCCGGCCATGCCGTCGGCATCGTCTGCGATTCGACGACGGGCGGCGATTTCGAGGAACGGCTGTTCGAACAGATGAAAGGCAGCCTGGCGCTCGGCATTCACCGCACCCCGATGCAGCGGCATGTCGGGCCAGGCGATCTCGCCTCGGCCCGGCGCACCTATAGGATCATAAAAGAATTGCGGCCGGACGTGCTGCACGGGCATGGCGCCAAAGGTGGCGCCTATGCCCGTCTGTTCGGCTCATTGTTGCGGGTATCCAGGTCTCGCGTAGCCCGCCTTTATTCGCCGCATGGCGGCTCGCTTCACTATGACGAGACCACCGCCATGGGGAAGCTGTTCTTCGCGCTCGAGCGCTTCATGGCTCGCTTCACCGATTGCCTGCTGTTTGTTTCCGATTATGAGCGGCGGACTTATCGCAGGAAGGTCGGCGAGCCGCCCATTCCGAACGCTCTCGTCCACAACGGCCTGCGCGCCGCCGAGTTCGAGCCGGTGCGGACCGAGCACAATGCGGTTGACCTCCTCTATATCGGCATGATGCGAGACCTCAAAGGCCCGGACATCTTCATCGATGCGCTGGGGCTAGCCGCGACACGGCTCGGCCGCCCATTGAAAGCGCTGATGGTCGGCGACGGCGACGACCTGGCGCGCTATCGCGCCCAGGTGAATCAGCTCGGCCTCGAGGTCAGCTTCCTGGCGCCGATGCCGGCCAGGCTCGCCTTCAGGCTGGCCGAACTGGTCGTCGTTCCCTCGCGCGCGGAAGCCATGCCCTATATAGTTCTGGAAGCGCTCGCCGCCGGCAAGCCGATCATCGCGACGGCGGTTGGCGGCATACCGGAAATCTTCGACACCGGCTCACCTGTCCTGATCCGGCCCGACCCGCGCGAACTTGGCGACAAGATAAGCGCCGCATTGGCCGATCTCGACACCTACAAAGGCCTGATGCCCGGCCTCGCCGACCTCAAGGCACGCTTCGGCGCCGATGTAATGGCCGCCGAAATCGAAAAGGCCTATTTCGCCGCGCTCAAAAAATAGAGCAACGGGTTTCCACCGGGCTGCTCCTGGTGAAAGCGTCTCCAAAGCCATCCGTTGTTTCAAGGGTTTCTTAGCTCTCTTTTGCTATTCACCTGAGGGAAACCTGCGGACGCCCCATGAACGAAATCGACCCAGCGCGCCGTTTTTCGCTAGACGCGGTGCGCAAATTCGACGCCCCTGCCGAGAACAATACGGCCGGCGGCATGAACGATGTTGCCCGCCAGGTCGCCTCGCAATATCGGCGCGATACGATGTCGCCGATCATGGTGAGCGGCGTCCTGCGCATGGTGGAATTCGCGCTGCTGTTGGTGTCAGGTCTTGCCGTCTATTTCTATTATGTCGGCTTTTTCAACTATCTTGCCTGGCAATACTCACTGACGATCGCCGCCACTTCGTTCCTCGCGGTCGTTCTGTTCGACGTCACCGACCGCTACCAGATCGTCGCGCTGATGCGGCCGATCGCCAATTTCGGCCGTCTCCTGCTGGTCTGGGCCGGAACATTCGCCTTGATGGCGCTCACCGCCTTCACCATGAAAATGTCGGAAGACTATTCGCGCCTGCTCTTCGGCACGTGGTTCGTCGTCGGTTTCGTGTTGATCCTGGGTCTCCGCCTGGTGATCTCGAAGCTGATCCGGCGCTGGGCGCGCGACGGGCGGATGGAGCGCCGCGCCGTCATCGTGGGCGGCGGCAAGGCCGCGGAGGTATTGATCCGCTCGGTCGAAAGGCAGCCCTACAACGACATCCGCATCTGCGGCATCTTCGACGACCGTGGTGACAAGCGTTCACCGCCGGTTGTCGCCGGCTATCCCAAGCTCGGCACGATTTCCGAGCTCATCGAATTTGCCCGCATCGCGCGCATCGACATGCTGATCGTATCGCTGCCGCTGACCGCCGAATCGCGCGTGCTGCAGTTATTGAAGAAGCTGTGGGTGCTGCCGGTCGACATCCGGCTATCGGCGCATTCGAACGCGCTGCAGTTCAGGCCGCGCGCCTATTCCTACATCGGCTCGGTGCCGATGCTCGATATCTTCGACAAGCCGATCAACGACTGGGATTCGGTCGCCAAGCGCGCCTTCGACATTGTCTTTTCGATCATCGGCATCATCGTGTTCTCGCCGGTGATGCTGGCGACCGCAATCGCGATCAAACTCGACAGCAAGGGGCCGGTGCTGTTCCATCAGAAGCGGCACGGCTTCAACAACGAGATCATCGACGTCTACAAGTTCCGTTCGATGTATACCGACAAGGCGGACCCGACGGCCAAACAGACCGTGACCAAGAACGATCCGCGCGTCACCCGCGTCGGCCGCTTCATCCGCAAGACCTCGATCGACGAACTGCCGCAGTTCTTCAATTCGCTGTTCGGTTCGCTGTCGCTGGTCGGGCCGCGCCCGCACGCCATTGCCGCGCAGTCGCACAACCTCCTCTACAATGAAGTGGTCGACGGCTATTTCGCCCGCCACAAGGTCAAACCCGGTGTGACCGGCTGGGCGCAGATCAATGGCTGGCGCGGCGAGATGGACACCAACGAGAAGATTCGCATGCGGACGGAATACGACCTCTATTACATCGAGAACTGGTCGCTCTTGTTCGACCTCAGAATCCTGTTCCTGACGCCGATCCGCCTGCTCAATACGGAAAACGCGTATTGATCGCGACGGCCTATGAATTGCCGGCTGCGGCGGTCAACGCCAAGCTGATTGCACTGATTGCGTCGGGGGCGGTTTTCCTCGGCGTTTTCCTGTCCGGTTTCGTCATCGCCGAGCCGGCGCCATACGACCTCTATATGATCGGACTGATCGTGGTGTGGCCCTTGTTCGGCCTGCGCATCCAGCGCGCGGCGGTGCCGCTGCTGGTGCTGCTGGTGATCATGAATATCGGCGGCATGATCTCGATGACGCAGATGTCGGACCTCGCCGGCACGCCGCTCTATCTCGCCGTCTCGCTGTTCCTGGCCTTAACCGCGATTTTTTTCGCTTCGGTAACGGCCGTCCGGCCCAGTCTTTACCGGGTGATCTTCGTCGCCTATGTGGTGTCGGCAGTGCTGACTTCGCTGGTCGGCATAGCCGGCTATTTCCATGCCTTTCCAGGAGCGGAGATCTTCACCAAATACGACCGTGCCGCCGGCGCCTTCCAGGACCCGAACGTGTTCGGTCCGTTCCTGGTGCTGCCCGGCATCTACCTGCTCTACCTGCTGCTTACCGGCTCGGTCGCACGCATGCCGCTATTGGCGGTGCCGTTGCTGATAATCACCGCCGGCATTTTCTTTTCCTTTTCGCGCGGCGCCTGGGGCATGTTCGCCGTTTCGGCGATCCTGCTGACCGGTGCCTTGTTCCTGCAGAGCGCCAGCGGCAAGTTCAAGCTGCGCGTCGTCGTCATGACCATCGCCGCCGTCGGACTGCTGGTCATCGCAATGATCGTCATCCTGCAACTGCCAGGCGTCGCCGAGATGTTCTCGAACCGCGCACAGCTCGAACAAAGCTACGACACCGCCCGGCTCGGCCGCTTCGCCCGCTATACGATCGGCTTTCAGATGGCACTGGAGCATCCGTTCGGCATCGGCCCGCTCGTCTTCGGCAAGATGTTTGGCGAGGACACGCACGACATCTGGCTGAAGATGCTGATGGATTACGGCTGGCTCGGCTTCGTGTCGTTCCTGACGCTGACGTGCTGGACGATCGCCGCCGGCTTCCGCATTCTGCTGCGCGACCGGCCGTGGCAGCCTTATCTTCTATGCGCCTACGTCGCCTTCATCGGCAATATCGGGCTCGGCACCTTCATCGACATCGACCACTGGCGCCATGTCTACCTGCTGCTTGGCTTGATCTGGGGTGCCATCGCGCTCGAATACCGCCACCAGTGGCAGCTGCGGGCGGCGCAGCGACCGGCAATCCTCGTCGCGGTTGCTTCAGGCAGAACAGCAACCGAATTCGGTTGACCGGACCCGGTCTATCACGATACATCGCGACCGGTCCGGAGTGTAGCGCAGCCCGGTAGCGCACTTGACTGGGGGTCAAGGGGTCGTCGGTTCGAATCCGGCCACTCCGACCATTAAAATCCAAAGGCTTAGCCAGTTTTCCCCCAAACTGGCTGTACAGACAATAGCCGCACTGCAGCCAGCGCAACATACGCGGGCGCGTGATCTCATCGAGGAATCGATCACGCATCACTCGTGCGCGAGGCACGGAGGCTGGCGTCTAGCCAGAAGCCCACCGAGAAACCGCGCGGTAATGGCTAGGTAAGCTTTGCTGAGTACGCCAACCTTTATCGTGAGCCCGTATTCCAGCTTCAATAAGAAAAGGTCCCGCCGCACATGCCAGAACGGCGGGACTCGATCAGGCGCCTTGCATCAGGCAGGGGTGACTCGGGGGTTGGGCATGCCCGGTGCGCGCGGATCGTAGTGAACCCTAGGCGCATCAGCTGCAATGCGTCCACCAACCGTCGGTTGGAAAGAACTAATTCAATCCCGACGGCTGGCCTGGCCTGAACAGGCGCGCGCTCAAGGCTCAGTTTCTTCCCGGGGAGGAGCTTTTTGGTCAGGACAATCAGGATAGGGCAATTCTTCACACGGAGAGGGCCTGTCGCCAACGCTGCGATAATGTTCCGCGAGTTTTGCGAAGCCGTAGGCGAAGGCGAAAAGAAGCGCGAGGACAACCGCTATTCGGACGGCCATACCGTATTGTAGCAGGATCCTCCCATTGGAGCGCGCGGCGTTTTGGTACGTTTGAATGTTGAGTTCGAAAAAGGTTGGCTGTAGTTGAATTGCCGTCGTCCGCAGTTGTAAGGGCGAGCGGACGCTTCGAAGATGCCACCGGCTTTCGCCCTTTCCGGGAGAGATGCAATGTCGCTTCAAGGGGTTGCCTGTCCTGCCGATCTGACCATGTTGACCAAGGCACTCGATGCCCGATGCCGTGAACTAGGCCTCGCCGATGGAGATCCAGGCAGAGAAGTGCTCGGCCGCAGGGTGATGGATTTATTTGAAAGTGGTCAGCTCAGTGCCGAAGATTTGAGACTGGCTCTGAGCGGCGAGATCTTTAACGCCAAAAATCCTCCGGCCGGAGCCAGTGGGCTTTGATACGGCAAGCGGCTATCCGCGCAACCATTTGAATTACTGGCCCAGCGTCGGCTTCCGTGTGCGCAAGAGCGCGTGTGAACAAATGTGATTTTGCGGTCGGTGCCAGACGGGCTAACTTTACCCATCGAACGAAAGAGGAGAATATCATGAAGACATTCCTCGCAATAGCCGCGGCACTGACCATGTCCATATCAGCTGCCTCTGCGGATTGCCCCGCGCATTCCAAGGTCCAGGCATCGGTCGACACGCAGACGAAGACAGCAAGCGTCGAGAAGGCCGATATGTCGACTGTCACGGACGCTCAGACGATCAAGAAAGAAGAGCCACAGAAGACCGAGTAGCGGTAACGCTCAGCGGATCCCACGACCCGGATAAATGGCTACTGGCACACATCCACCCACTCGGCGTCGACGAGTTCGGCCAGACGTTGCGGGCTGAGCCGTACGGCGGCATTCGTCGCGCCTGCCGCCGGGACGACCTCGTCAAAGGCGCGCAGCGAGATGTCGCAGTAGACCGGGAGCGGCGCCGGTAGGCCGAACGGGCACACCCCACCGACGGGATGATCGGTCGCGGCGAGCACCTGCTCGGCGTCCAGCATTCGCGCCTTGCCACCAAACCGGTCCTTGAATTTGCGATTGTCCAGCCTGGAGATCCCGCTGGCCACGATCAGCATCGTCTGGTCGCCGGCGCGCAAGCAGATCGTCTTGGCAATCTGCGCCGGCGCTACGCCATGCGCTTCGGCGGCCAAAGGCACCGTCGCCGAGCTTGCCTCCGTGACGATGACATCAATTTCGGGCGCGTGTGCGGCGAAAAAGGCGCGAACGGATTCGAGGCTCATCTCCAGCAATTTCCGTCTGGCGTCGCCGTGGCGGCCGGCAAGTCCACTACGTGGCCGAAAAAACGAAGCCCGCCAGGGCGACCCATGGCGAGCTCGTGGAATAAACGCATGGCACGCCGCTACGACACGGATCGCCTTTTGGCAGGCAACACGACTTCGTCAAACAGAGCGCTTTCCGGAAGTTGAAGCGCGGAGGCAATACGCCGACGTTTCGAGGGATCGGCATCCTTGCCGCTTTCAATGTCGGCAATCTCATAGGCTGCCAGCCCGCACGCCAGGGACAGCTCTTCGATGCTGTATCCACGGGCTTCCCGGGCGGTTCGGACGGCACTGCGTTCAGGCGTAACCGCGCTCGCCGCCAGTTCGGAGTAAGGTTCGCGTTTTGCTATTTGGGGCATTGGCAACTCCGTGGGATGAAAGAGTTAGATCAAATCATGTTGTTGCCTGAGACGATCGGGAGAATGCCCGCTCGCCGGTGATTTGCCAAGCATCAAAGATAGCGTCACGGCATCGTGAACCGACGCCGGAATGAATGGCGGATGCCGGCGCGCCGACATCTGGCCGGTTCGTCAGCAGACACAGTTCGGAAACAAAATTCTACAGGCCGGAAAAACTGCCGAAAAACTCCAAGGCGATAGTCCCAACCGCAGCGCTCGAGTCACCGACCTGAATCAGTGACGCTCAAATTCCGCCTGCGCAAAAAGGAAACGATGTCATGAAGAAGCCTCTTCTCTCCGCCCTTGGACTTGCAATCGCACTTGCCCTCTCGATGCCGATCATCGGCGCAAGCAGCGCGAATGCAACGACGATGCACACCACCGTCAAGAAGCATCACCGCCATCACTACCATCACCGCGTCCACCACTACCGCCACCATCACAAGAAGGTTGTCGCGAAGAAGTACTGAAAACACCCTCGGGCGAACAACCCGCAATCAGGCGTTCTGGTGCTTGATCAAGGGCGGCGCGCTTGCCGGGCTTTCCGTGTCGGCGAAAAATGGCGGCGGTCCGCTGACCACCGCCATTTGCTTATCTCAACGTGCCGATCTTGAACGCGCTCGCGGTGCTTGTTGCTGCCGGCCGCCGAGGAACAGACTGGCGACGAGCCCGACCAGAACCAGCCCGACAGCGGCCGCCGTCGCCGGGTGATCTCGGGCGGTCTTCTCGATCGCCCGGCCTTGCCTTCTGATTGCCGGCAAGGCGTCGCCGAGGCGCTCAGTGATATCCGAATAATAATCCGACGCGGTATCGCGCCCGTCTTCGTAAAAGGCGCCGCCCCGCTTTAACACGGCTTTCTTCAAGGTGGCCAGTTCCCTGGTCAGGGTCGCGACCTGTTTGTCCAGATCGGTGTCGGAGATGCTCGAAAGCGATGCCATGACGTGCTTCCTTCATCTGTAGAAGGAAGCCTAACGCATGACCCTGAAGACCGTTCCGGTCAGCCCGGCGGGCTCTAGCGAACCTGATCGAGCAGGCGCTTGCATTCCAGCAGGTCGAACAGCGCCTCCTGCAGCAATGCGCGATTGTCACGGGAAAGTTTTGACGTGTCCGGCGGAACCGGACCTTCCTCGTCGGTCTTGCCTATACCGAAAAAACGACGGCTGGGTTTCACCCTCGGCTGGCCAACCAGCATTTCGTCGTCCGTGCCGCGCGGCTGCGCCGCTTGCGTCAGCGGTACCGTGTCGGCCTGCCGGCGCTGCGAGATCGCCTCGACCGCCGCCATGTCGCCACTGCCGACGGCGATCAGAAACTGGTTGCCGTTCTCGCGCAACAGCTTCTGCACGCCCTTGATCGTATAGCCCTGGTCGTAGAGCATATGACGAATACCCTTGATCAGTTCGACGTCCTGCGGACGGTAGTAGCGGCGGCCGCCGCCGCGCTTCATCGGCTTGATCTGGTTGAAACGCGTCTCCCAGAAGCGCAGCACGTGCTGCGGCAAATCCAGATCCTCCGCGACCTCGCTGATGGTGCGGAAAGCATCAGGGCTCTTGTCCATGGACGAAACCTCACGCTAGAGCATGATCGCGAAAGGCGGGAACCGGGTTCGGGCGACATCACGCTTAACAAAGAGAGCAGCTTTCCGCCCCGGCGGAACGGATCACACCCAAATACCGATCCGGCCTACCGAATCGCATCTTATTTCAGCGGTTTATGAAACAATATTCAAGCCCGGCGCAAAAGCAGGGTTCGCTTTTCAACCGAAGCCTGGAGCATGATTCTTGGCAAAGGGGGATTGGACGGCTACTTGCTGCCCTTGGCTTTGCTGTTTTGATGGGAGCGCAGGATACGGTTCTTCAGCACGTTCGACGACTTGAAGGTCATCACCCGGCGCGGCAGGATCGGCACTTCCTCACCGGTCTTGGGATTGCGCCCGATGCGCTCGTTTTTGGAGCGGACGTGGAAGGTCGCGAAGGACGACAGCTTCACCGTCTCGCCGCGAACGATCGCCTCGCAGATCTCATTCAGCACCGCCTCGACAAGCTCGGCCGATTCAGTACGTGACAGCCCAACCTTGCGGTAAACGGCTTCGGCGAGGTCGGCGCGCGTAAGTGTCTTTCCCCCCATACGAACCGTCCCATCAGCTCAAAAACATAAATCGATACAAGCAACGGCAGAACCTAAGTAATTGATCCGTCAAGGTCAAGGACCCGAACCCGATAGTTCGGCACTTACCAGCGGAGCAGGACGGCACCCCAGGTGAAGCCGCCGCCCATCGCCTCGAGCAGTACCAGGTCACCCTTTTTGATGCGACCATCGGCGACGGCTGCGGACAGTGCCAGCGGCACGGAAGCCGCCGAGGTATTACCGTGCAAATCGACGGTCACCACCACCTTCCGCTGCTCTATCCCGAGCTTTTTGGCCGAAGCGTCAATAATTCGTTTATTGGCTTGATGCGGCACGAACCAGTCGAGATCGGCGGCGCAAATGCCGACCTGTGCGAACGTCGCCTCGATGACGTCGGTGATCATGCCGACCGCATGCTTGAACACTTCGCGGCCTTCCATCCTGAGGTGCCCGACCGTTCCGGTGGTCGACGGCCCACCGTCGACAAAAAGCTTGTCCTTGTGGATGCCGTCGGAGCGCAGGCTGGCCGCCAGAACGCCTCGGTCGGCGATGCCGCCTGCCCCCGTGCCTGCTTCCAGCACCATCGCGCCGGCGCCGTCGCCGAACAAAACGCAGGTCGAGCGGTCGTTCCAGTCGAGAATACGCGAAAATGTTTCCGAGCCAATCACCAGTACCCGTCTGGCCAAGCCGCCGCGGATATAGAGGTCCGCGGTCGTCACTGCATAGACGAAGCCGGAGCAGACCGCCTGCAGGTCGAAGGCAAAACCGTGGTGCATGCCGAGCCGGTTCTGGATCTCGACCGCGGTCGCGGGAAAGGTGTTGTTGGGCGTCGAGGTCGCCAGCACGATCACGTCGATGTCGTCAGCCGTCAGGCCGGCGCTGTCGAGGGCCGCGCGCGCTGCCGCCTCGCCCAGCGAGGCCGTCGTCTCGTCGTCGGCCGCAATGTGGCGCTGGCGAATGCCGGTGCGCTGGACGATCCACTCGTCCGACGTCTCGACCATGCCTTCGAAATCGGC
Organism: Mesorhizobium sp. M0019; assembly: GCF_040323975.1. Classification (NCBI taxonomy): domain Bacteria; kingdom Pseudomonadati; phylum Pseudomonadota; class Alphaproteobacteria; order Hyphomicrobiales; family Phyllobacteriaceae; genus Mesorhizobium; species Mesorhizobium sp. M0019. Next base: position 64,443 of record NZ_JAMYVK010000007.1, on the reverse strand, counting down.
ATTCTTCATAATGCGGCGGGGCAGCGCGGCGCCCGTGCCGCGCACGACGGATCTGATCAATGCTCTTTCCTATTCCTTTGCGTCGATGACGACGTCGGATTTCCGGATTGTCTGGGCATTCGGATTGCGGGCATGGAACAGGTCGAGATCGGCTTCGATGCGGTCAAGCAGATTGTTGCGCACCATGTCGTAGCCAAGCTCGATCGCCGCCGCGAAGCCATCCGAATCAGCCCCGCCATGGCTCTTCACCACGATGCCGTTCAATCCGAGGAAGACGCCGCCATTGGAGCGGCCGACATCCATCTTCTCGCGCAGGCGATCGAAGGCGGTCTTGGCGAAGATATAGCCGATCCTGGCCATCAGCGTCCGGTTCATCGCCGCGCGTAGATAGCCGGCGATCTGCCTGACGGTGCCTTCCGCCGTCTTCAGCGCGATGTTGCCGGCAAATCCTTCGGTAACGACGACGTCGACACTGCCCTTGCCGATGTCGTCACCCTCGACAAAGCCATGGTAGTTCATCGAGGCCATGTTGGCCTCGCGCAACATACGACCCGCCTCCTTGACCTCTTCCTGGCCCTTGATCTCCTCGACGCCGACATTGAGCAGGCCGACGCTCGGCCGTTCGATGCCGAAAACCGAGCGCGCCATGCCGGTGCCCAAAATGGCAAAATCAACCAGTTGATGCGCATCCGCGCCAATGGTGGCGCCGACGTCCAGCACCACGCTCTCGCCGCGCAATGTCGGCCAGAGCGCCGCGATTGCCGGGCGATCGATGGTCGCCATGGTGCGAAGGCAGAATCTGGACATTGCCATCAGCGCGCCGGTATTGCCGGCCGAGATGCAGGCGTCGGCAGTGCCTGCCTTGACCGCCTCGACGGCCTTCCACATCGATGACTTCCAGCGGCCATGGCGCAGCGCCTGGCTCGGCTTGTCGTCCATCCGCACTGCGATCTCGCAGTGGATGAACTCGCTCACTTCCGCCAGCTTGGGGAATTTGGCGAGTTCGGGCCGTACCACTTCTTCGCGCCCATAAATGACGAAGCGTATATCCGGACGGCGGGTGGCGACAGTCATGAGCGCCGGGATGACCACGCTTGGCCCGTGATCGCCGCCCATGGCATCGATGGAAATCCTGATCACGCGGTGTTCATCTCACGGTTGCTTGGCCAGCGGGCTTGCCAAGGTGCGGGGCTCGCGAAGGTTCGGCGAAAATAACGGTTTTGGGCTGCCGCACAACCAACTTTTCTCAAATTGGGTCAGCTATCAGGATTTTCCCAACAGTGATCTGAGCTTTTGCTGGAATTCATTCTCCACAGGCTCGGCATCGCCGGCGGCCTGCAGCGATACACCCGGCTTGCGCGGATATGGATCGATCGCCAAGCCAAAGAACTGCTCGGCAAGCGCCCCGACGTCGATCGCATCGCCGGAAAAGGTTTCCGGGCTGTCCGGGCCTTCGGCGTCGAGCAGGATCTCACCGCCGCCGTCGAAACCTTGCCGCCCGAGCTTGGATTGCTCCGGCAGGAACAGCGCTTCGACCGGCTCATCGATATGCGCCTCGACCGGGTCGAGGGTGACGATGCAGGCCTGCGTTATATCGGCCTCGACATGACCGCTGACTTTCACGCCGTTGCGCTTCCAGGGCTCGACCAGGAGTTCGGCGCGATAGTTCTCGACCGAAAGCAGCTCGTGCTCGACGGCCAGCAGGGCGCGCTGCCCAGCGTCGGCATCGATGACCACCGGCAGCCCCTTTTGCGGCAGCCGGGCGACATTTGCCAGGAATGACACTGGGCTGTGGGTATCAGGGTGTTTCATCTTCGCCTCCACTTCGCCACCTTCATCGGCCAGCCGTCGCTCAAGCGTTGGCCACGGGAAATGCCACCGTTCCGGAAACGATCGATTCGGTCGGCTGTTCCGCGAGTTGCCTTGATGCATCGGCGGCATAGAGTGCCAGTTGCGACGCTTGCGGCCAGGCGCCGGCATCCGGCCTGACATTGCGGGCAAGGGCGGCGGCGAGTGCATCATGGTCATTTCGTTGCAGCGCATCATCATAGGCGGCGGTACGGCCATAGAACATCTTCGCCAGTTTCCGCATTCGCTTCGGCACACCGACGTCGCCAATGCCCAATTCACGCAACGAATGTTCGACATCCATGAAGAACTCGTCGATCAGCACCTGCGCAACCTCTGCCGCAGCACCGCCCTCGCCGCGCAACCGGTGCTGGAACAGGAACATGTGCAACGACAGCATCTCGAAGCGGCCGAGCGGCGTGTCCGGGACGTTCCAGGCGGAATAAAACACCGTTTGCCGCGCCGCCGCCACGATTTGTGCGTAAAGCGCCTCGGTGATGGCGCGGTTGGCATGTCGTTCGCGGCCAAAGAGGCGCTGGAACATTTGAGGGTGGTCTCCCGGGACCGTTTGTTGAAGTGGCCTTGTTGCATCGGCAAGCAAGCTGGTTTACCGGTTTTGCGGCCCAGCGCAAGTTGCGGCCAGCTTATGGAGTTGTAGTTGCGCGCGCTGAAATTCAAGTCGACTTTCCTGCCCAGGCCCGGCGGTGCGGTTTCGCTGCTGGTGATCGCTGCGGCACTTTCCGCCTGCAATTCGTCCAAGATGATCGGCGATCTCAATCCGAGCGAGACGCTGACGCAAGGCTACGTCATCGACCAGCAGGCGATCGACCTGGTGCCGGTCGGCTCAAGCCGCGAACAGGTGCTGCTGGCGCTCGGCACTCCCTCGACGAAGGCGACCTTCGATAACGAGGCCTTTTATTACATTTCTCAGACGCGCAAGCGCTATGTCGCCTTCGACAAGCCGCGGCTGGTCGACCAACATGTGCTGGCGGTCTATTTTGGCGATGACGGGCGCGTCACCCAGATCGCCAATTACGGCTTGAAGGACGGCAAGGTGTTCGACTTCATCTCGCGCACCACGCCGACCGGCGGCAAGGACCAGAACTTCCTCAGCCAGATCATCAGTGGCGCCAGCAAGCTGGCGCCTGGTGTTCCCGGCGCCAGCGGCGGCAGCACGCTCGGCGGCACCTGATCCACCCGAGGGTGTCGGCTTCCTTCCGTTCCTTTCGCTTCCCTGTAAGCGGCATATCTCAGGCAATGAAAAACCCGCGGGAGCGATCCCGCGGGTTTTTGTCTTAAGGCCATAGCGACCGAGCTTAGCCGTGCGCGAGAACGGCCAGCAACAGCAGCGCGACGATGTTGGTGATCTTGATCGCCGGGTTGACCGCTGGGCCGGCAGTATCCTTGTAGGGATCGCCGACCGTGTCGCCGGTCACCGAGGCCTTGTGCGCTTCGGAGCCCTTGAGGTGCTTGAGGCCGTCCTTGTCGACGAAACCGTCTTCGAACGACTTCTTGGCGTTGTCCCAGGCGCCGCCGCCGGAGGTCATCGAGATGGCAACGAACAGGCCGTTGACGATGACGCCGAGCAGCGAGGCGCCGAGCGCGGCAAAGGCGGATGCCTTCGAACCGGAGATCAGGAGGACGCCGAAATAGACCACCAGCGGCGCCAGCACCGGCAGCAATGACGGAACGATCATCTCCCGGATCGCTGCCTTGGTCAGAAGGTCGACGGCGCGCGCATAGTTCGGCTTCGAGGTGCCGGCCATGATGCCCGGATCCTCGCGGAACTGCTTGCGCACCTCCTGGACGATAGCACCCGCGGCGCGGCCGACGGCGGTCATGGCGATGCCGCCGAACAGATACGGGATCAGGCCACCGAAGATCAGGCCGGCGACGACGTAAGGATTGGAGAGGTCGAAGGAGACGTCGCCCATGCCCTGGAAGTACGGGTATTTGTCGCCATTGGCGGCAAAGAACTTCAGGTCGTTAGAGTAGGCCGCGAACAGCACCAGCGCGCCGAGGCCGGCCGAGCCGATGGCGTAGCCCTTGGTTACCGCCTTGGTGGTGTTGCCGACAGCGTCAAGCGCGTCTGTGGACTGGCGCACTTCTTTGGGCAGGCCGGCCATTTCGGCAATGCCGCCGGCATTGTCGGTGACCGGGCCGAAGGCATCGAGCGCGACGATCATGCCGGCGAGGCCAAGCATCGTCGTCACCGCGATCGCCGTGCCATAGAGACCGGCGAGCTGGTATGTCGAGATGATGCCGCCGACGATGACGATCGCCGGCAACGCCGTCGCTTCCAGCGAGACCGCGAGGCCCTGGATGACGTTGGTGCCGTGACCGGTGACCGAGGCCTGGGCGATGGAGTTCACCGGACGCTTGCTGGTGCCGGTATAGTATTCGGTGATCACCACGATGAGTCCGGTCACCACAAGGCCGACCAGGCCGCAGATGAACAGGTTCGTGCCGGTGATGGCCATGCCGGCGACAGTACCGATCTCACCCCAGCCGATGCATGCCGAGGTGGCCACGGCAAGGCCGACAATCGACAGCAAGCCGGTGACGATAAGGCCCTTGTAGAGCGCGCCCATGATCGAGCCGCTGGAACCGAGCTTGACGAAGAAGGTGCCGACGATCGAGGTGAGAATGCAGGCGCCGCAGATGGCCAGCGGATAGAGCATGGCCGCGCCGAGAACGGCGGTGCCACCGAAGAAGATGGCGGCGAGGACCATGGTGGCGACGACGGTCACCGCATAGGTCTCGAACAGGTCGGCGGCCATGCCGGCGCAATCGCCGACATTGTCGCCGACATTGTCGGCGATGGTGGCCGGATTGCGTGGATCGTCTTCGGGAATGCCGGCTTCAACCTTGCCGACGAGATCGCCGCCGACGTCGGCGCCCTTGGTGAAGATCCCGCCGCCGAGACGGGCGAAGATCGAGATCAGCGAGGCGCCGAAGCCGAGCGAAACAAGCGAGTCGATGACGACGCGATCGTCGGGCTGCAGACCCATGAACTGGGTCAGGATCAGGTAGTAGATCGAGACGCCGAGCAGGGCCAGGCCAGCAACCAGCATGCCAGTGATGGCGCCCGACTTGAAGGCGATCTCGAGGCCGGCAGCGAGGCTGTTGGAAGCCGCCTGCGCAGTGCGCACATTGGCGCGCACCGAGACGTGCATACCGATGAAGCCAGCGGCGCCCGATAGAACGGCGCCGATCAGGAAGCCGATGGCGGCGGTGATCGAAAGCAGCCACCAGGCGAGCAGCAGGACCACGACGCCGACGATGGCGATAGTGGTGTACTGGCGCGCCAGATAGGCCTGCGCGCCTTCGCGGATGGCCGCGGAAATTTCCTGCATGCGTGCATTGCCCTGATCGGCCGCGAGGACCGAACGTGTCGCCCAGATGGCGTAAAGGACTGAAAGCAGACCGCAGGCGATGACAGCTGAAATTATGGTCATTGCCGAATTTTCCTCGATTGGTGGCCCAAAAGAACCCCTCCCCGGGCCGTTGAGACAGGGACGAATTTTCCGCAACCGGAATCCGTCCCTTCGCAGCGGCTTATGCGAAACAGGGCTCGGAACGTCAAGATATTGTTCCGTTCCTGTCCGGCTTTCGCCCAAAAGATCCCGGGTTTCGTCCAAAAGGCTGGACGGCAGTGTGCGCCTGTCGACACTGCCATCCGGTTAGATCGGTTGAAATCGACGAACGGCGGTCAGGCTTTACGCGGGTCGCCGTCCGGCTGGACGACGAAGACCAGCACCACCAGCATGGTCATGTAGAATTTGAACGCCGCCTCCTGACCATTCCAAATCGAAGACTGCCACATGGCGAACCACTCGCCGCCAATGACCATGAAGCCGAAATACCAAACAAGGAAACCCATGGTGGCGGCTATGATGACGAACTTCTTGGCATCGTTGAATGCCTGTCCGCTGGCTTTGCGCGCCTGCCAGAGTTGCCAGGCGGCGATTAGGTAAAGCAGGCAGGTCAGCGCCTCGCCAATGATGATCAGCCAGTAGCCAGCCGTCCACAGCGACGGGTTGGTGATCGAGCGGTACATCAGTGCATTGCCGGGAAAGGTCGTGTCCATGCTCAGCACATGCTGGACAAAGGCGAAGTTTGAGCCGTAATCGGTGATGTTGCCGAAGGCGACGAGGAAGGCGAAAGCCGCCAGACACAAACACATGACGATCTTGGAGAAACGCGCGGTCATGGCAAGAACTCCTGCTGAAAGATCGGGGCATCGCACTCATCAATCGCCGAGTCCCGAAGATCGCGCAACGGGTGGGCCAGTGATCATCGTGCTCACAGCCATTGCGAGACATTATGCCGGCAAGCAAGACATTGCCGAGACTGTCGAAGCCCTCGATCTCGACAGTGATTGCGCGGTGGGCGACTTGGTCTCTGTGGTTAGGGCCGACACACACCACGATTTCGCCATCATCCGCCGCCGCTGGATCACCGGCGAGACGGGCACAACGCTGGAACTGACGCTCGATCATCCGACGCGGTCGACCGGCCACTGAAAAAAGAGCGAACTTCGCCCCGAGACGCTACTCGGGCTCGCGTCCCATGCGCCGGGCGGTATAGCGCTCGACCGCCGACAGCCCGTCATAGATCAGCACGGCAAGGGCGGCGACGATCAGGCCACCCTGCAGGATGAAGGCGAGGTTGTTCGACAGCAGGCCTGCGATGATCACCTCGCCCAGTGTCCTCGCCGCTACCGTCGAGCCGATGGTCGCGGTGGCGAGGCTGATCACCACCGACAGCCGGATACCACCGAGAATGATCGGCGCGCTGAGCGGCAGCTCGACCTTGATCAGTCTTTGCCAGCCAGTCATGCCGGCGCCACGCGCCGCCTCGACGACGTTGGCCGGCAGCGTCGTCAGGCCGGTCAGCGCATTCTCAAAGATCGGCAGCAGTCCGTAGAGAAACAGCGCAATCAGCGTCGGCTTTTCGCCGAAGCCGACTGCCGGCACGGCAAGCGCCAGCACCGCCACCGGCGGAAACGTTTGGCCGATATTGACCAGGCTGCGCGACAGCGGCAGGAATTCGGCGCCGGCTGGCCTGGTGACCAGAATGGCGAGCGCGACCGCAACGATCGTCGCGGCAACCGTCGCGATCAGCACGGTCCGCAGATGCAGCAGCGTCAACGTCAAAAGGCTGCCCTGATTGTAGATTACCGGCGCGTTGTTCTCTGTCAGCGGCTTCAGCAGCGGTTCGAACCAGCCGGGATTGGTGACGAAGGCAATAAGCACTACTACCAAGGCCAGCCTGAGCAGCGACGGAAGCCAGGCTTTCATGCCGGCCTCGCCGCACGCTTAACCAGCCCGTCCACAGTGACGCGGCCAAGCGATTTGCCGTCAGAATCTTTCACCGGAAGTGCCGGGCGGCCCGACCACAGGAGTTCGGCCAACGCGTCGCGTTGGCTGGCGTCACCGGGGATCGCCTCGCCTTCGGCCGTGCCTTTTTCCACCGCGTCGCGCACCCGGCCAAGCGACAACAGCCGGAACGGTTTTTCACTGGCGCCAACCAGGGTCTCGACAAACGCGCTGGCCGGTTTCGCCAGTATCTCGGCCGGCGCGGCATATTGCACTACTTTGCCGCCATCCATCACCGCGATCTTATCGCCCATGTGAACGGCCTCTTCCATGTCATGGGTGACGAGGATGATGGTGGTGCCGAAGCGTTTCTGGATCGCCAGCAGATCCTCCTGCGCCTTGTTGCGGATGATCGGGTCGAGCGCGCCGAACGGCTCATCCATCAACAGCACGTTGGGTTCCGCGGCAAGCGCCCGGGCGACGCCGACGCGTTGCTGCTGGCCGCCGGAAAGCTCATGCGGATAGCGTGGCCCGTAGGCTTGCGGGTCGAGCTGGTATAGCGTCATCAGCTCGTCGACGCGGGCCTTGATGCGGTTGGCGCCCCAGCCGAGCAATACCGGCACAGTGGCGATGTTCTGCGCCACCGTGCGATGCGGAAACAGGCCGTGGCCCTGGATGGCATAGCCGATGCTGCGACGCAGCTCATAATCCGGGACCGAGCGGTTGTCGACGCCGTCGAGCTTGATCACGCCCGATGTCGGCTCGACCAGCCGGTTGATCATGCGAAGCAGCGTCGTCTTGCCGGAGCCAGAGGTGCCGACGATGACGGCGATGCTGCGCGGCTCGATTACTATCGACACGTCGTCGACGACTGTCGTCTCGCCGTAGCGCTTGGTGATGCCTTCGATCTCGATCATGCCGTTTCAACCCTGCGCTTGCTGGCGCTCATTTCGATCACTGCATCGAGGATGATGGCAGCGGCGAAGGCCAGCACCACCGTGGGAACAGCACCGAGCAGCACCAGGTCCATCGCCGTCTGGCCGACCCCCTGGAATACGAACACGCCAAAGCCGCCGCCGCCGATCAACGCGGCAATTGTGGCGAGGCCGATATTCTGCACCAGCACGATGCGGATGCCGGTGAGGATCACCGGGAAAGCCAGCGGAAACTCGACGCCGAACAGCCGCTGGCGGTCGGTCATGCCCATGCCGCGCGCTGCGTCGTTGGCGGCACGCGGCACACCGGCGAGGCCGACCACGGTGTTGGCCACTACCGGCAGCAGCGAATAGAGGAACAAAGCGACGAAAGCCGGCGCCGTGCCGATGCCGCGAATGCCGAGCGCGGCAGCTCCCGGCACATGCGAAGCGACCCAGCCGAGCGGTGCGATCAAGAGGCCGAACAGCGCAATCGAAGGAATGGTCTGGATGATGTTCAGCACGTTGAGCACACCGGCCCGCAATTTCGCGACGCGGTGGCAGAGGATGCCGAGCGGCAGGCCGATGATCACCGCTGCCGCCAGCGAACCCAGCGCCAGCGTCACATGCTTGGAGCCTTCCGCCCAAAAACTATCGGAGCGATTGAAATATTCCTTGAGGATCGACAGGCTGTTCCAGCTTCCCGAGACGAGCAGCAGGCCGATCGCCGCGGCGGCGACAACAAGCACGCCGATCCGTGCCTGCGGCGACAGGTTCAGCCGCGTAAGCACGTCGGCGAGCAGAAGCGTGAAGGCGAAGATAAGCAGCCAAAAGCCCGAAGCCGGCGAGATACGGGCGAAGGTGTTGCCGGCAGGTGTCAGGAAACTGCCGGCGACGCCGATCAGCAGCGCCAGCGCTGCAAGCGCAACCACACTGGCGGCGAGGCGCAGAACAAGCGGCGTTTTCAGCAGCGCAATGAGCGCCGCTGCGACAACAATCGCCATCAACAGCGGACCGACCGTCGCAGGCAAAGATTCGAGGATCGAGCGCGCCTCGCCGGGTACAATGCGATTGGCGCGGAAGGTGGCGAATGGTGCCGCAAAAGCCGCATAGGCTGATATCGCCGCGATGACCACGCCGAGCTTGTCGAACCGGATGCGCACGCCCTCCCCCATCGGCCGATCCGGCGCACCTCGAAAGCGGCGCGCCGGAATCGCCTTACTTGAGGAAGCCGTTCTTTTTCAAAAAGTCCTCGGCGACGCCCTTGACCGGCTCGCCGCCAACCTGCACGCGGCCATTCAACTCCTGCAGCGTGACGAGATCGAGCTTGGCGAAGACCGGCTTCAGCAGCGTCTCGATTTCGGGATGCTCCTTCAGCACCGCCTCGCGGATGATCGGCGCCGGCTGGTAGACCGGCTGCACACCCTTGTCGTCCTCAAGCACGACGAGGCCGGAGGGCGCGATGCCGCCGTCGGTGCCATAGACCATGGCGGCGTTGGCGCCGTTGGTCTGGTTGGCTGCGGCGGCAATGGTGGCCGCCGTGTCGCCGCCGGACAGCGTGATCAACTGGTCCGGCTTCAGCGTGAAGCCATACGTCTTCTGGAAAGCGGGCAGCGCGGCCGCCGAATTGACGAACTCGGCGGAGGCCGCCAGCACCACCTTGCCGGCGCCCGAGACATATTTGCCGAAGTCGGAAAGGGTGACGAGCTTATTGGTATCGGCGACCTCCTTGCGTAGGGCGATCGCCCAGGTGTTGTTGGCCGGTGACGGTGACAGCCAGACGATCTTGTTGGCGTCGTAGTCGAGCTTCTTGGCAGTCTCGTAGGCCTTGGCGGCGTCTTTCCACACCGGATCGTCGGCCTTCTCGAAGAAGAAGGCGGCGTTGCCGGTGTATTCCGGATAGATGTCGATCTCGCCGGCTGTAATCGCCTTGCGCACCACAGGTGTGCCGCCGAGTTGGATCCGGTCGGTGGTCTGGATATTATTGGCGTTCAGCACCAGCTGGATGATATTGCCGAGCACGCCGCCCTCGGTGTCGATCTTCGACGACACCACCACCTGGGCACTCGCCGAGGCCAACCCAATTCCGAGCGCTAGTACAGCGCCGGCCAGAACCTTGATTGAAAACATCTCACAAATCCCTTGCTGTGAACCGGAATACGGCTGCCGCATATGAGCATGGCTTCGATGCCCCGTCGGGGTACACGGTTTCATAAGAAGGGGGATGGGCGCAATAATTTTGTTCGGATGCGAGTGACTCCGCCGTTGCCTCGTCCCGACCGCGTGACGTCAGTTGGCCGCGCGCAAACCCGAGTTGGCCGCGCGCAAACCCGTCATCTTCAACACGCCCAGTGCCACGAAGCACAGCACGACGACCGGGAAAATCATCCAGTTCAACATCTCCCAGCCCCAGGCATTGTAGACCGCCCCCGACATCAGCGAGGCGAAGGCGACGGAGCCGAACAGGACGAAATCGTGAAAACCCTGGACCTTGCCTTTTTCGGATGACTGGTAGCTGTCGGCCACCATGGCGGTGGCACCGATGAAGCTGAAGTTCCAGCCAAGGCCGAGCAGGATCAGCGCCGTCCAGAACTGCCACAGTGCCAACCCTGACAGCGCCACTATGGCGCAGCCAATCAGCAGCACCAGGCCGATGGCCACGATCCGCTCCGCGCCGAAGCGATAGATCAGCGACCCCGTGAAGAAACTCGGCGCGAACATCGCCATCACATGCCAGGAAATGCCGAGCGTGGCGTCGTCGGTCGAAAGGCCGCAGCCGACCATGGCCAGCGGCGCGCCGGTCATGACGAAGCTCATCAGCGCGTAGCTGCCGATGGCGCAAAACAGCGCCGCGACGAAGCGTGGCCTGGTGACGATTTCCGAGAGCGGCCGGGCGTCGCTGTCGGCGATTTCCACCTTGTCGGTTGCCTTGGCCGGGATGCGCAACAAAGAGAGAATGGCGGCGCCGACCGCCGCCAGCACCAGGATGGACGCAAACGAGCCGGCAAACTTCACCGGCGAGAACAGGTCGCCGGTGAAGATGACGATCTGCGGTCCAAGGATGGCGGTGACGATGCCGCCGGCCAGCACGAAGGAGATGGCGCGCGCCTTGAATTCAGGCGGCGCATTATCGGCGGCGGCAAAGCGGAAATGCTGGACGAAGGCGCCCCCGATGCCGATCACGGCCAAGCCGAAAGCGAATAGCCAGAAGCTGGCATGAAACAGCGCCAGCGTGGCGACCAGCCCGCCAAGCGCCGTGACCGCTGTGCCGGTCATGAAGCCGTCGCGCTGGCCGAGCCGGCGGATGATCGCCGCGGCCGGCAGGGAACCGAGCGCCACGCCGACATTGAAACCGGTGATCGGCGCGGTTGCCAGCGACTTGTCAGCATCGAGCAGGTACTGCCCGGCCAATCCGCCCATGGAAATGGCGATGGGTGCGGCCGAGCCGATGATCGCCTGCGAGGCTGCGAGGATGAAGGCGGTGCGACGCGCTTCCTTGCCCGCCCCAACGGCGACGATAGCAGTCATGAGGCGTCCTTGCCGCGGCCCTCGCCACGCACCCGGCGCGACACGCGATCAAGCACCGCATTGACCAGTTTCGGCTCGTCTTCCTCGTAAAATGCCTTGGCGATGTCGACATATTCGGAGACGATGACCGCCACCGGCACGTCCTCGCGCTGCATCAGCTCGTAGACGCCGGCGCGCAATATGGCGCGCAATGTGGAATCGAGCCTCGACAGAGGCCAGTCCTCGGTCAGCGCCTGTCGGATGATCGGATCGATCGTCTTCTGGTGCTCGACGACGCCGGCAAGAATGGCGCGAAACCATTGAGCATCGGCTTCGCGATAGAGCGCGCCGTCGACTTCCTTGCCGAGCCTGAACGCCTCGTACTCGGCGGTGATCTCGAACACGCCGCTGCCGGCGACATCCATCTGGTAGAGCGCCTGCACGGCCGCCAGACGGGCAGCACCGCGCTTGTTGGCGTGGCGAACCGCAGGCTGGCCGGGCGAAGCGGGTTCGCTCACGTTCGCTCTCCCAGCTGTTCCTTTAGAGCGATCATGGTCAGCGCCGCACGCGCGGCAAAGCCGCCCTTGTCGCCTTCCGAACGCCTGGCCCGTGTCCAGGCCTGTTCGTCGTTTTCGGTGGTCAGGATGCCGTTGCCGATGCAGACCGCATCCTGCACGGACAGGTCCATCAGGGCACGGCTGGATTCATTGGCGACGATATCGAAATGATAGGTGTCGCCCCGGACCACCGTGCCGAGGGCGACGAAGCCGTCATAGTTCGTCCCGCCTTCGGAGGCACCGTCGAGCGCGAAGGAAATCACCGCCGGGATTTCGAGCGAGCCCGGAACGGTGACGACATCGTATGTCGCGCCCGCTTCCTCGAGGGCCTTTGTCGCGCCTTCGAGCAACGCGTCGGCAAGGTCGTCGTGAAAGCGCGCCTCGATGACAAGAAGGTGGGCCTTCTTCTTCGGACGGATGAACGCTTTGCCGTGTTGGGATGTGCCTGCCATAGATGTCTCCGGGGATCGCCGGTGACTTAGGCCGAAGCCGGTTTGATCGCAAGCGGAAGATTGCCGAAGGAACTTTCAAGGCCAACTCGGCGGCGGTCGCATCAGGGAATGAGCTTTATGGACGAGCGCCTCAAAGCCCCTCTTTAGCCGCCTCCACCAGTCGCGCCGCGTAGCGGGCCATGGTGTCGATCTCGAGATTGACGTGGTCGCCGACCTGCCGCTCGCCCCAGGTGGTGACGCTCAGCGAATGGTGGATCAACAGCACGTCGAAGCGGGTGCCTTCGACGTTGTTGACGGTCAGCGAAGTGCCGTCGAGCGCGACGGAGCCCTTGGGGGCGATGAATTTGGCCAGCTCTCGCGGTGCTTCCAGGGTGAAGCGAACGGCGTCGCCCTCTTCCTTGCGCGCCACGATCTCGGCCATGCCGTCTACATGGCCCGACACGATATGGCCGCCAAGCTCGTCGCCGATCTTCAGTGCCCGCTCAAGGTTGATTCGCGTGCCGGCCTTCCAGCCCATCGCCGTCGTCAGCCTGAGCGCTTCTTCCCAGGCCTCGACCTCGAACCAGCGTGCGTTGGCGCCATCTTCCGGCAATCCCGTTACCGTCAGGCAGACGCCGCCGCAGGAAATCGAGGCGCCGATGGCAATGGTCTGCGGATCGTAAGCGGTGTCGATACGCAAACCGACGCCTTCCCTGAGCGGCTTCACGGCAGCGACGGTGCCGACATCGGTGACGATTCCAGTGAACATTAGTTTGGCCCCGTGAACATCAGTTCGGTCCTAGATGTCTCTTATCCATTCCGCATATGTATCTTCGCCGAAACGCATGTTGCGCAATTTGCGAAATCCCGGCGGGATATTGTTGGCATCGATCGGCGATACAATGCCGCCCTCGCCGATCGCGTCCGGCCCCTGAAACAGCACGATACGATCGACCAGTTGTTCGTCGAGGAACGCCTTGGCCACCCTCGCGCCGCCCTCGACCAGGACGCTTGCCATGCCGAGCGCCGCCAGATCCTCGAGCAGTTCCGGCAGCGCAATATCGCCTTCATAGGTCTCAGTACCGATGAAGCGAACGCCGGCGCGTTCGAGCGCAGCGCGCCGGTGCGGATCGGCCTCGGCGCAGGCAGCGACATAGAGCGGCACATGGTCGACGCCGGCGACCAGTTTCGAAGTCTCGGGTAGCCTGATCTGACGGTCGAGTACGATGCGCGCCGGCGAACGGCTCTCCAGTCCCGGAAGCCGAACCGTCAGCGCCGGATCGTCCTCCAGTGCCGTGCCGATGCCGATCAATATGCCATCGGCTTCGGCGCGCATCAGATAGACTTCGCGTCGGGCGATATCGCCGGTGATGGAGACCTGTCCCTCGCCTTTCACGCCGATCTTGTTGTCGCTCGAAAGCGCAAGTTTCAGGATCACTTCCGGGCGTTTTTTCAGAGATCGAATTAAATAGCCGGCCATCTGCTCCGCGGCCTCGGCCGCCAACACTTTTTCCACCACTTCGACGCCGGCGGCACGCAAGATTGCATAGCCCTTGCCGGAAACACGCGGGTCCGGATCGCTGGCAGCGCCGACCACACGCGCCACGCCGGCACTGACCAGCGCATTGGCGCAAGGCGGCGTGCGGCCGTGATGGGCGCAGGGCTCCAGCGTTGCATAGGCGGTGGCGCCGCGCGCCAGTTCGCCGGCCTCTGCCAAAGCCTCGGTCTCGGCATGCGGCCGGCCGCCGACGGCGGTGACGCCGCTGCCGACGATCATCGGCCCGTCGCCGTCATCGCGCACGATCAGCGTGCCGACGGAAGGGTTGGTCGAGGTCCGCCCGGCATTCTTGCGCGACAGCCTGAGGGCTGCCGCTATATAGCGGCGATCGAGGACCTCTTGCTCAGCCGTGCTGCGTTCGGACCCTGCCATGCTCAGCTGGCGTCCTCGTCGCTCTTCAGCTCTTCGCCCCTGGGCTCGTCGGTTTTGAGCTCGTCGCCTTTGAGTTCGCCCAACACGTCGTGGAAATCCTTGGCCTCGCGGAAATTGCGGTAGACGGAGGCAAAGCGCACATAGGCGACATCATCGAGCGACTTAAGCGCCTCCATGACCAGCCGGCCGACTTCCCCCGAGGCCACCTCGGTCTCGCCCGAGCTTTCGAGCTGGCGCACGATGCCGGTCACCGCCCGGTCGATACGTTCCGGGTCGACATTGCGCTTGCGGACGGCAATCTCGACAGAGCGCAGCAACTTGTCGCGGTCGAACGGCACCTTGCGTCCAGACTTCTTCACCACGACGAGATCGCGCAATTGGACGCGCTCGAAAGTGGTGAAACGGCCGCCGCAATCCGGGCAGACGCGCCGCCTGCGGATCGCTGCACCGTCTTCGGCAGGGCGCGAATCCTTCACCTGCGTATCTTCGGACTGACAGTAGGGACAGCGCATGGAGAGCCTTCGGTTCGCGATTCTCGTAGTGCGAACGGCTTAGAGGTTTTTGCCACGATGGCAAAGTATGGCCGATGACCGATCGCGCCTCAGAGATAGCGAGGCGCGAGGAAAATTGCGAGAGCGGCAATCAGTTGACAGCGGTCCGCCAATCAGGGCGCGACGTCGCCGGTCGGGAAGCCGCAAGACGTGCCGAGATAGCGATAGGCCTTGGTGAAGCCGTCCATCGATATGGTCGCGACCGGCTTGTCGGCGAAGCTGACATCGAGGGCGCTGGTGCGGCGCATGGCGCGCAGTACCGCGAGCGTGGTCTCGGACTTGTTGTCTATCATCCACTGTCCGTCGGCGATAACATGAAAACCGGCCTTGATCTTGTCGTTGACGTCGCGGAACACCGCCGGGATGTTGTCCCCCTTGGGCAAGTCACTGTTTCTCACGGCGATGATGAGGCTCGGATAGCCCGCGGGTGGCAGTACGTCGCCATTCGAGATGGCCAGCGTGAGGGTGCCGCTGGTGCCGTTTGCGTCGAAAAAGACCGTCGAGGCGGCGCAGGTCTTGCGCACATCCTTACCGGTGTTGACCTCGTCCATCGTGGTGGACCACCTGCCGAAGGTCTCTGTCTTGGGTGTTGCCGGGGTCGGCTCGGTCTGCGCCAAGGCTGCGCCGAGTAGCGGCGAGGTGGCTAAGGTGAGCAAGGCAGCGCCAACACCGGCGAAACGGAAAATTCGCATCATCATCAAGCGTCTCCGAGATGCAGCCGTGCGCCCAGTTGATCGGCGCCGTCACAGTTGGGGGAACGACGCCCTGCGTCAACCAAGATACGGGTAAAGCGGAAAACGATCCGTCAATGCCGCCACCTTGGCCTTCACGGTTGCCTCGACGGCCGCATTGCCCTCGTCGGAATTGGCGACCTTCAGTCCATCCAGCACTTCGGCGATCAGCTTGCCGATCTCGCGGAACTCGGCCTGACCGAAGCCGCGCGTGGTGCCGGCCGGCGTGCCGAGCCGAACGCCCGATGTCACGAAAGGCTTTTCCGGATCGAAGGGGATGCCGTTCTTGTTGCAGGTGATGTTGGCGCGGCCAAGGGCAGCCTCGGCGCGCTTGCCGGTGGCGTTCTTGGGACGCAGGTCGACCAACATCAGATGGTTGTCGGTGCCGCCGGAGACGATGTCGAGACCGGTTTCCTGCAGACTGGAGGCCAGCGCCTTGGCATTGGCGACGACGCTCTCCGCATAGATCTTGAAGCTCGGCTTCAGCGCCTCGCCCAGAGCCACCGCCTTGGCGGCGATCACATGCATCAGCGGTCCACCCTGCAGGCCGGGGAAGACGGCCGAATTCATCTTTTTGGCAATATCCTCGTCGTTGCAAAGGATCATGCCGCCGCGAGGCCCGCGCAGCGATTTGTGCGTCGTGGTGGTGACCACATGGGCATGCGGCAGCGGCGACGGATGCATGCCGCCGGCGACCAGGCCGGCGATGTGGGCCATGTCGACCATCAGATAGGCGCCGATCGAATCGGCGATCTCGCGAAAACGCTTCCAGTCCCAGACACGTGAATAGGCTGTGCCGCCGGCCAGGATCAATTTCGGCCTGGTCTCATGGGCGGCCTTCTCGATCGAGTCCATGTCGAGCAGATGATCGTCCCGGCGCACGCCATAGGAGACGACCTTGAACCATTTGCCGCTCATATTGACCGGCGAGCCATGCGTCAGGTGTCCGCCGGAATTGAGGTCGAGGCCCATGAAGGTGTCGCCGGGCTGCAGCAGCGCCAGGAACACCGCCTGGTTCATCTGGCTGCCGGAATTCGGCTGGACGTTGGCGAAGTTGCAGCCGAACAGCTTTTTCGCGCGTTCGATGGCCAGTTTCTCGGCGACATCGACGAATTGGCAGCCGCCATAGTAGCGCTTGCCCGGATAGCCCTCGGCATATTTGTTGGTCATGATCGACCCCTGTGCCTCGAGCACGGCACGCGAGACGATATTTTCCGAGGCAATCAGCTCGATCTCGTGGCGCTGGCGGCCGAGTTCGTTGCGGATTGCGCCGAAAATCTCGGGGTCGGCATCGGCAAGCGTGGTTTCGAAAAAGGATTCGAATTTGTTCGACACTGCCGCTGCTGTTGCCATGGGCTGAAATCCTCAAGGTTCGGGGTCTGTCGCGCCATTAACACAGTTGCTTTCGGCCCGCCACGTTTGCAGCGCGAAATTTGCTGGCCGGATTGCGCCAGAGAGACTGGCAGCCTCTATTTCCTTGCCTGCCGGCCCTTCAGCAGGGCCTCGGTGAGCGTGATCTCGGTGAACAGCGCCTGCATCGTATGGTCGTTAATCTGGCCGCTGCGAAACATTGCGCGAACCGCTGCGCGTTCGGCCTCAATGCCCGCCAGCCTCAATTCGAGCTCCAGCCGTCCGGCCTCGCGGGCCTCGGCGCGCGCCTCGTCGGCCTCGTCGGAGGCAGCGATGCGGCGACGGTAGCCGGCGACGATGCTGTCGGCGGCGGCAAGCCGGGCGCCGGATATTTCCCCTTCATCGCCGTCGGTCGCGCCGGCCATGCTCTCGATGCGGGCGATGGCGGCCTTGGCCGCGCCCACGCGCGCAAGACGCTCCTCGGCAGCGCCAGGATCCTCGCCCGGCTCGACCAGCCCCCGTGCCACCTTGGGCAAGGCAAGGCTGGCAATGAGCAATGAGCAGATGATGACGCCTGCGGCGAGGAAGATCACCACGTCGCGCGCCGGAAAGGGCGAACCATTCGGCATGGTGAGCGGCAGCGACAGGATGCCGGCCAGCGTGATGGCGCCGCGCACGCCGGCAACAGAGCCGGCGATCCGGACGCGCAGCCCGAACGGCTCGGCCTTCTGCTCGCGTAATCGCGCCGAGACGCGCGTCGCGATGTCGCCGACCCAGATCCACAGGAAGCGCAGCCCGATCAGGCATAGTGTCAGCGCGACCACCGTGGCGATTGGCTGGATGACCGGATAGCGGCTGCCGAGCTCAGGCGGCACGTTGCCGATGATTTCGGGAAGCTGCAACCCGAGCAGGATGAACAGCGCGCCGTTGAAGACGAGGGATAGCGTCGTCCACAGCGATACGGTCTGTATGCGCGCCGAGACGCCGAGAAAGCGGAAAATCCCGGAGCCGCCGGTGAGCACTCCGGCCGTGACCGCCGCCAGAATGCCCGAGGCGCCGACATTCTCGGCGCCGAGATAGGCGATGAACGGCAGCAGGACCATGACCAGCACCTGCGCCTCGGCCGGCACGCCGCCGATACGGTTCAGCAATTGCAGCACCTTGGCGGCGACGAACAAGGCAGCCACGCCGGCCAGGATGCCGGCAGCGACGGCATAGAGGAAAGTCACGGACGCCGCGACGAAGGAGAAGCTGCCGGTCAAGGCAGCTGCCACCGCAAAGCGGAACATCACGAGGCCCGACGCATCGTTGAGCAGCGCCTCGCCCTCCAGGATGTGCATCAGCCGGGCCGGGACCAGGCTCTTGTCGACGATCGAGGAGACGGCCACCGCATCCGTCGGGGACAGCACCGCAGCAAGTGCGAAAGCGACGACGAGCGGGATGCTCGGGACAAGCCAGTGCAAAGCGTAGCCGAAGCCGACAATGGTGAAGAAGACCAGCCCGATGGCGAGGTCGAGGATCGGCCCGCGCAGCGCGATCAGTTCGCGCTTGGGCGCACCATAGGCGTCGCTGAACAGCAGCGGTGGGATGAACACCAGCAGGAACAGCTCGGGATCGATCTCGACATGCATGCCGCGCACCGGCCAGGCGAGCGCTGCACCGATGGCGATCTGCAGTACCGGCAGCGGCACCCGCACCAGCCGGACCAGTGCGCCCGAAACGGCGACGAAGATGAGCACGACCAGAATGAACATTGCGACATGCATGATGCGATTTCCGAATACGGCGCCGCGCGTTCTTTTGCCGGCGATCAGTCCAGCAAAGCTTGCCGCGAAAGACTCGGCAACGAAAAAGGCCGCCCTTCCGGCGGCCTTTTGCAAATGAACTCAGCTGCTTAGAGCGCGGATGTGATCTGCAGCTCGTTGGCTCCGTCGAGGCCGTAAATGTCGTCACGGAACTGGACCACGCCCGGCCCTGTCGACCAGGCCGAGACGTAGAGAAAATAAACCGGCACCGGATTGGTGACCTGCACCGGCGTGTTCTCCGCGGTCTTGATCGCCGCCTCGAAATGCTGGCGATCCCAGCCCGGTGTGTCGCGCAGAATCCAGGTGACGAGGTCGCGCACGTTCTGAACCCGCACGCAGCCAGAGGAATCGAAGCGCATCAGCTTGCCGAACAGGCTCTGCTGCGGCGTGTCGTGCATGTAGACGCCGTCCGGGCTGGGGAAATTGATCTTGACCGAGGCCATCGCGTTGCCGGAACCGGGATCCTGGCGGAAGCGGTATTTGGCGGCATCGTCGGTCGACCAGTCGACCGTCATTGGGTCGACCTCGCTGCCGTCCGGCGCAAACAGGCGGATATGGCTATCCTTGAGATAGTTGGGGTCCTTCCGCATCAGCGGAATGATATCCTTGCGCACGATCGAGACCGGCGCGTTCCAGTACGGATTGACGATGATTTCGTTGATCTTGGAATTGACGATCGGCGTCTGGCGATCGATCTTGCCGACGATTGCGGTGTGGCGCAGCACAACGCGGTCGTTCTCGACCGCCTCGATCTGCGCCGCCGGGATGTCGACCAGAACATAGCGGTTGCCAAGCGTTCCGGCCCGCTCACGCAGCCGTTGCAGATTGGTCTGCAGCTGACCAAGCCGAACCGGCGCCGACACGTTCATTGCCGCGAAAGTATATTTGCCCGTGGTTCCGTCGGCCGGCAAGCCGTGACGCAACTGGAAGCGCTTGAGCGCCGAGTCGACGTAAGAATCGAACGCTTCCGAGAGCCCGGCGCTCTGCGCCAGATCGCCCGATATCATCAAGCGCCTGCGCAGCGGCACCACATCGGGATCCTCGACGCCAAGCTGCAGCTTCTTGGTGTCTGGAACCTGCTCCCAGCCGCCTTGCGCGACGATATTCTGATACTGCATGATCGCCTGCTCGGTGAAGGACACCGTCTGCAGGCTGAAGATCGGCAGCGTCGAGGCAACCTTGCCGCCTTCGCTGGCACGCGCATCGAATTGGTCGTCCCAATTGCCGCGCGCCGAGGATTTCAGGATATCCCCGATCACATCCTGCGCACTGGCGCGGCCGGCGACCATTGCGGCTGCGAGCGCGGAGGCTCCTGAAAGGAAGAAACGGCGGCTGGTTCTCATGGACGTTCCAGACATTCTTGCTACAATTCAACCCACCGGGCGGTCTCGCCCGCACTCTAGAGTTGGCTTCTTAACAATTAGCCAACCATGGCCCACATCACTTCGGTGTAAAACCACAGGGGAAGTGACTTGAGCACAGGACAAATGCACGGCTTTGGCCCCAGCATCACCCGCATCTTCGGTTCCATTGGAATATGGCGGCAACGTGGCTGTTGCTCGAATTTGGATCGGCCGGCCTGACGAAACGGCAAGACCGGTGCTTTTCGGCACCGGCCTTTGGTTTGTGCCGCGGCAGCATTTCCGTAGTCCAGCTTCAGATCTTGATGCGGCGGATGCGATTACATCCGGTAGGCGATGGTATCGTTCCAGAACCGATCCAGGCGCTGCAGGGCGCGGTTCATCTGCTTGAACTCTTCCGTGTTGATGCCGCCAACCTGCTCGATCGAACCGACATGGCGCTCGTAGAGGCCGGCGACGACTTCCGCCACCTCATTGCCCTTCGGCGTCAGCGAAACCCGCACCGAACGGCGGTCGATGCGCGAGCGCTGGTGGTTGATGAAGCCGAGATCGACCAGCTTCTTCAGATTGTAGGAGACATTCGAGCCGAGATAATAGCCGCGCGAGCGCAGTTCGCCGGCGGTCAGCTCCGAATTGCCGATGTTGAACAGGAGCAGCGCCTGGATGGCGTTGATGTCGGAGCGACCGTTGCGGTCGAATTCGTCCTTGATCACGTCAAGCAGACGGCGATGCAGCCGCTCGACCAGCTGCAGCGATTCCATGTACAGCGAACGGATCGCCTCGCGGCGGTCATCGGATACGTTGGCGGTCTTCGCCGCCGGACGCGAATTGATCATTGTCTTTGCCTCTCGTTTGTCGCCCGGTGATTTTTTGTTCGTCACCTTGATCGCGACACTATCGAATACTCATAAAATTCGACTTAAACGCCAAGGCTAACAAGAGCTTACCGGTAAGGGGTTTCGAAAGAGGCTTAACGGACGGTCACCCGAGCAAGGATAATTAACCTAAAGATTTAGCCAACGATCCTGGCCGGAATTGCTATCGCCGGGGTTGCCGCTTCTGGATCCAGATCACCACGCGGAACACTATGTAGAGCAGCGCCACCGCAAGGTGCGAGGCGACGATCAGCGGCCGGTGGCCGAACAGCTCGGGGAAGCCGGCATACATGACGCACTCGGTCACCGCGCAGATGAACCAGATCACCGGCCCCCAGGACGCCAGCATCCAGAGGCCGGCGGCAGCGAACGGAAAAAACACCGCCAGCACCACCGCCGCCACCTGCCAGTGCACCGGCATCAGGTCGAAGCGCCACAACGGGCCGGGGTAAAAGCCGATCAGCCGGATCCAGTACAAGATGCCGAACAGCAGACAGTAGCCGGCGATGACGCGCTGGAACCAGGCGAAGATGACCTCGATCGTCGAGGGCTGCAGCACCACGCGTCTCGAGGCGACCTCGCTCACAGCTTCAGTTCCCGTTCGCCGAGCGGTGCGAAATAGGCGTCGACGTTGGCGGCGCTGACGTCATCGATGCCTGCCGGCCGCCATTGCGGCGTCGAGCCTTTATCGATGATGGCGGCGCGGATACCTTCATAGAAGTCGTGCCCGGCAAGCATGCGGTTGAGGATACGGAACTCCATTTTCATGCACTCGTCCATCGACAACGTCTGCCCGGCGCTAATCTGGCGCCATGCAACATGCAGGCTGGTCGGTGAACGTGTGCGGATGGTGGCCAGCGTCTTTGCCGCGAACTCGTCGGCAGCGGCTGCCCGCTCCAGACTGGCGACGATATCGGCCAGCGACGGCTGCGCGAAATGCCGGGCGATGGCTTTCAGCGTCGGCCTGTCGGTCTCGCGCCTGGCCGGGACGAAGCAGCCGCGCAGCACCGATTCCGGGTCGCCGCTTTCCGCCAGACGGTCGAGGAAGCCGGCCTGGTCCTCCGCCTTGATCGTATGGGTGGCGAGGCCCGACCACAAAGCATCGCCATAGCGGATGCGGTTGCCGGTCAGCGCCAGATACATGCCGAAGCTGCCGCCGAGATCCGGCAACAGATGGCTGGCGCCGACATCCGGGAAAAAGCCGATGCCGACCTCGGGCATGGCAAACTGGGCGTTCTCGGTCAGCACTCGCTGCGAGCCATGGAAGGAGATACCTACGCCGCCGCCCATGACGATGCCGTCGATCACCGCGACATAGGGTTTCTTGAAGCGGGCGATGCGGGCATTCAGCCGGTATTCATCGGCGAAGAAATCGACCGGAGGCCTTCCTGCGCGGCCGGCTTCGTAGATGTGGAGGATGTCGCCGCCCGCCGAAAATGCCCTGCCCTCGGCCTTGACGACGACAACGTCGACGCCGTCGTCGCGCTCCCAACTGCGCAGCGCCTTGTCCAGCGCCTTGACCATGCGGTGGGTTACGGCATTGAGCGCCTGCGGCCGCGTCAGCGTGACGACGCCGGCCCTGCCCAATCTTTCGAAGCGAATCTCGTCGCCTCCGCCAAAATCCATCGCCAGAGAATCCCTCCCCGCGCCCGCCGGGAGTGAAGTGCTAAAGCGTGGCGCATGGCCGCGTCAATGGCGGCGGCCAATCCGCTGCATGGTCGTCGGCGTCACCCAGTGCTAATGCTGGCGCTTTGAACCGGAAGGTTGAACCATGCCTTGGTTGCCGCGCCTTGCTGTTGTGGTGGTCGGCCTGATCGCTGCGAACACTCCTCCCGTATCGGCCGAAACCGTCGACGAACTCTATCAATCGCAGACCATCGTCACCGGCCAGGGCGAGGTCAACAGGCAGATCGGTTTCAAGGCCTGCCTCGATGCGGTGCTGGTTCGTGTGTCCGGCGATCAGCGGCTGCCGAAGAGAACTGAGATGGCGGCGCTGCGCGACAAGGCCGGCAGCTTCGTTGCCGAATTCCGCTATCGCGACCGTCTCGAAGGCATTCCGGTCCATGACGAACAGGGCACCCATGACCGGCCGCACGATCTCACTTGTCTGTACAGGCCTGACGTTATCGATCCGGTGCTTGCCACGCTCGGCAGCAAACCATGGCGTGGCGAGCGGCCACGCCTGGTAATTTTCCTGGCGGCGGAGCAAGGCACAAGGCAGTTCGTGCTGACCGCCGACGATGAGCGCGGGGCGGCGATGCGCGAATCGTTCGTCAATGCCACCGGTCCGCTGGTCATGCGGATTGTGTTTCCCGAAGCGTCGCTGCTGTCGGCCTCGAAGCTTAACGACCAGGCCCTGCGCCATGCCGATATCACGACGCTGGACCAGCTTGCCAGGAAGGCCGGAGCCGACCAGGCGCTCGCCGGCAGTATCGTCTGGAGCGACAAGGAACTGGGCTGGATAGCCGACTGGCGGCTTGCCTTGAATGGCAAGAGCTACAATTGGCAAGTGCGCGGCGTCAGCTTCGACGAGGCATTCCGCGTCGCCATGCGGGGTGCTGCGCAGATCCTGTCGGGCAATGGCCAACCAGAATAGCGCCCGACAGGACCGCTGGCGCAATCGTGTCGCATTGGTCAGCAGCGGAGGCTCGTGGTAAAAGCCGCCCGATCCGGAGTTTTTGCGATGAACAAATTCACCCCTGCAAAGCCTGCCGGCGCGCGCAGCGTCGACGAGATCACCGGCAGCCGGCGGCTGCGGCGCATGCGCAAGGCCGATTGGTCGCGCCGCCTTGTCCAGGAGAACCGGCTGTCGGTCGACGATCTGATATGGCCGATCTTCGTCGTCGACGGCAGACAAGTGCGCGAACCGATCGTCGCCATGCCCGGCGTGTTCCGCCTGTCGCTAGACCTCGCCGTCAAGGAGGCTGAGCGCGCGGCCAAGCTTGGTATTCCGGCGATCGCCACTTTCCCCAATGTGGAGCTCGGCCTGCGCGATCAGACCGGTTCGCATATCCTCGATCCGGAAAACATCATCAACCGTGCCACCCGCGCCATCAAGCACGCGGTGCCGGAGATCGGCATCATCACCGACGCCGCGCTTGACCCTTTCACCTCCCATGGCCATGACGGCATCTTGCGCGAGGGCATTATCGTCAATGATGAAACGGTGGAGCAGGTGACGGCGGCGGCAGTCATCCAGGCGGCGGCGGGGGCCGACATCATTGCCCCCTCGGACATGATGGACGGCCGGATCGGTGCCATCCGCGATGCGCTCGACGCCAATGGATTTCAGGATGTGGCGATCATGTCCTATGCGACCAAGTTCGCATCCGCCTTTTACGGCCCCTATCGTGAGGCGGTCGGCACCGCCGGCCTGCTCAAGGGCGACAAGAAGACCTATTACATCGACCACGCCAATTCCGACGAAGCGGTGCGCGAGGCCGAGCAGGATCTCGCCGAGGGCGCCGACATGCTGATGGTCAAGCCCGGCCTGCCCTATCTCGACATCATCCGGCGGCTGAAGGACGAGTTGCAGATGCCGACCTTCGCCTATCAGGTCTCGGGCGAATATTCGATGATCAAGGCCGCCGCCGCCAATGGCTGGATCGATGGCGAAAAGGCGATGCTGGAATCGCTGCTCGCCTTCAAGCGCGCCGGCTGCGACGGGATTCTCACCTACTTTGCGCCCGAAGTGGCGGCGATGCTCAAGGGGTGATGCGCCTTTGTAGCGTCTGCATCGAGCAGTGTTCGTTCGTCCAAAGCGCGACATGGAACGCCGCAGGACATCGCTTCAAGTTTACGCTGCCCCTCGTTGCCCTGCCGGGCATTTCTCCCCGTAAAGTGGCAGGGAGAAAGACGCGTTCGTAAAAGAT
Source organism: Mesorhizobium sp. M0019 (assembly GCF_040323975.1). Classification (NCBI taxonomy): domain Bacteria; kingdom Pseudomonadati; phylum Pseudomonadota; class Alphaproteobacteria; order Hyphomicrobiales; family Phyllobacteriaceae; genus Mesorhizobium; species Mesorhizobium sp. M0019. The sequence goes on along the minus strand of NZ_JAMYVK010000007.1, from coordinate 39,390 downwards.
TTCACCAATCTCCAGCGTTGCAAAAACATCGACGTTGCGGCCAGCCCCTTCTCCCCGTCACTATACAGGGAGAAGCTGCCGGCAGGCGGATGACAGGCGGCGCCGACATTGAGATTGGTTATTCCAACATGGAAGCGATTGCCCCGCCGGCGATTCAAAATACCGCTTGCAAAATGCAATCAGTTAAGCTACCCCGATAACTGCTTGCATCTCACAATTGGTTATCGAGGAGGCTCTCATGTCCAAACTTCGCGTCAGCGCTTTCACCTTGTCGATCGACGGCTTCGGCGCCGGTCCCGACCAAGGCCTGAAGAACCCGCTGGGTGTTGGCGGGGAAGCCCTGCACGAATGGATGTTCGGCACCCGCACCTTCCGCAAGATGGTCCTCGGCAAGGATGGCGGGACCACGGACACTGACGAGGCGTTCGCGGCACGCAGCTTCGAAAATGTCGGCGCATGGATCCTCGGCCGCAACATGTTTGGGCCGATCCGCGGCGAATGGCCGGATGACAGCTGGAAAGGCTGGTGGGGTGACAACCCACCCTACCACGTGCCGGTCTTCGTGCTCACGCACCATGCGCGTGATCCCATTGTCATGGAGGGCGGCACGACTTTCTATTTCGTGACCGACGGCATCCACTCAGCGCTGCAAAAGGCGAAAGCAGTGGCTGACGGCAAGGATGTACGGCTGGGCGGTGGCGTTTCTACGATCCGGCAATATCTCAAGGAAAAGCTCATCGACGAAATGCATCTGGCGATCTCACCGGTCCTGCTAGGCGCCGGCGAGAGCCTTTTTGCCGGCATCGACATGCCCAAGCTCGGCTATCGCTGCAGCGAGCAGGTCGCGACGCCGAAGGCCACGCATGTCATCATCGAGCGCACCTAGCTTGTTGCAGGGCGCCGCCATGGAGGCGCCGCCCTCCTCGCCGCTTTAGTCAGTACTTCTCCGGCACATACAGTTCGCGCGGCAGTACCTGGCGCTCGTATTCGGGATTGAAGACGCGCTCCGGCAGTGTGATCTCTTCGTGCGGCACCTCCTCATAGGGCATCTGCTTGAGGAGATGGTCGATGCAGTTCAGCCGTGCCCGCTTCTTGTCGTTGCCCTCGACGATGAACCACGGGGCTTCCGGGATATTGGTGCGGGCGAACGTTTCTTCCTTGGCCTTGGTGTACTGCTCCCAGCGCACGCGCGACTGGAGGTCCATCGGCGACAGTTTCCATTGCTTCATCGGGTCATGGATGCGCATCAAAAAGCGCATCTGCTGCTCCTCGTCCGTGATCGAAAACCAGTATTTGACAAGCGTAATGCCTGAGCGGACCAGCATGCGTTCGAAATCCGGAACGTCGCGGAAGAACTCCTCGACCTGATCCGGCTGGGCAAAGCCCATTACCCGCTCGACGCCCGAGCGGTTGTACCAGGAGCGGTCGAACAGCACGATCTCGCCGCCGGCCGGCAGATGCGGAACGTAGCGCTGGAAATACCATTGCGACTTCTCGCGCTCGGTCGGCGCCGGAAGTGCTGCGACGCGGCAGATGCGCGGATTAAGCCTCTGGGTGATGCGCTTGATAACACCACCCTTGCCCGCCGAGTCGCGGCCCTCGAAGACCACGACGAGCTTCTTCTTGTGATAGGCGACCCAGGATTGTAGCTTGATCAATTCGGATTGCAGCGTGATGAGATTGCGAAAATACTGCAGGCGGTCGATCGATGGCGGATGCGCATTCTTGTAGATCTTGGCGATCTCCATCGACAGCGCCGGCTCCGAGATTTCCAGCTCATAATCTTCGTCGAGCGTGTCGGCGAGTTCCGCCTCCAGCCAGTCCCTGGCCGGGGAATTCTGTTTTATCTCGGTCATTTGCGCTGCTCCGCTTACAGGCCTTGCCGGCCGCTGTCAGGCGCTCTGCCGCCCGGCCCGGCGGCCGGAAATCGAAGCGCTGGACCGATGTTAGTATAGGCCGGCAATGACGGTTTTATTGCAGCCACTACTGCGCTGGCTGTGCGTTCAATCCGCAAGATGTGATCGAGCTTGCCCTGCGAGGCGGGCGACAAGCGGAACGAATTGTCCTACAAATGCCCGGTTCACTGAGGGGCTGTCGTTTGCAACGCCCTTTCCCGATAAATCGTGAGGATACGACATGGAATACCGCACTCTCGGCCGTTCCGGGCTGAAGGTTTCGACCCTGACCATGGGCACCATGACATTCGGCGGCGGCGGCGCGTTTTCGGCGGTTGGCAAGACCGACCTCGACGAGGCGCGTCGGATGATCGACCTTTGCATCGATGCCGGCGTCAATGTCATCGACACCGCCAACGTCTATTCGAACGGGGTGTCGGAAGAGATCATCGGCGAGGCGCTCGGCGGCAAGCGCAAGGGCGACGTGCTGATCGCCTCCAAGGCGCGCATGCGGATCGGCAAGGGCCCCAACGATGAAGGCTTGTCGCGCTACCATTTGGTCCGCGAATGCGAAAGGAGCCTTAAGCGGCTCAGGACGGATGTCATCGACATCTATTTCCTGCACGAGTGGGATGGCCTGACACCGCTCGAGGAAACCATCGCCGCGCTCGACACGCTGGTCGCGCAGGGCAAGGTCCGCTATGTCGGCTGTTCCAATTATTCCGGCTGGCAGGTGATGAAGGGGCTTGGCATCAGCGATCATCATCACCAGCCGCGCTTCGTCACCCAGCAGATCCACTACACGCTGGAAGCGCGCGAGGCCGAGTATGAATTGTTGCCGATCTCGGTCGACCAGGGGCTCGGCGTGCTGGTCTGGAGCCCGCTTGCCGGCGGGTTGCTGTCCGGCAAATACCACCGTGACCAGCCGACCGCCCGCCAGCTCAGCGGCTGGTCGGAACCGCCGATCCGCGACGAGGACCGGCTGTGGCGGATCGTCGACGTGCTGATCGATATCGGCAAGAACCACGGCGTGTCGGCGGCGCAGGTGGCGCTTGCCTGGCTGCTCGGCCGGCCCGCTGTCAGTTCGCTGGTGATCGGCGGACGAACCGAAGCGCATTTCAAAGACAATATCGCCGCTGCAAGCCTGGTGCTTGGCGATGAGGAGCGCACACGCCTCGATGCGGTCAGCAGGCCGCCCGTGCTCTATCCCTACTGGCACCAGCAGTTCACCGCAAAGGACCGGTTCGGTCCGGCCGATCTCGTCCTCGACCGCGACGGCGCCTGAAAAACAGCCTGAAGCCAGGCTCCCGGACTACGCCGAGATATGGAGCCGATCGTGCCTTGCGGTGTTGTGTTTGCGGTCCAATGCTCCTAGGCAAAGGCCAAGCACAATGAAAGGAAACGATATGGCACGAGCACCGAACTACGGTCAGGAACGCAAGGAACGCGACCGGCAGAAGGCCGCCAAGAAGGCGGAAAAGCAGGCTGCCAAGGTCGCAGCCAAGGAGCGATCGAAGCCCGAGGGCGAGAGAGAGTCCCAAACCAAAACCGAAACGGCCGAGTGATGACGCCCGGCCTGTCAGGCGGTCCGCGCCTCGGTCAAATCCCGCTATGCCTCAGGCGGGCGCCTTGTCGCTGACGAAGACGTTCACTTCACGAGCGGCGGCAATGAAGGCCCGTCTTGCGTTCATGGCCGGCTTGTCGCCGGCCAGCGCATCATGACAGGCTTGCAACGCTTCGCGGTGCTTGGGGCTGCGCTTGCCGGGCCAATTGTTGAGGAGGTAGTCGGAAGCCTCGCGGGCCGTACGCAAGAGCTGATTGCTTCCCGCCGCGCCCTTGACGGTCACGGGTGTGTCAAATCGGTTGTTTTCCATCGCTGCTCTTACGCCATCGGCATTTGCGAAGCGAGACCGAAAGTAGCATTCTTCGCTCATCTGCTCTTTTCGTGATCAATGGCAGCCGATCCTCACTCAAGCGACGACCGCAAATCCCCGGGCGCGCAGGCCGCGCCGGTCGTTGCGCAGCGAGGTCACCAGCCGGTCGCGGCTGCCGATGATATGGGCCGAAAGCAGGCGGGCGGCGCTATCGGCATCGCCGGCCCGCACCGCCGACAGAATGGCATGGTGTTCGGCCCAGGCACGGCCAAGCGCTGCCTCGTCGCGAACCTCGAGCCAGCGGGCGCGCGACAGGCGCGTCATCGCATCGCGAACCGCTCTGAACAGGAACTCGTTGCCGGATAGACGTGCCAGCTCGATATGAAAATCCCTGCCGACGCGATGCCATTCCTCGCGCGGCGTCTTGTCGTCGCAAGAATCGAGCATCGCCTCGATGATTTCGACGGCACTTCTGTCCTGCAAGGTGCAAGTTAGTCTGAGTGCCGCGACCTCGACCGCCTCGCGATAGACGGCGATCTGCTCGAGTTCAGCAAGATTGATGGGCGAGACCGTCCAGCCGCGGCCGTCGCGGCAGATCAGGCCTTCAGTCTCGAGCCGCAGCAATGCCGCCCTGACCGGCGTGCGCGATGCGCCGAAGCGGCTTTCGACCCAGCGCTCCGTCAGCCGCTCGCCGGGACCGATCTCGAGCCCGAGGATCATCTCGCGAAGCTGCTTTTCGACGTTCTGCATCTGCGACATTGGCGTTCCGTTCAGGTCATTTGTTCCGGCAATCGGATCACTGGCCGGCGTTGGCCGATCACGCCGGCCTTTGTCGATCATGTTGAGAGGCCCGCATTGACAGCGACGGGGCTTGCGTTCATGACAGATACCAGCTTGGTATCCCAAATTGGTATCCGTAGCAAGTTTCATGCAAGCTGGCCGGACAGGACATGACATGCCGCAAGACGCCGCCCTCGCCATGCAAGGCACGCACAACGTCCACTGGCGCCGCAATCTCGCCGTGTGTTTTGCCGGCTCGTTCAGCACGCTTGTAGCGATGACGCTGCTGTTGCCCTTCCTGCCGCTTTACGTCGAGCAGCTGGGCGCCGAGGGCCATGCGGCGATCGTGCAGTGGTCGGGCATCGCCTACGGCGCCACCTTCCTTGCTGCCGCGCTGGTCGCGCCCCTGTGGGGGCGGCTAGGCGACCGCTACGGCCGCAAACTGATGCTGGTGCGAGCCAGTTTCGGCATGGCGCTGTGTATGTCGCTGACCGGCATGGTGCAGACCGTCTGGCAATTGGTGCTCTTGCGCCTGCTGATCGGCTTTGCCGGCGGCTATTCTTCGGGCTCGACCATCCTGGTTGCCATGCAGACGCCGAAGGATCGCTCCGGCTGGGCGCTGGGCGTGCTGTCGGCCGGAATCACGGCCGGTGCCCTGGTCGGTCCGCTGCTTGGCGGCGCGCTGCCGCCGCTGATTGGCATCCGCGCCACATTCCTGCTCGCCGGCGGCGTCATTTTCCTGGCTTTTCTGGCAACCACCTTGCTGATCAAGGAGGCCCCTCGCCCGGTTGCCGCCAAGGCCGCGTCAGAAGAAAAAGTGAAAGACGGCTGGTCGCAGATTCCCGACAAGCGCCCCGTCGTCGCCATGCTGGCGACCGGCATGCTGTTGAGTTTCGCCACCATGTCGATCGAGCCGATCATCACCGTCTATGTCCAGCAGCTCATCGAAGATCAGAGCCAGGTCACGCTGGTCTCCGGCATCGTCATGTCCGCGGCAGCGCTCGGCGCCATCCTGTCGGCGTCGCGGCTCGGCAAGCTCGCCGACCGTATCGGCCACTGGAACGTCATCGTTGCCGCACTCGCCGTCTCGGCACTGCTGCTGATCCCGCAGGCCTTCGTTACCCAGGGCTGGCAACTCGTCGGCCTGCGTTTCCTGATGGGCCTGGCGCTTGGCGGTCTTTTGCCCTGCATCATCAGCGTCATCCGCCACAATGTGCCCGACGGGGTCGGCGGCAACGTACTGGGCTTGTCGATCTCGGCGCAATATGTCGGGCAGGTCGCCGGACCGTTGCTCGGCGGCTTCGCCGGCGGCCATTTCGGTATGCGCTCGGTGTTTCTCGGCACATCCATTCTGATGGCGGGCGGAGCGGCCTATAACTGGCTGGTCCAGTCGCGCCGCGAACGCGACATGCTGGCGGAAGCCGGCAAATCCTGACACGGTTCGCGGCACTATCTCAGGCGGTCGCCAGGAATCACGGAGGCGTGGAAATGAGCACGGATGAACACGCGGCAGGCGGCCGCATTCTGGTTCTTGCCGGCGGCCTATGCGGCGCAACCGGCGTGGCGCTTTCGGCGGCGGCGGCACATCTCGGCGGCGCTTTCGTCGGTACGGCCGCATCCTTCCTGCTCTTGCATGCGCCGGTCTTCCTTACCGTCGGGCTGCTCGGTGGCAATAGCATCCTGCGAACCGGAAGCCTCATCCTTCTCGTCGGGCTTCTGCTATTCTCGGGAGATCTTTTGGCCCGCGACTTCCTTGGCTCGCGGCTGTTCCCGATGTCGGCGCCGATCGGCGGCACGTTGCTCATCGGCGGCTGGCTGATGATGGCCGCCTCGGCGCTGGTGCGCCCGCGCCGCCATTGATGCGGCAACCAATGGCGGCCGCTGCTCCTTCGCCAGCCGCCCTCGATCCACGAGCTCTGTCTTGCCAGCTCAGTCTCGCGGACGTTCGGGCCGGACTTGGCCATCGCTGTTGGTCGTCTTGACTACACGCCGCCGCTCCGGCCGTTCGGTGGCCGGCGAGATGCCCCAATAATTGCGATAGATGTCTTCGAACAGATGCTTGATCGGGTGCATGGCTTAATCTCCTCTAGTTTTTTGAATCGATCCAATCAGCGGGCACAAAAATAGGCCACCGATCAGCTCCGCTTGCGTCCTACGAGGAAACCCAGGTCGCGAATCCACGGACCGGTCCTGTCTCGCCGCTTCCGGGCCTCCGCGCTCGAACGGATGCTCCAGTCGTTCCGGTAAATGTCCTCGAACAGATAATTGACGGGGTGCATGGCGCTCTCCTCTTGTATCGATCCAATCTGGGGACGAAAAACGCTCTTGGATCGATTCAAAGAATACGCATCGCACCACAAATGTCAAGCAAAAATTTGAATCGATCCAACGAAGGTGTTAGGTAGTCGGCGATACTGTTGGACCGGAGTCCCGGAGACAAACAAATGGCATCACTCACCGAAGGCAGGAGGCCCATCCGGCTGGCGGACATCGCCAAAGCCGCGGGCGTATCACACGGCACCGCCTCCAATGTCTTCAGCCGTCCCGAAATCGTGCGTGAGGAAGTCCGCGAGCGCGTCAAGGCGGCGGCCGAGGCGCTGGGCTACGCCGGCCCCGATCCAAAGGGCCGCCTGCTGCGCGCCGGCAAGGTCAATGCGATCGGCGTCGCCACAACCGAGCCGCTGTCCTATTTCTTCGACGACCCCTTTGCGCGCGTGATGATGGCCGGCATCTCGGAGGCATGCGACGCCGCCGGCGCGGGAATAGCCCTCGTGTCGGCCGGCAACGAGGAAAAACTTGCCTGGAATATCCAGAGCGCCCTGGTCGACGGCTTCATCCTGTTCTGCATCGAGGGCGGTCCGCGCCTCGTCGAGCTGACGCGCGAACGCAAGCTCCCCTTCGTCGCGCTCGAGCTCGGCTCGCAGGACGCCACGGTCTCCGCGATCGGCGTCGACAATGTTGCCGGCGGCCGGCTCGCGGCGCGCCATCTGGCGGAACTTGGACATCGCCGCTTCGCCGTGCTGTCGCTGGCCTTCGCCGACGACAGCACCGGACTTGTCTCGCCCGAGCAGGTCCGGACCGCAGTCTATACAGGAACCCGTGACCGCCTCCTCGGCTATCTCGAAGAGCTTTCCCGGTTCGGCGTCGATACCGCCAAGGTGCCGGTCTACGAGACTGAAAACGATGAGGCCAGCACAAAGGCCGGCCTCGAAACCCTCTTCGCCTCGGCAGAACCGCCGACCGCCATCCTGGCGATGTCGGACCGGGTCGCGATGGAAGCATTGGAATGGCTCAGCGCGCGGGGCATTGCGGTTCCTCGCGATGTTTCCGTCGTCGGCTTCGACGGCGTGCCTGAAGCCGCAATTTGCGAGCCTCCGCTCACCACCGTCGCCCAGCCGATCGCCGAGATCGGCCGCCGGGCAGCGCGAAGAATCCTCGACTTCGACGGCACGGTGCGGCGAGAAACGCTCGATGTCGAACTTGTCGTCAGGGCATCTTCCGGACCGCCGCCAAGTACAGGCTGACTGGGCAGATCGGCTCCAAATCTTATCTATTGGCCGCCATGGGACCGATGCCAAAGGATGGACGGACAGGCGGCGCCTCGTTGCGGACCGGCTTGCCCTTGCCGGACCAGCCGATGGCGGACAGCCATTCCAGATAGAAGGCGAGCGCGAACTGCATGGCGATGCCGGCGGCGAGCAGCAGGCTGTCATAGGCAAAGCCGCCCGGGTTGACCAGCTTCATCACCTGCGCCGCCATGGCAATCACCGTGCCGGCAATGAAAACCGGCAGCGAGCGTTTGCCCAATATGGCGAGCGGATTGTCACGAGCGGTGCGGAACAGGTTCGAGACGACAGGCAAGGCGACGACCAGATAGCTCATCGCCAGGATGTGCAGCAGCCGCGGCAACGACAGGAACGTCTTGTCGAAACCGGTCAGCACCACCGGCAGGTCGAGCCATGACACATGCCCCCACAGGGGGCTGTGCACCCAGACGAGCGCCGTCAGCACATAGGCGGCCGCCGCGCCGACCAGCCAGCGATTGACCGGGATGGTGCCGCCGCGCCGCACATGCAACACGCTGGCCATGCCGATATTGAACAGCAATTGCCATGACAGCGGATTGAGGAACCAGAAACCGGGCTCCGGGTAGTTCGGCGGCGCGATCTGGTAGATTCCGGCGATCAGCCAAAGGGCTGCGGATACGGCAAGCGCCGCCAGCGGCCTGTAGCTGATGAACAGCAGGAAGGCCGGCGCCATCAACAGCAGGGCCGCATAGACCGGCAGTATGTTGTTGTAACCGAGCTGATGGCCGAGCGTGACGATGCCGACCAGGACTTGTGGCGGGTTCCTGACGAGCGGCTCGATGTTGATCAGCGTCAGAAGATCCGGCCGTTTCGCAAACACCGCCGCCGCGCAGAAGATAGCCATGACCACCATCGTCGTGACGATGTGGGTGACATAGAGCACACCGGCGCGGCGCCACATTTTCAGTGTTGCAATCAGCCGGTTTCCCGGCTGGAACTTAGTGCCGTAGGCGAGAGCGACGGACATGCCGGAGATCAGCACGAAGGCCTCGGCCGCATCCGAAAACCCGAAATTCTTGTAGGTCAGGGTTTCGAAAACGGTGCCAGGCACGTGGTCGACGAATATGGTCAGGAGGGCGAGAGCCCGGAACACATCAATACGCGTATCGCGTTCCGGCGAAACTGGCATGGTCATCGATAAAAGGCCTTAAAGCTGGTTGTTCATGCCCGGCATGCGATCCCTCGGGCGACCACCCGGCGCACACTGCTTCGATCCCCCCGCGGGGATTATATCGGCAAAGAAACGGACTGAAATGCGCCCGGTTCAATCAACTTTCGCGGAGCTTGAAAATATTCCGTTTTGAAGCCGGCAAATTAACGAAAGTAACGCGGAATCAAAAGGATGTGACTATGGCCGAGCAAAGCCTCGAAGACGGTATTTTGCAGGAGAATTCAGGCTTTTTCTACCGGCTCCATCGATCCGCCAATTTACCCGGTGACTGGCTGTTCCTGTTGCATGGATCGGGTGTCGACGAGACGACCTTGCTGCCGCTTGGTCGGCAAATCGCGCCGCATGCGGCGCTGGTTACGGTCCGTGGCCGCATCCCTCAGGAGGACGGTTTCCGCTGGTTCACGCGAATCACCCCGACGCGATTCGAGCAGGCAAGTATCCGCGCGGAGGCAGATGCGTTTGCAAGCTTCGTCGCCGGCGTCGCGAAGCGCCACAGCCTCGATCTCCGCCGCGCGACCTTTCTCGGCTATTCGAACGGCGCCAATCTGGTTTCAAGCGTCATGCCGCTGCATCCGGGCCTCATCGAGCGCGCTGCATTGCTGCGCCCCATGCCGGTGCTCGACGAGGTGCCGCCGGCCGACCTGTCGAAGGCGCGGGCTCTGATCGTCGCCGGCGCCGCCGACCTGACCTACGCGCCTTTCGCCCCCGTGTTGGCCGCTCTACTGAGCTCGCATGGCGCCAAGGTCGAGACCCACACCATTGCCTCCGGCCATGAAATCGGCGACGCGGATGCTGAAATCGTCAGGCAGTGGCTGGCGGGGTCAGGCAACCGCTGAACGAGCGGATTGAGCGCACGCACAACGCGGGCCCGACCATCGAATGTCAGTGTGCGGCGGGCTGGAATAGCTCGATCGCATTGCCGGACGGGTCTTCGAGCAGGGTCTGCGAGCCGCGGACGCCGTTGATGATATCGTTGCGGAAGGCGAGCCCGGCGCCCTTCAGGCGCGCAACCTCTTGCTTCAGATCCGGCACCACCAGCAGGATGCGGTTCCACCCTCCCGGCACCGGCCGGCGGCCATCCGGCATCGCCCGTGCGCCCGAGCTCTCCGGCCCGCTCAGCAGAAGCCGCAGATCGCCGCGCGTGACCGAGCAGAAAGCCGGCCGCGCATCCCGTTCAATGGCAAAGCCCAGATGCTTCACGTAGAAATCGATGGAAGCGGCGACATCGTCGACAATATAGCGAACACTGACGGGCGTCATGACCGGGGACCTTTCAGTTTGAGTAGAACGTTTTATTAAAGGCTGCTCATCATCGGCAACGCCCCGGCAGCACTACGACGCCGCCGACACACTATGACCGTCGGTTCGCCAGGGGATCAGGGCAAGCAGACCAGCACTGCCGACCACGGCGAAGACAGCGCCGTAGATGAACACCGCCTCATGGCTTACACGATCCCAGAGCTGTCCGGCGACAACGCTTGCCGCGAGTTCCAGCAGGCCGACCGTGGTGCTGTACCAGCCGATGCCGCTGGCACGCAGCTCTTGCGGCACGAAGTCCGAGGCGAATGCCTTGCCGACTGAGCGGAAGATGCCTTGATAGAACCCGTAGAAGGCAAAAAGCAGCCCGATCAGATAGATGTTCCGGGTCAAGACGAAGCCGAGATAGGCGATCAGGAAGATGACGAAGGACGACAGTAACACGCCCTTGCGGCCGAAGCGGTCCGATAGAAAGCCGGCCGGGTAGGAAATCAGCGCCGCAACGAGATTGAAGCCTGCATAGATAAGAATGGTTGCCTCCAAAGAGGCACCGATATCCTGTGTTTGCAGAATCAGAAACGCATTGCTCGAATTGCCGATGCCGAAGAGAGCTGTCACCAAGAGATAGGTCCAATAGGCTTTGGGAAACTGCCGCAGATTGATGTCGATCTTGGCCTTTGCGGCTACGGCCAGTGGCTGCTCGTGCACCAACACCACCATGAGGAAGGCGAGGAGACCGGGAATGAGCGCGAGATAGAAGATCCAGCGGATATCGACTTTGAGCGCGATGAGAAGCAGCACCGCGAGCAGTGGCCCCAGAAACGCTCCCAGATTGTCGCCAATGCCTTCTAGGCCGAATGCTTTGCCTCGGTGCTCGTCGGCCACGGACGAAGCAAGGAGCGCGTCGCGCGGAGCGGACCGGAAACCTGCACCGAGCCGATCCACAAACCGCGCGCCCAGGACCATCGGCCACACTGTGGCCACGCCGATCAGCGGTTTGGCGATAGAGGCCAGAAAATAGCCAATGAGGGCTATCGGTTTCCGCTTCTGAAGCCTGTCCGAGAGCCAGCCCGAAAAACCTTGCACGATGTTCTGCGTCGCCTGGGCGATTCCGTCGACCAGACCGACGACGCTCCCGCTTGCGTGCAGGGTCTGGGTTAGGAAGATCGGCAGGATCGGATAAAGCATCTCGGTCGAAATGTCGGCAAACAGGCTCGCCAGCGCCAGAAGCACCGTATTTCGGGAAATCCAGGCGAAGGTTTTCCTTGGCGCTGGCCCAGTCATTGCTTTGCCCTGTTCGGCAATCCGTTTGGCTGAAACGCAACGGCTACCATGTCGGTTGCAATGCGCCACTGCTGAGTGTCCTGCCCCCATCCCGAAGGTCCGCGCAGCAAAACCGATGCCCAAGCGGTCCTTCGATTCGGGATCATGGTCTACGCCCGCCCCATGCGGTTCCAGGCGTCCAGCCCGGCGATCTTGTAGGCTTCGGCCAGCGTCGGATAGTTGAAGGTGTTGTTGACGAAGAAGTCGACGGTGCCGCCGAGATTGATGACCGCCTGGCCAATGTGGATGAGTTCGGTCGCGCCCTCGCCGACAATATGGGCGCCGAGCAGACGGCGTGTTTCGATCGAGAACAGAAGCTTCAGGAAGCCGGTGTTGACGCCCATGATGTGGCCGCGCGATGTCTCGCGAAACCGCGCCACGCCGACCTCGTAGGCAGCACCGCTCTCGCGCACCTGCTCCTCGGATTGCCCGACGGTGGAGATTTCCGGCACGGCGTAGATGCCGTAGGGAAAGGTTTCGGGCGGCGGCGGCAAGGGCACGCCGAAGGCATGGCAGGCGGCCACCCTGCCCTGCTCCATCGAGGTCGAGGCCAGGCTCGGAAAACCGATGACGTCGCCGGCGGCATAGATGTTGGACGCGCTGGTCTGGAAGGTCTGCGGATCGACCTTGATGCGGCCCCTGGGATCGGCATCAATGCCGACCGTTTCCAAGCCCAGGCTGCCGACATTGCCGGTACGCCCTGCAGCATAAAGCACGATCTCGGAACGTATGGTGCGGCCGTCGGCCAGCATCACCTCGGCATAGTCGGGTTTGGAGGCGATCTCCTTGACGGCGCTGCCCAAGCGGATGGTCATGCCGCGGTCGCGCATCTGATGGATGAAGTCGTCGACGATCTCGCGATCGACGAAATCCAACATCGTATTGCGCGGCTCGACCAGCGTCACCGGCACGTCGAGCGCCGAAAAGATCGTCGCATACTCGACACCGATAACACCGGCGCCGATCACCGTCAGCGTGCGCGGCAGGCGGTCGAGCTCCAGCATCTCATCGCTGTCGAAAATCCGTGTTTTGTCGAACGGCACGTCGTGCGGCCGGTGCGGCCGGGTGCCGACCGCGATCAGCGCATGGGCGAAGCCAACCTCGCTGTAGTCGCCGGTGTCGGTGGTCAGGCTGACCTTGTTGGGGCCGAGGAATTTTACCGCGGCGCGCGCACTCTTGACCGTGTTGCGCATGAACTGGTGCTGCAGCACCTCGACCTCATGGTCGAGCGTCTTGTGCAGGCGCTTGACCAGATCGCCGACCGAAATGTCCTGCTTGACGCGGTAGCCGCGTCCATAAAAGCCGCGCTCACGCCAGCCGGAGAGGTTGAGCACCGTCTCGCGCAACGTCTTCGACGGTATGGTCCCGGTATGCACCGAAACGCCGCCGAGACGCCGGCCTCTGTCGACCACCAGCACCGACTTGCCGAGCTTGGCCGACTGCACTGCGGCGCGGCGCCCGGATGGGCCGCTGCCGATGACCAGCATGTCGTAGTCCATGTCGCCCCGTCCCCTCGGCTCGGCACCTTTTGTTGCGCCGCAGCAAGCTAACGCCATCCGCGCCATGAATTCAACAAGTCAGACGACGCCGGGCACTCCGTCACCATATACGGCGGCGAATGGCTCGATCTTGATTCCGCCGCGAACCTTCACCATTTCATCAACAGGCGGCCCGTGCATTAACCCGGGTTCGATTACGAGGAAATGACATGAACGCTCGCGTTCTCGACGGCGATATCATCACCAGCAGGCTCGAAGACGTCCGCGCCTATGAAGGCGTGCGCACGCGGCGCATTCTCGCCTTCGTCATCGATTATTTCATCGTCGCGCTGCTCACCATTCCATTCGCGATCCTGGTGTTCCTGTTCGGGCTGTTGACGCTCGGCCTCGGCTGGATGCTGTTTTCCATACTCGTGCCGGCCGTCGCCATCCTCTACATCTGGAACACGCTCGGCAGTAGAGACCAGGCCACCACCGGCATGAAGGTGATGGGCATCCGGCTCGACCGGCTCGACGGCAGCCGCATCGACGGGCTGACCGCCGTCGTGCATTCGGTGCTGTTTTGGGCCGGCAATGTCATCCTTTCGCCGCTGGTCCTGCTGGTGAGCCTGTTTTCCGACCGCAAGCGCACGCTGCACGACCTGCTGCTCGGCACCGTCGTCAGCCGCAGCGGCCGCTGAGCAGACTTTTGAAGCGCGGCCGCAGCCTTTGCGCACAAATGTGAAGACGTCCAGTCAACCAGGCTTTCACAATCCTGTTGAATTTTTCGGCGTCCGCGCCAAAGGTAGAGCGATTCGCAGGAGTGTTTCCAAGGCTCGATGACGCAGCACCCGACCCAGTCGCCGCAGTTCTTTCTGACCGCGCCCTCGCCATGTCCCTATCTCGAGGGCCAGTTCGAGCGCAAGGTGTTCACACACCTGGTCGGCGACAAGGCCCCCGAGATGAACGATCTGTTGACGCAGGGCGGTTTCAGGCGGTCGCAGAACATCGCCTACAGGCCGGCCTGCGAGACCTGCCGCGCCTGTGTGTCGGTGCGCATCCTGGCGCAGGAATTCACCGCCAGCCGCAACTTGAAACGGGTCATACAGCATAATTCGGATCTGGTCGGCGCCATGCACGACGCCGAACCCTCCACCGAACAGTATTCGCTGTTCCGCAGCTATCTCGACGCCCGCCACCGCCGTGGCGGCATGTCAGACATGACCGTGCTCGACTACGCCATGATGGTCGAGGATACCCATGTCGACACCAAGGTCATCGAATACCGTCGCCGCGGACCTGACAGCTTCATCACCGGCAAGGGCCAGGGCGAGCTGATCGCCGTGGCGCTTACCGACAAGATGGCCGATGGCCTGTCGATGGTCTATTCCTACTTCAACCCGGACTTCGAGGACCGTTCGCTCGGCACCTTCATGATCCTCGATCACATCGCCCGCGCCAGGGCGATGGGCCTGCCCCATGTCTACCTGGGTTACTGGGTCAACGGCTCGCGCAAGATGAATTATAAGATGCGCTTCCAGCCGCAGGAGCATCTCGGCCCGAAAGGCTGGGAACGCTACAATCACGAAGCGGTTTCGCGCTGATCTTCGCTTTCGGTATTCACTCTTAAATTGTTTCGAGGAGGATGCCGCTGGGCTTCCGGCCGATCGGTTGGAAAACCGGGCGGGTCAATTTTGCGCCTCCAAGCCTACGCGAGAATTGCCGCATGTCTTCCCACAACGACCACCAGAGAGGCCTTCTGATCACCGCCATCGGCGGGCTGACGCTGACCGTCGACATTCCGCTGATCCGGCTCGCCGACGGCGAGGCGTGGACGATCCTGCTGTTGCGCACCGGCACGACCTTCGTCGCCACGCTTATCATCTGGGCCGCCTGGCGCTCGCTGAGCGCAAAGGCCCCGCAGCTTGTGCCGGGCTTGTCAGGGCTCATCGTTGCCGGCCTCTACGGGCTCGGCTCGATCGCCTTCATCACCGGTGTCTACAATACCTCGACAGCCAACCTCGTTTTCATCCTGGCGTTCACAACCATGTTCGCGGCCCTTTTGTCATGGCTGTTCCTGAAGGAGAGGCCACGGCCCCTGACGCTTGCAGCGCTGGCACTGATGATCGTCGGCGTGACGATCATTGTCGGCGATTCCGTTGGAACCGGACATCTCTTCGGCGACCTGATGGCGCTATGCTCGGCTTTCATGATCGCCGCGGCCATCACCATCTCGCGCGCCAGCGGCAAGGATATGGGTTTCACGGCGCTGATCGGAGTGGTCCTGCCGCTGGCCGTCGCCACCCTGATGGTTTCCAAGGTGGGTTTTCACGTCAACGCGCCATGGTGGATCGTCTTCAACGGTGCCGTCATCATGCCGATCTCGTTCTTCTGCCTCGCCAACGGCCCGAAATACATCTCCGGGCCGGAGGTGGCGATGTTCTACCTGCTTGAAACCGTGCTGGCGCCGGTCTGGGTATGGATGATCTTCGCCGAAACACCGTCGCGCAACAGCCTGATCGGCGGCGCGATCCTCATCATGACCTTGATCGGCCATTCGCTCTGGCAGTTGCACGAGGGGCGCAAGCGCCGCGCCACGTTCGCCGTCAGTCACCCGGCCTGATTCTTTTTCGCGGCGGCGCGTCCGGCGACAATTTCGATCTGCGGCGGTGCGTCATCGTGCTCCACCGGTTCGGCGGCAGCGAGCTCATCGGTCAGTTCCACTTCGCGCAGCCATTCGCGCCAGATTGCGACCAGCAGGGCCATCAGCACCGGGCCGATGAACAGGCCGAGAAAGCCCATTGTCTTGACGCCGCCAATCAGGCCGAAAAAGGTTGGCAGGAAGGGCAGCTTTATCGGCCCGCCGACCAGCTTCGGGCGCAATGTCTTGTCGACGATGAAGAGTTCGACCGCGCCCCAGATGAACAGCGCCAGCCCCGCCATCGGCGAGCCGCTGGCGGCGAGATAGATCGACACCAGCGTGAAGGACAGCGGTGCGCCGCCGGGGATCAGCGCCATGATGCCGGTCAGCGCGCCGAGCGTCACCGGCGACGGCACGCCGGCCAACCAGTAAGCGATACCCAGCACCAGCCCTTCGCCGATGGCGATAACGGTCATGCCGGTCACCGTCGAGGAGATTGTCGCAGGCACCACGCGTGAGATCCGTTCCCATCTGGCCGGCAGGATGCGTTCGCCGAGGCGATCGACCTGTCCGGCGAAATGCTCGCCGTCGCGATAGGCGAAGAACAGCGCGATCATCATGAATAGCAGCGTCAGCAAAAGGCCGAAGGCGCTGCCGCCGGCGGCAAGCACGCCGCGATAGATGCTGCCGATATTGGCGCCACTGATCAGCTGGATCAGTTCGCCGATGCCGCCGGGGTGGCCAACGTTGACCGTCCATTGTTCATTGAGCCATTCGCCCACCACGGGCATGGTGGCGATCCAGTGCGGCGTCGGCGCACCGTAGCGGTTGGTCTCGATCGCCCAGTTGACCCACTCGCGCACCTCATTGATGGCGTAGGTGCCGGCAAGCGCGATCGGCACCACCAGGAAGGTCAGGATGAACAAGATCGCAAGCGTCGCAGCGATGGTGCGGTTGCCGCCGACGCCGGCGAGCAGCCGCCGATAGAGCGGCCAGCTGGCGAAGGCGATAACCAGGGCGGCAAGAACCGGGAACAGGAAGCCGTGGAAAAAATATACGCCGGCGGCGACGATCAGCACCAGGAGCCAGCGCGCCGCCGACAGCGGCGGAATGACAGCGGCCCTGAGCGGCGTCGACAGGCCAAACAGACGCTGCTGCCGCTCCGGCTTCTGGATCCTGACTTCCTTCAAGCGGCTATCTCTCCCTGGCCGATCGTATCGCTTATGCCCTGATATAGTGCAGCAATCGTGACGACATTCCAAATGTTTGGGTGGAGCTGCTAATCTCCCCCCTTGAGGGGGAGATGGCCGGCAGGCCAGAGGGGGTCGCCGCGCGTGAGACGCCAGTCTCCTCTGTCTGCGATAAGGGTCGCGTCTGGACGTTCCGACCCCCTCTGTCGCCTTCGGCGACATCTCCCCCTCAAGGGGGGAGATTACCGCTTCACCCGAACTTGCCCGTGCGCGGAAAGCCCTTCGGCACCATGCGGCCGGCCGAGGCGCGGGCGCCGATCCATTCGGTAAGCTCGTCACGCGATTTGGTGAAGGTGCGGTCTGCCGAATCCTGCCAGGACAGGCCGCTTGCGAGCGTGAAGGTCTTGAGGTCGAGGACGCCGCCATCTTTGTATTTCTGCAGGCGCACGCCCTTGCCGCGCCCCATCTCCGGGATCTCGGCCAGCGGGAATACCAGCATCTTGCGGTTCTCGCCGACAATGGCAAGATGGTCGCCGGCGACGCTCACGCAGCGCTGGGCTTCGTCGGGCGCCTTGACGTTCATCACCTGCTTGCCCTTGCGGGTGTTGGCGACGACTTCTTCTTCCGGCACGATGAAACCGTTGCCGTCATGCGACACCAGCAGCAGCTTGCGCTTGGGATCATGGACGAAGGCGGTGACGATATCCTGGTCGTTGTCCATGTCGACGATGATGCGGATCGGCTCGCCATGGCCACGCCCACCCGGCAGCCGGTCGGCGCCGATCGTGTAGAACTTGCCGCCGGTGGTGAAGACCAGCACCTTGTCGGTCGTCTGGGCGTGGAAGGCGAGCTTGAGGCTGTCGCCTTCCTTGAAGGTCAGGGCCGAATGGTCGGTCAGATGACCTTTCATGGCCCTCAGCCAGCCCTTTTCCGAAACGACCACGGTGACCGGCTCGCGCTCGATCATGGCGTGGGCGATATCGGTCAGGTCATGCTCGGGTGCGTCGGCGAACTCGGTGCGGCGCTTGCCGATCTCGGTGTCGGGCCCGTATTTCTGGCGAACGTTGGCGACTTCCCACTTGATCGTCGCCCACTGCTTGGCGTCGGACGCAAGCAGTGCCTCGATCTGCTTCTTCTCGCCGGTCAGGCCATTGAATTCCTCGCGGATTTCGAATTCCTCGAGCTTGCGCAGCGCCCTCAGCCGCATGTTGAGGATGGCTTCAGCCTGGGTGTCGGTCAGTGACCAGCGCGCCATCATCACCTGCTTGGGCTCGTCCTCCTCGCGGATGATCCTAATCACCTCGTCGATGTTGAGGTAGGCGATCAAATAGCCGGCGAGGATCTCCAGCCGCCTTTCGATCTCGCCGAGGCGGTGCTTGGAGCGGCGGATCAGGACGTCGCGGCGGTGCTCAAGCCACTCCTTGAGCACGCCTTTCAGTGACAGCACGTTCGGCACCTTGCCGCGCGACAACACGTTCATGTTGAGCGGAAAGCGGCTTTCGAGCTCGGTCAGCTTGAACAGCGATTCCATCATGATGCCGGGATCGACCGAGCGGCTCTTCGGCACCAGCACGACGCGGATGTCCTCGGCGCTCTCGTCGCGGATATCCTCGAGCAACGGAAGCTTGCGCGCCATCAAGAGCTCGGCGATCTTTTCGATCAGCCGGGCCTTCTGGACGCCGTAGGGGATTTCGGTGACGACTATGTTCCAGGTGCCCCTCCCCTGGTCCTCCTGGCTCCATTTCGCCCTGACGCGGAAACCGCCGCGACCCGTTTCGTAGGCTTCGAGGATCGAGGCTCGGCTGTCGACGATGATGCCGCCGGTCGGGAAATCCGGACCTTGCACGAAATCCATCAGCTTGGTGACGGGCGCATCCGGATGATCGATCAGGTGAAGCGCGGCGTCGCAGAGCTCGGCCGCATTGTGCGGCGGAATCGAGGTCGCCATGCCGACGGCGATGCCGGACGAGCCGTTGGCGAGCAGGTTCGGGAAGGCGCCGGGCAGCACGGCCGGCTCCTCGTCTTCCTCGTTGTAGGTCGGGCGGAAATCGACGGCGTCCTCGGTGATGCCTTCCAGCAGCAGCGTCGACACTTCGGTCATGCGCGCTTCGGTGTAGCGCATGGCGGCGGCGTTATCGCCGTCGATATTGCCGAAATTGCCCTGCCCGTCGACCAGCGGGTAGCGCATCGAAAAATCCTGCGCCAACCGCACCAACGCGTCGTAGATCGACTGGTCGCCATGCGGATGGAATTTGCCCATCACCTCGCCGACGATGCGGGCGCATTTGGCAAAGCCCTGGTCGGGGTTGAGCCGCAACAGACGCATGGCATGCATGATGCGACGATGCACCGGCTTCAGCCCGTCGCGCACGTCTGGCAGTGCCCGGTGCATGATGGTCGACAGCGCGTAGGCGAGATAGCGCTCTTCCAGCGCCTTCTTCAGATCGACCGGCTCGATATTGTCGCCGCCGCCACTCTCGGGCGGCAAAAGCCTTTTTCCCATCGGCTGGCACTAGCCGAGCGGGTGATTCGCGGCAAGAGGCACCGGTATGCATCCTCCTAAAGCGAGTCGCATTCGACCGGCCCCATGCGACGCTTTAGGTCCTTGTTTTGATACATGCCGTTATCGCAAAACCCGCTGCACACTTTTGCGCGACATCCATTATGCAACAGGAATTGGAAGCGTCACGACGCCGGCCAACATCAACCCGTTACATCCTGCTTCTATCGCAAGGCTGATGGATCGGGTTTGCCTTTGGCCGCGATTTTCGACCATTGTGCCGAGGCCCGCCTTTTTCCGGTCCAGTTCGTCACCGAATGGTGGCGACGCGACGATTTGAAAAGAATTTCAGGACACTCTCAGGGGAGCTCTCGATGACGATCAGACACTCGACACTTATTAACAGACACTCGACACTTATTAAGAGACTGGCTTTTTCGACCTTTTTGCTGACGCTGCCGCTGAATGCGGCGTTCGCGCAGGATACCGCTGTCGCCGACCGGCTGAAGGCTGCCCTCGCCGCGCAGGGTGTCGACCTCTCCTGGACCGGAGTAACCGGCGACACCTCCAGCATGGTTCTGCAAGGCGTAGCGGTCAAACCGGCGGCCGAAAAGGAGGCGCTCAAGATCGGCGATGTCAAGCTCGAAGGCGTGACCGAAGCCAATGGCGGCTATCAAATCGCGACCGTATCGACGTCGCCGTTCGAACACAGCGAAGATGGCGTCACGCTCAATCTCAGCCCCTTCGTCATCCACGACATGACCGTTCCAGCCGAAGGCGCAACCGGTCCGCTGGGCTCGCTGATGATGTACAAATCGGCCGAGCTCGACAACTTGACAGTCAAAGTGGCTGACAAAACTGCTTTCTCGATGGACGGGCTTGCCATCGCAATCACGCCACCGGCCGACGGCAAGGCCATGGCGTTTTCCGGCACTACGGAAAAATTCGCTGCCGACCTGACCCTGGTCGAAGATCCGAAGTCCAAGGAAGTCATCAACGCGCTCGGCTACCAGAACATAACAGGCAATCTTGAGATGGAAGGCACCTGGCAGCCTACCGACGGCAGGATGGACTTGTCGAAATACGAAATATCGGTCGACAATGCCGGCACGCTCGGCATGACCTTCGATCTCGGCGGCTACACGCTGGACGTCATCAAATCACTGCAGGAGATGCAGAAGAAGATGGCAGCGCAGCCCGAAGGCGCCGACAATTCGGCGCAAGGCATGGCCATGCTCGGGCTGCTGCAGCAGCTTTCGTTCAACAGCGCCTCGATCCGCTTCGACGACGATTCGCTGACCAAAAAGGTGCTCGATTATGCCGGCAAGCAGCAAGGCATGTCCGGCAAGGACATCGCCAACCAGGCCAAGGCGATCGTGCCATTCGGCATGGCGCAGCTCAACAATCCGGAACTGACGGCGCAGGTTTCGGCCGCGGTCAACAAGTTCCTCGACGACCCGCAAAGCATCGAGGTCTCGGCCGAGCCGCCGGCAGCGGTGCCGTTCGCGCTGATCATGGCGGGCGCCATGTCCAACCCGCTCGACCTGCCGAAAACGCTCGGCGTGACGGTTACGGCGAACGAAGACTGATCGAGCTTCCAAGCAAAAGCCCGGCAGCGATGCCGGGCTTTTTTATGAATCCACAGGACTGGTTCGGAGCGTTCCTAAACCTCTTTCTTCGTCGCCACGACGCGCAGCGACAATTCGCGAAGCTGCTGCGGGCTGGCTTCCGACGGCGCGTTCATCAACAGGTCGTAGGCCTGCTGGTTCATCGGGAACATGGTCACTTCGCGCAGGTTCCTGGCGCCGACCAGAAGCATGACGACACGGTCGATGCCGGCCGCCATGCCGCCATGCGGCGGCGCGCCATACTGGAAAGCACGGTAAAGGCCGCCGAATCGTTCCTCGACGGTTGCGCGGTCCAGTCCGACCGTCTCGAACGCCTTGACCATGGTTTCGGGCAGATGGTTGCGGATGCCGCCTGAGGCGATCTCGAAACCATTGCAGACCATGTCGTACTGGAACGCCTTGATGCCTAGCAGATCCTCGCCGTTAAGCGCATCGATGCCACCTTGCGGCATCGAGAACGGATTGTGCGCGAAGTCGATCTTCTTCTCCTCCTCGTTCCATTCGAAGAACGGGAAGTCGACGATCCAGCACAATTCGAAGCGATCACGGTCGACAAGGTTGAGCTCCCCGCCGGCGCGGGTGCGCGCCGCTCCCGCGAAGGAGACGAACTTCTTCGGATCGCCGGCGACGAAGAAGGCGGCATCGCCATCGGCAAGGCCGAGTTGTTGTCGGATCGCCTCGGTGCGCTCCTCGCCGATGTTCTTGGCCAGCGGCCCGGCGCCTTCGAGCTTCTCGCCCTCCTTGCGCCAGAAGATGTAGCCGAGACCGGGCTGGCCCTCGCCTTGCGCCCATGAGTTCATGCGGTCGCAGAAGGCGCGAGACCCGCCGGTCTTGGCCGGAATGGCCCAGACCTCGGCTTTCGGATCGTTGGCAAGGATGTTGGCAAATACCTTGAAGCCAGAGTCGCGAAAATGATCCGAGACGGCCTGCATCTCGATCGGGTTGCGCAGGTCCGGCTTGTCGGTGCCGTATTTGCGCATGGCGACATCATAGGCGATGCGCGGAAACTTCTCCGTCACCGGCTTGCCGGCGGCAAAGGTCTCGAACACCCCCCGCATCACCGGCTCCATAGTGGTGAACACATCCTCCTGCTCGACGAAGCTCATCTCCACGTCGAGCTGGTAGAATTCACCCGGCAGACGGTCGGCGCGCGGGTCCTCGTCGCGGAAGCAGGGCGCAATCTGGAAGTAGCGGTCGAAGCCGGACACCATGATCAGCTGCTTATATATCTGCGGTGCCTGCGGCAGCGCGTAGAAAGTGCCGGGGTGGATGCGCGACGGCACCAGAAAGTCGCGCGCCCCTTCCGGCGACGAGGCGGTCAGGATCGGCGTCGAGAATTCCGTGAAGCCGACCTCG
This sequence comes from Mesorhizobium sp. M0019, assembly GCF_040323975.1. Taxonomy (NCBI): domain Bacteria; kingdom Pseudomonadati; phylum Pseudomonadota; class Alphaproteobacteria; order Hyphomicrobiales; family Phyllobacteriaceae; genus Mesorhizobium; species Mesorhizobium sp. M0019. Next base: position 16,710 of record NZ_JAMYVK010000007.1, on the reverse strand, counting down.
CCCATCAGCTTGCGCATCTCGGCGATGATTTTCGTCCGCGCGACGATGTTCTTGTGCAGCGTGTCGCGGCGCAGGTCGAGAAAACGGTATTTGAGGCGGATATCCTCCGGATAATCCGGCTCGCCGAAGACCGGCAGCGGCAATTCCTTGGCCGCCGACAACACCTCGATCTCGCGGGCGAAGATTTCGATCTCGCCGGTTGGCAAATTGGGATTCACGGTGTCGGCGAGGCGCGCCTTGACCTCGCCGTCGACGCGGACGACCCATTCGCCGCGCAGGGTCTCGGCGATCTTGAAGGCCGGCGAATCCGGGTCGGCAACGATCTGGGTCAGGCCGTAATGGTCGCGCAAATCGATGAACAGCAGGCCGCCATGGTCGCGCACGCGATGCACCCAACCCGACAGGCGAACGGCGAAGCCGACGTCGCTTTTCCTCAACTGGGCACAGGTGTGGCTGCGATAACGATGCATTGTCATTCTTAAAGTCCGGATGTTGGGTTGCGGCCGAGGCATGATGGCCCAGCCTGAAAATTTGCGCGAAAAGCACATGAGAGGGTGCATTTGTCAAGGCAAGCGGCAGCCGGGTCGAGTTCGCGTTCTTCCCGCCCCTATCCCACCGGCATCAATTTGTGCTCGAGGCGTCAATCTGAGTTCGCTGCTCTGTGCCGGCAGTTCAACTATGCACTCATCCCTTGACCCCGCCCGCGGTGAGGCCGGAGATGATCTTGCGTTGGAAGATGAGAACAAGGATGACGAGCGGCACGGTGACGATCACCGATGCGGCCATGATGTTGCCCCACGGAATCTCGAACTGCGAGCTGCCGGAGAGCAGCGCGATCGCGACCGGCACGGTTCGCTGCTCGTTGCTGGAAGTAAACGTCAGGGCGAACAGGAACTCGTTCCAAGCACCGATGAAGGCGAGAAGCCCGGTGGTCGCCAGCGCCGGCCACATCAGCGGCAGGAAGACGCGGCTGATGATGATCCAGGGCGTGGCGCCATCGAGGATCGCCGCTTCCTCCAGCTCGATCGGCAGGTCGCGAACGAAGGCGGTGAGCACCCAGACGGTGAACGGCAAGGTGAAGATCATGTAGGACAAGATCAGCGCGAACGGCGAATTGTAGAGGCCGAAGATGCGGATCAGCTCGAAAAGCCCGGCAAGCACCGCCAATTGCGGGAACATCGAGACGGACAGGATGATGAGGAGCAGCGCCGAACGGCCTCTGAAGCGGATGCGCGCCAGCGCATAGGCAGCGGTGACGCCCAGGAACAGCGAAATGACGACAACGGCGCTCGAAATGAACAGCGAGTTCACGAGGTTGCGCAGGAAGGTCCCCTCGGTGAATACGGTCCTGTAGTTGCTGAAGGTAATCGTCGTCGGCCAATAGTCGACCTGGAAGAGCGCCGTCCCCGATTTCAGGCTGGTGATGGTGGCATAGTAGAACGGGAACACCGCGACGACGACGATAACGGCGACGAGGAGGTAGAAAGCCGTGCGCTTGACGATCCACATGGTCAGTAGTCCCCCATGATCAATAGTCCTTGTCCAGTCTTATCCGGCCGAGCCAAAGAACGAGCATGGTCAGCAGAGCGAGGATAAGGAAGAGAAGCGTCGAGGCGGCGGAACCGGAAGCGAACTTGTCGAACTCAAACAGGCTCTCGCGGGCAAACACCGACATCGACTTGGTGTGTATGTTGTTTGGCGTAAGCACGTAGATCAGATCGAAGATGCGCAGGGCATCGAGACCGCGAAAGATCACGGCCACCATCAACGCCGGTCGGATGAGCGGCAAGGTGATCTTCCAGAAAATTCTCCACGCGCCGACGCCGTCGAGCTTGGCGACCTCGTAGATTTCTTGTGGAAGCATCTGGAGGCCGGCGAGAATGAGAAGCGCCATGAAGGGGGTGGCCTTCCAGATGTCGACAACAAGGACGGCGACCATCGCCGTGTCGGCGCTGGCCGTCCAGGCGATCTTGGTGCTGATCAGGCCGAGCTTGAGCAGGACGTCGTTGATGATGCCGAACTGGTCGTTGAGCATCCACTGCCACATTTTCGCCGAGACGATCGTCGGGATCGCCCAAGGGATGAGGATCGCGGCGCGCACGATGCCGCGGCCGCGAAACCTGGCGTTGAGCACCAGCGCGACGATCATGCCGAGCACCGTCTCGCAGGTCACCGAAATCACCGCGAAGCGCACCGTGTTCCAGACGGCGCGCCACCAGACCGGATCGGCGAGCAGCCCGTCATAGACGACGCGGCCGCTCGGCATTTGCAGGACGGAGAAATAGTTGGCGAAGCCAACCCAGCGGCGGGCTTCGAGGTCGGCGAGCGAGGCATCGGTGAAGCCGAAATAGATCGTGCGCATCAACGGCCAGCCGGCAACGGCGGCGAGCACGATGAGCATCGGAGCAAGCAGCAGCCATGCCGAGCGCACACGCTGACGCGCCAGCAGCGAGCCTGAGCGCGGCGAGGTCACCAGGCGGTGCCCTTGAGCCTGGTCAAGGAGAACTCCAGATCGGCAAGGTTGTCGGCGGCCGTGCCCTCGCCGGACATGGTGTTGTGGACGGCGGTCCAGAACTCGCTCGATGCCTCATTGTACCTGGTCTTGGCCTGGGCCGAGGGACGCGGCACCGCGTTGAGGACGACTTCCTTCCAGCGCGGAATGACCGGCTGCGCGCCGGCGATGTCGGCATCGTCATAGAGTGCCTGGATGGTCGGCAGATATGCCCCCTTCAAGGCGCGGTACTTCTGCATCTGAGGCGAGGCGATCCATTTGACCAGCTCGATCGCTGCATCCGGGTTCTTCGAATATTTGGAAACCGCGAGATTCCAGCCGCCAAGCGTTGCTGCCGGGCGCGCGCCCTCACCCGACCCCGGCGGCAGCGTGGTCACCTTGAACTTGCCTTTGATGGGGGAGCTTTCGCTGTTGCCAAGCGCGTAGGCGTAGGGCCAGTTGCGCATGAAGACGGCGTTGCCGGTCTGCCAGACGCCTCGCGACTCTTCTTCCTGGTAGGCCAGAACGCCGGGCGGCGAGATGGTTCCCACCCAGCTCCTCGCCATTTCCAGCGCCGCAGCTGCTTGCGGATTGTTGATGGAGATCGTGCCGTCCGGCTCGATAATCTGGCCGCCGCCGTTCGACTTCACCCATTCGAGTGCATCGCAGGTCAGCCCCTCATAGGCGTTGCCCTGGAAAACGAAACCCCACATGTCCTTGTTGCCGGCCGCGCGCTCCTTGTCCATGACAAGCTTGGCGGTATCGGCAAGTTCAGCCCAGCTGGCCGGGACCCTGGCGCCGTATTTGTCGAGGAGATCCTTGCGGTAGTAGAGCGCCGGAGCGTCGGTGAATATCGGCAAGGCGACGAGCTTGCCGTCCACGGTCTGCGATTTGATGATCGATGGGAAATGGGCGCCAACGACATCCTTGGTCGCTTCGGTCAGGTCGATGAACTGCCTTGCAAGCTGGGGGGCCCAGATGATGTCCGTTTGATAGACGTCGACGTCGCTGCTTCCGGCGGCAAGCCAGAGCCGGTATTGGCCAAACTGGTCCGTTGCCGAGGGAGGCAGCGGAACGACGCTAACCTTGTTGCCGGTCTTCTTCTCGTATTGATCGAGGATCTCGCGAAGGATTCTCTGGCCGTTGCCGGTATCTCCGGACACCATGGCGAGGTCGACAGCCCGCGCCGGCCCGGCCGCCAGAACTGCGGCCACGGCAAATGCCGCAAATGCGGAATGAAATTTCATGATGGCGGACCTCCCTTTGGAGCTTCAGGCCGGGCAGCAGAAACGACGTCGATGCCTGACACCGTCTCCGCGCACCGGCAGCTCACAAGACGCGTATTCGCCCACCAGCACTGAACTACAAAGATACGCCTTGGTTCCCAACACGGAGGGTCCGGCGCCACGCGGTAGCGCAAGTTCCCCCTCGGTAATGCACCTAAAGCGTGTCGCGTTCGATCGGCCTCATGCGACGCGCTTTAGGTTCTTGTTTTTATGCATGTCGTTATCGCAAAACCGCTGCACACTTTTGCGCGACATGCATTAAGGCCCCGGCTGGCCCCAACGCCACCGGGAATTGCCGCTGGCATTGGCGAAGGCGATGGTTCAAGAAGGATCAACGACAGGCTTTCCTTCATGTCCTCCATCCGCCCGCTGATCCCCCTCCTGATCGCCGCCGGCATCCTGCTCGGCGGCAACGGCCTGCAGAGCACGTTGATTGCGCTGCGTGGTGCGCAGGAAGGTTTTCCCGCTTCCTCGATCGGCCTGATGGGCACGTTCTATTTCGCCGGCTTCCTGCTCGGCTGCCTTGCCGTGACCCGCATCATGAAGTCCGTCGGCCATGTGCGCGCCTTTTCGGCACTCGCGGCGATCGCCTCGGCGGGAACGCTGCTTCTGGTGCTGGTCATCGATCCGGTGATGTGGTGCGCCGTGCGCTTTGCCGGCGGGTTCTGCTTTGCCGGCCTGTTCACCATCATGGAAGCCTGGCTGAATTCCGGCGTCACCAACACCGACCGGGCGCGGGTGCTTGCCATCTACCGGATGGTCGACATCGGCTCGGTGACGGGCGCCCAGTTCCTGATCCCGATCTTCGGCGCCGGCGGCTTTGCTATCTTCGCCATCATGTCGATGATGATCACCGTTTCGCTGGTGCCGGTTTCGCTCGGCGACCGCTCCAATCCGACGCCGCCGGAAGACGTCAAGCTCGATTTGGCGCGCGTCTGGCGGATCTCGCCGCTCGGCTGCTTCGGCTGTATCGCCGTCGGCGTCACAAACAGCGCCTTCCGCACCCTGTCGCCGGTCTATGCCGAGCAGATCGGCATGTCGGTCGCCGACGTCGTCACCTTCGTCAGCGTCGGCATTTTCGGCGGCGCCATCATCCAATACCCGCTTGGCTATCTCTCCGACCGCTGGGACCGGCGCTCGGTGCTGCTGATGACGACGTGCTGGGCGATGGTGGCGGCACTGGCGCTGGCATTCGTGGCAGGCGGCAGCCCGTTTCTCAACTTCCTGCTCGTCTTCATCTTCGGCTGCTTCGCCATGCCGCTCTATTCGTTGTCAGCGGCGCATTCCAACGACCGCGCCGACAAGGGCGAGTTCGTGCTGATCAACGCTGCCTTGATGCTGTTTTATTCCTTCGGCGCCATCGGCGGGCCGTTCGCAGCCTCGACGGTGATGCAATTTTTCGGGCCGAGCGCGCTGTTCGTGTTCAGCGCCACCGTCTATGCGATCTTCGTGGCCGTCATCCTTTACCGGATGCAGGCGCGCTCCGCCGTGCCGGCCACCCATCGCAGCCGTTTTACGGCGCTGTTGCGCACTTCGACGGTTTTTGCCCGGTTGGCGAAGCGGAATGCCGATCCCGATGAACCCGCAAAGCCTGGATAGAGGTGCTTGCGCTTGACGAAAGCGCGCGCGGCTGAAATTGAAAGAGACCCTATCCCTTGCCAAAAGCGATTTGATGCACGTCATCACCACCCAGAAAGAACTCGAGACCGCTATTGCCGCTTTCGAAAAGGCGGAATTCGTCACCGTCGATACCGAATTCATTCGCGAAACGACCTTCTGGCCGATCCTGTGCCTGATCCAGATGGCAGCGCCCGGGGTGACCGCGCTGATCGATCCGCTGTCGCCCGACATCGACCTGAAACCGTTCTTCAGGCTGATGGCCAACGAGGCGATCGTCAAAGTCTTCCATGCGGCGCGGCAGGACATCGAAATCATCGTGCATCTCGGCGATCTGGTGCCGCATCCGGTGTTCGACACCCAGGTCGCGGCAATGGTCTGCGGCTTCGGCGACAGCGTCTCCTACGACCAGCTGGTGCAGCGCATCACCGGAGCGCGGCTCGACAAGTCCTCGCGCTTCACCGACTGGCGCCACCGTCCGCTGTCCGAAAAGCAGCTCGACTACGCGCTCGCCGACGTCACCCACCTGATCGAGGTCTACAAGCATCTCAGCGCCGAGTTGGTGCGGGAAAACCGCGCCCACTGGCTGAACGAGGAGATGGACGTGCTGACCTCGCGCGAGACCTACGATCCGCATCCCGAGGATGCCTGGAAGCGGCTCAAGATGCGGCTGCGCAAGCCGCAGGAACTGGCGATCGTGCAGGCGGTGGCCGCCTGGCGCGAACGCGAAGCGCGCGAGCGCGACGTGCCGCGCGGCCGGGTGCTCAAGGACGATGCGATCTACGAAGTGGCGCAGCAGGCGCCGCGCGACGCTGCGGCGCTGAGCAAGCTGCGTACCACGCCGAAGGGCTGGGAGCGCTCGTCGACGGCGACGGCACTGCTTGGCGCGGTAAACGCTGCCCTTGCCCTGCCCAGGGAAGAGATGCCGAAGCTGCCGAAGAGCTTCCAGCCGCCGGAGGGGTCAAGCGCCGCGGCGGAGTTGCTGAAGGTGCTGCTGCGGATCGTTGCCGAAAAGGAGGGCGTCGCATCCAAGGTACTCGCCTCCAGTGACGACATCGACCGCATCGCTGCCGAGGGCGAGGAAGCCGACGTGCCGGCATTGCAAGGCTGGCGGCGCGCCGTCTTCGGCGAGGCCGCGCTCAAGCTGGTGCGCGGTGAACTCGCCATCAGGTTCGACAAGCGCAAGATCGCTGTGTTCGATTTGTAGCCTTGAGCTTGCTCAGACCAAGCCGAGCAGATGCAGCGCTAGCCATATCCAGCCAAGTGCAAGAACTACCGCGCCCAGGTAGAATGCCCTGCTGCGCAGGATTAGCCGATTGCTGGTCAAGTGGACCGACGCGTGAAGATAGCGGGAGACGACAAATATCCACATCAGAGCCAAGGTCAGATAATTGACGCCATTGGTCACGTGCAGCGTCAAGCATAAGACGTAGAAAAGCACCTGCAGTTCGAACTGGTTGCTCAGATTGTCGGCGACGGTGATACTGGACCCAGGCTCCGTCGAGCGCGTCTTGAACTGGCCGGTCTTGGCTTCGCCCGACCTGACCGCACCATAGCGGCGCCGGCCCATTACGATATAGACGATATAGACCAGCAGCACCTGCGCCAGCATCGGCCAGAAGATCGCGGTCTGGTTCAAGACGCCCCCTGTCGTTGTCACCCAGCCTTCAAGGCCGTTTCTGAGCCATCAGAGTGAAAGCCGCAATGACCGTCACTGGTATCGCCAGTAGGGCGAACTTGGTGACGATCAGCGCCGAGGCGAAGGATAGTGAATCCGGATTGGCCGACAGAAAATCGGACAAAAGACGAGCCACGGCGATATTCTGGGCATAGTCGGTAAGCAGGTAGGGCAGCACCAGCACAACCGCGAATATCGACTGGGTTTGCGCAGGCAGTGCACGGAAATTCTTCAGCCGCCGGCCCGTGGCCAGGATCAGGCTGACCATCGTCAGCGATAGCAGCGCCGGAAAAAGCAGGTCGAAGGTCAGGTAATGCCAGACGAGAATAATTTCGCTGCCGCGCCGGCCGAGGGCTGTTAGCCAGGCCATGCCCTCATCCGGGGTGAAACCGGTATAGCGCATGTCGAGCGACGGCAGACCGCCGCTCAATTGGCGAAAATAGAGGAACTCCATCGCCGTCATGATGATGAAAACCGCCACGGTGGCGGTACAGAGTGCGGCCGCGTGGCGCGACAGCCGCAGGATCATTGCCGCCAGATTGCGCCAAGACGCATGACGGTCAGGCTCCGCCAGGATAATTCGGGCTTTCGCGGGTAATCGTGACGTCATGGGCGTGGCTTTCACGAAGTCCGGCATTGGATATCCGCACAAAAGTGGCGCGCTCGCGGAAATCGGCAAGGTCGCGGCCACCGACATAACCCATAGCGGCTTTCAGGCCGCCTGCAAGCTGGTGCAGCACGCCAGACACAGGTCCTTTGTACGGCACCTGCCCTTCGATGCCTTCCGGGACCAGTTTCAGCGTGTCGCGCACCTCGGCCTGGAAATAACGATCGGCGGAGCCGCGCGCCATCGCGCCGACCGAGCCCATGCCGCGATAGGCTTTGAAGGAGCGGCCCTGGTGCAGATAGACCTCGCCCGGGCTCTCGTCCGTGCCGGCCAGCAGCGAGCCGATCATCGCAGCACTTGCGCCGGCGGCCAGTGCCTTGGCGAGATCGCCCGAATATTTGATGCCGCCGTCGGCAATGACCGAAACGCCGGATTTCTGCGCCGTCTCGACCGCCGACATGATCGCCGAGAGCTGCGGCACGCCGACGCCGGCGACGATGCGGGTGGTGCAGATGGAGCCTGGCCCGATGCCGACCTTGACCGCGTCGGCGCCGGCATCGATCAGCGCCAAGGTGCCTTCCGCGGTGGCGACGTTGCCGGCCAGGATGCGAACCGAGTTGGACAGCTTCTTGGCCCGCGTCACCGCATCCAGAACGCGCTGCGAATGACCGTGCGCGGTGTCGATCACCAGAAGGTCGACGCCGGCGTCGATGAGGCGCTCGGCCCGTTCGAAACCGTCATCGCCGACGCTGGTGGCGGCGGCGGCGCGCAAGCGCCCCTGCGCATCCTTGGTGGCGTGCGGGTTGAGCTGCGACTTCTCGATGTCCTTGACCGTGATCAGCCCGACGCAATTGCCGTCCCGATCGACCACAACCAGCTTCTCGATGCGGTGCTGATGGAGCAGCCGCTTGGCCTCGTCCTGATCGACGTTCTCCTTGACCGTGATCAGGTTCTCGCGGGTCATCAGCTCATAGACCTTTTGCGCCGGATCGGACGCGAAGCGGACGTCGCGGTTGGTCAGGATGCCGACGAGCCGGCCGACCGTGTGGCCGCCGGTGCCGCCGTTCTCGACCACCGGAATGCCCGAAATGCTGTAGGTGCGCATCAGACCCAGCGCATCGGCAAGCGTCGCCTCGGGACCGATGGTGACCGGATTGACCACCATGCCGGACTCGAACTTCTTCACCTGCCGCACCTGCTCGGCCTGTTCGGCCGGCGAGAAATTGCGGTGGATGACGCCAATGCCGCCGGCCTGGGCCATGGCGATGGCGAGCCGCGCCTCTGTGACCGTGTCCATGGCGGCCGACAGGATCGGCACGTTGAGGTCGATGTCGCCAGCGATGCGGGTGCGGATGTCGGTCTCGCCGGGCATGACCTCGGAATGACCCGGCTGCAGCAGCACGTCGTCAAAGGTCAGCGCCAATGCGCCGGTGGACGTCTCGATGATTTTTGCCATGGCCAGCCCTCGGAATGCAGGAAAGGCGCTCGCCCTGATGGACAGCGCCGACTCGTCTTCTTCCCTTTCAGGATTGGCGCTGGCTCGTAACACGTCCGATCGCCGTTGAAAAGCCGATGGTTGTGTAGTGGCGAAGCTGCATTTTGCCCTAGGGGCTGCGAGACTTGCGGTCGCACAAACGTGACAGCAAATTAATGCGACATCCGGGCCAAGCCGTGATAACCGCCCTACCTGTCGGTTTGGCCCCCAAGGCCGGCAAGAATCGCGACGCGCATTTCAAGACCGGATCCATCGTGAACCGCACCATTCCGCTTATCCTGGCGGTCGCTCTTTTCATGGAAAACATGGATTCGACCGTCATCGCGACATCGTTGCCGGCGATCGCCATCGACATCCACACCAGCCCGATCGCGCTCAAGCTGGCGCTGACCGCCTATCTGGTATCGCTGGCGATCTTCATTCCGATCAGCGGCTGGATGGCCGACCGCTTCGGCGCCAAGAATGTCTTCCGCGCCGCGATCGCCGTGTTCATCGTCGGTTCGGTCGCGTGCGCCATTTCCAATTCGTTGCCGGCTTTCGTGGTGTCACGTTTCCTGCAAGGCATTGGCGGCGCCATGATGACGCCGGTCGGGCGTCTGGTGCTGGTACGCGCGACGCCGAAAAGCGAGCTCGTTGCCGCCATGTCGTGGCTGACTGTCCCGGCTCTGGTCGGCCCCCTGGTCGGCCCGCCGGTCGGCGGCTTCATCACGACCTATTTTTCCTGGCACTGGATTTTTCTGATCAATGTGCCGATCGGGCTGATCGGCATCTGGCTGGCCACGCGTTTCCTGCCGAAGACCGACGCCGCGCAGACGCCGCCGCTCGATCTCATCGGTTTCGTGCTGAGCGGGCTGGCGGCATCGGGCATTGTGTTCGGCCTGTCGGTGGTCAGCCTGCCGGCTCTGCCGCCAGTTGCCGGCTTTATCACCGTTGCCGTCGGGCTGGCATCGGCGGTGCTTTACCTGCTGCACGCGCGCCGCGCCAAGAATCCGCTGCTGGCGCTCGAGCTGTTTCGCAATCGGGTGTTCCGCTCGTCGGTGCTCGGCGGCGGACTGTTCCGCATCGGCATTGGTGCCGTACCTTTCCTGTTGCCGCTGATGTTCCAGATCGGTTTCGGGCTGACGCCGTTCCAGTCCGGCATGATCACCTTCGTCTCGGCGATCGGCGCCATAGGCATGAAATTCGTCACTGCCCTGATCTTCAGGGTCGCCGGCTTCCGCCGGGTGCTGATTTCAGGCTCGCTCATCGCTGCCGCGTCCATCGCCATCAACGGCCTGTTCACACCCGACACGCCCTATGGGCTGATCCTCGCCATGCTGCTCGCCGGGGGCTTCATCCGGTCGATGTTCTTCACCGGCATCAATGCGCTTGCCTACGCCGAGATTTCGGCCGCCGACACCAGCAAGGCCACGCCGATCACGGCGGTGTTCCAGCAGTTGGCGATCGCACTCGGCGTGGCGCTGGCCGGCGGCATCCTGGAAGTGTCGACCAATATCCATGGCGGCCCGCTGACGCTGAGCGACTTCCACACCGCCTTCTTCATCGTAGCGGCGGTGTCGGCGGCAGCCTCGCTGTCGTTCATGCGGCTGGCGCCGGACGCCGGCAATGCCGTGTCGGGACATGGCAGGTTGACGCCGCCGAAGACGCTGGAGCCGGTGAGCCCGCCGGGGAGTTGAGGAACCCTTCCCTTCTCCCCTTGTGGGAGAAGGTGGATCGGCGCGCAGCGCCGAGACGGTTGAGGGGTGTTTGAAGAAATGAGGCGATGATAACTGCAAGCGTGTTGCCAAGCTGGAACACCCCTCATCCGACCTCGCTTCGCGAGGCCACCTTCTCCCACAAGGGGAGAAGGAAAGGGCGCTACCCCTTAAAATCCTTCGCCAACAAATAAAGCTCCACCGACTCATCGCGCGAGGCCGGCGGCTTGACGTGGTGGACCGAGCGGAAATTCCGCTTCAGCCTGGCCAGCAATTCGTTTTCGGCGCCGCCCTGAAACGTCTTGGCGAGGAAATGTCCGCCCGGCTTCAGCACCGACAGCGCGAAATCGGCCGCCACCTCGCAAAGATGCATGGTGCGGATGTGATCGGTCCGCTTGTGGCCGGTGGTGGGTGCGGCCATGTCTGAAAGCACGATGTCCGGCTGGCCGCCCAGCGTCTCGGCCAGCTTTTCGGGTGCCTGCGGATCGAGGAAATCCATCAGCAGCACCGGCGCGCCCGGCACGGCGTCCATCTCGAGATAGTCGATGCCGACGACGTTAGGGTGTTCCGCGGTCGACTTGGTACGCGCGGCGGCGACCTGGCACCAGCCGCCGGGTGCCGCACCAAGGTCTATCACCTTCATGCCAGGCTTGAGCAAATGGTGCTTGTCGTCGATCTCGATCAGCTTGTAGGCGGCGCGCGAGCGATAGCCGTCGGCCTTCGAGCGCTGGACATAGGGATCGTTGATGTGGCGCTGCAACCAGCGGCGCGACGATTCCTTCAAGCCGCTTTTCTTCTTGATCTTCGTCTTCAGCACGCGAATGCCGGCGGAGCTCGGTCTTTCCGGTTTCTTGGTCATTGCCGGCCTCGCCGCCAGACGCCGTCATCGGCCATCAATTCGCTCAGTATGCCCTCGCGCAGGCCACGGTCGGCGACACGCAGCCGCTCCGACGGCCAGACGGCACGGATCGCCTCCAATATGGCGCAGCCGGCCAGAACCAGGTCGGCGCGGTCGGCGCCGATGCAGGGATTGGCGACGCGCTGCTGGAAATCCCAGCCGACCAGCTTTTCGACCATGCGGTCGACGCTGTCGCGATCCATCCACAGCCCGTCGACGCGGCGGCGGTCGTAGCGTTCGAGATCGAGGTGGACGCCGGCCAGCGTCGTCACTGTGCCCGAGGTGCCGAGCAAATGGAATTTCGGGCTGGACAGGAGGTGGCTCAGCCGGTCGCGCTCGTCGAAGGCGCGCAGCCGCATTGCGACATCCTCGACCATGGCGCCAAAGATCTCGCGCGTGACCGTGCGGCCGCCAAAACGCTCGGCCAGCGAGACGACGCCGACCGGCAGCGACGTCCACGAGACGATATGGTTGGCAAGCCTTGGCGAGCGCTGACCGGTGAGGTCGATCAGCGCGATTTCGGACGAGCCGCCGCCGATGTCGAACAGCACGACGCCTTGCGTGTCGCGCTCGACCAGCGAGCCGCAGCCCGACACCGCCAGCCGCGCCTCGGTCTGGCGGTCGATGATCTCGAGCTTCAGGCCGGCCTCGCGCTCGACGCGCTCGAGGAACTCGACGCCGTTGGCGGCGGTTCGGCAGGCCTCGGTGGCGATCAGCCTGGCCTTCCTGACCTTGCGGTTGCGCAATTTGTCACCGCAGATCTTCAGCGCCTCGACCGCGCGGTCCATTGCGGCGTCGCCAAGCCGACCATTGGCGGTAAGGCCCTCGCCCAGCCTGACAATGCGCGAGAACGCATCGATGACGCGGAACTGGCCATGGCGCGTCGGCACCGCGACCAGCAGGCGGCAATTGTTGGTGCCGAGATCGAGCGCGGCAAACACCGGCAATTCCTGCAGCGGCGGCGGTGTGCGGGCACCTTGCCCCGGCCTTGGCGAGGTTGGAGGCAATTGCGCGATCGAAGCCGATTGCGCGATCGAGGACTGCGGCGCGATCGAAGCCGCTGGCTGGGACGGGCGAGCGGCCGAGGCCCCGCCGGCGACGGGCACCGAAGTGCCTGTTATCCCCGGACGAGCCTCGTCGCGTGCGAAAACCTTGCGCCCGCGCCGCCGCTTGCGCCGCTTCTTGGGTTTGCCGTTCTGATGCGGGCCGTTCTGGCCCTTGTGGTCGTGGGACGTGTCGCCAGCCTGTCCGTTACCCGACCGGGGCTGCATCTGACGGCCGTAGCGTCCGGTGGATGGGCTTGCCTGGCCGGACGGCGTCGGCGAACCCCTGGACACGCCCACTTCCGGCGCGCCAGCGCCGGCTTCGTGGTCTTCCACTGTCGTTCCTTCCGGCGCCGCGCGAACCGGAGACCGGACGCAGCAGGCGCTTTTACATGTTCAAGTTGCCGCCAGACTATCAGCGCCGGGCCGGATCACCAAGAGTGCTCACGGCGAATTTTGCCGGCGGCGTGAAGGCGGCGACGTCGGTGACCCCCTTCTCCCCTTGTGGGAGAAGGTGGCCGAGCGAAGCTCGGTCGGATGAGGGGTGCTGGACGGATCGCGGCATTGAAGATGTAACCCGTTCAAATCATTTTATTTTTTCGAGCCGAGCTCCTTCCGGCACCCCTCATCCGGCTCGGCGCTGCGCGCCGATCCACCTTCTCCCACAAGGGGAGAAGGGAAGGCGCGAGCGCCACAACGCGCCTTCCCGGTTGAATAGCCGGCTTCAATGAGGCATTTCTGAAATGAACCATTCGGGAGCGCGGGCGGTTTCCTGCTGCGAACCGGAAAACGGGTACGGGCTGCAACGCATGATCGTCAGGCAATGAACTGGAGCCGCTATTTCTGGCCCGTCATCGGCATCGCCGCGGTGGTGTTCTCGCTGTGGCTGCTGCTGCACGAATTGCGCGGCATCTCGCTCGACGATGTCTGGGCCGGCATAATCGCCATCCCGGCGCGCGGCTGGGTGCTGGCGGCGCTGAGCTCGGTCATCGCCTATGCCTCGCTCGCTGGCTACGACCACATCGCGCTGCTGCACATCGGCAAGAAAGTCTCGTGGTTGTTCGTCACCTTCTGCTCGTTCACCACCTACGCACTGTCGCACAATATCGGCGGCTCGGTGTTTTCCGGCGCGGTGATCCGCTACCGCGCCTACGGCACCAGGGGCCTGACCGGGCAGGACGTCGGCATTCTGGTGGCGATCTGCTGGATCACCTTCGTGCTGTCGACGCTGTTCGTCTCAAGCATCGTCCTGCTGCTCGAGCCCGAGGTGATCGACCGGTTTTCCGGCACGCCGCATCACCGGCTGGCGCAGGCGGGAGGGCTCGCCATGCTGCTCGTGGTGGCGGCCTATGTCTTCGGCAGCTGGCTGCATCTCAGGCCGCTGAGGATCGGCAGCTTTCAGCTGCACTATCCGGCGCTGCCGATCGTGGCGCGGCAATTGCTGGTCGGCCCGATCGAGCTGCTGGCGGCGGCGGCGATCATCTTCTTCGCCCTGCCCGCCACCGGCAATCCCGGCTATTTCATCGTGCTCGGCGTCTTCCTGGTGTCGTTCTCGATCGCACAGATCTCGCACGCGCCGGGCGGGCTCGGCGTGTTCGAGGTGGTCTTCCTTGCCGGCTTGTCGCATATGGATCAGGTCGGCGTACTGGCGGCGCTCCTGGTGTTCCGGCTGTTCTACCTGATCATCCCGCTGCTGATCGCGCTCGGCGTGGTGCTGTTCTTCGAGCACTCGCAATACAGCCGCAGCGAGAGTTGAAGCGCCGGAAGCCGACGATTGCACCCAGACACAGGGTTGACTATTTTCCGGCGGCGGCTACAAGGCACGCGCGGCGACGTCGCCGCCCTGCCCGCGTGGTTTTCAACAGCCGCGCCTGCTGGGGAATAGGTTAACGGTAGACCCACGGACTCTGACTCCGTTAGTCCTGGTTCGAATCCAGGTTCCCCAGCCAATTGATTCTCTTTCAATACACGTACACGATTTTGCTCGATCATCACGCAATGCACTTGTGTCAAACAATGCTTGCGTCCGCGCTGATCTTGCGCAATACTTCCTTCTGCTTGGGGGGATAGGGATGAAATGTAGAAAGTTTGCCGTTTTTGCGGCCGCGTTTACGCTTGCCGGGTGTCAATATAAAGCCGAGCCAATGCCAATCGCCGCTTATAACGTTTATTCGAGCTACGGCGAAAAGCTCCCTGGAAAATATCTGCTGTTTATAGACTCCACCGCGCTAAATAGATCGATCAAGCCTTCGGATCTAAATTGCGCCGCTCACAGTTACCCGATCGATATGCGAAGCGGGTTCTCCGGATCTGTCCGCAAGACGCTGGAATCCCTCGTCACAGAACTCGAGATCGTGGATCAGCCAGTCGATGCCGCTGGCCTCGCGGAGCGTAAGAGCCGTGGGATGATTATGGTCAAAGGCGAAGAGATGAATGCCCGACTGCGGGTTGTACCAGGTTTTTGGTCTGCCGGCATAGAAACCGATGTTGACTTGGTTGCTTCGATAACTGTTGACGGTCGAAAAGGTCGATTGCTCGGTTCAACTGTGGAAGGTCAGGGAAATGCACAAGGCGATGCAGGTGTCCTCTGCGAGGGCGGCGCTAAATCGCTAACCGATTCCGCGGAAAAGGCACTGAAACAAGCGGTGGGCCGCCTCGGCGAAGCCCTGACCAATTCGGAACGGGTTCGTAACGGCGTTTGAAGGAAAATAGATGCGCTCGCTTGCATCTGTTCCCCGGGATACCGCTGATCAACGAACCCTTGCCCGCGTTCCCGGTCTGCCGCACCCCCAGCGCCGTACGGGCGAGCCAAAGTGTTTTCACGTCCGAAGAATATATGTTCCGCAAGAACTGCTCATCGAGTATTGCCGCGTCGCCGATGTCGCGGTTTTTCGATGCACCCGGGGGCCGAGAGTATCGCCGGGCAAATCGGCAAAGCCGAGAAACCCGGAAACGAGCCAGGCGGCGAAAAGAAAATAGTGCACCGGAATTACGGTGACGGTGCACTTTTTACCATGTTCGCCCCGCCGCATCGTGTAACCTTGCCCGCGTTCCCGGTCTGCCGCAGCACCGTACAGGCGAGCCAAAGTGTTTTCACGTCCGAAGACTATGCGTTCCACAAGGACCGCTCATCGAATATTGCCGCGTCGCCGATGTTGCGGTTATCGATGCTGGGGGATGCGGCAGACCGGGAACGCGGGCAAGGTGCACCATGCGGCGGGAGCGACATGGTAAAAAGTGCACTGTCACCGTAATTCCGCATGACAACCACCGCAAAATGCGGGTCTGGATGATGACCTCTGGCAGCCAAACCCCGTCCGCGTTAGAATGGGACAGGGGGACATTCACCAACCCAGCAAGGGAGGTCCGCCATGAAAGTCAAAGACGCAATGCATAAGGGTGTCGACTGGGTCAGCCCCGAAACCGCTGTCACCGAACTGGCGAAAATGATGCGAGCCCAGGATATCGGGTCGATTCCCATTGGAGAGAACGACCGACTGATCGGAATGGTGACCGACCGCGATATTGTCTGCAACGGACTGGCAGAAGATGGTTTCGACGGCCGCATCGCAACGGCGCGCGATGTTATGACGGCCGGCATTCACTGCTGCCGCGAAGACGACGATCTGGCCAAGGCCGTACGGCACATGGAAGAACTGAAAATCCGCAGGTTGCCGGTGATCAACAAGAATATGCGGATGGTCGGCATCCTTAGTGTCGGCGACGTCAGTCAGTCGGCACCGAGGGAACTGGTGTCCGAATACGTCAAGAGC
This sequence comes from Mesorhizobium sp. M0019, assembly GCF_040323975.1. NCBI lineage: Bacteria > Pseudomonadati > Pseudomonadota > Alphaproteobacteria > Hyphomicrobiales > Phyllobacteriaceae > Mesorhizobium > Mesorhizobium sp. M0019. The sequence continues at coordinate 128 of NZ_JAMYVK010000007.1, read as the reverse complement.
GTTTCCGCCCACCACCACTGAAGGGCGGCTCGCCCGTGCGCTAAGAGTCCGTTTTGAAATTCACGGGTGAGCGTTTCGGCGGATGAGATTGCCGCCCATTGCGACAAGGATCATGGCTTGCGAGACGT